>CAZVXA010000008.1:31281-64246 GCA_964630955.1 uncultured bacterium | reverse complement strand
GCTGTCAACGACAGCGTTTCAGAAAAAATCGGCGCGATTTAGTCAAAAGTCCAGTTACTTAGTGCTCGTAGAGCATATCGATTTCATATTGTTTCGCCCTATATTTACCTTTGCAGCTATTTGCACTTAGATATCGTAGTCCTTTCGACAAGAACGGGGAGCAGGAATACAACTACTGTGTGATAGCAAAGTCATGCTACCTACCATTGATTTGTGAAGTCTGTAAACTGTGTCTTCGGTCAGGTTCATTGTAGCGATCAAAGTCAAAGTGAGTTAAATCATCATTGACTTGATTCAAATATTTCACTTCTCGTGCAGGTGAGTTGTGGGGCACCCCTGCACCCCCTCTCACAAATCAAATAGGATTGCTATACATACTGTTTTTGTTAGAGGACATCTATGAAAACCAGGATTGCGATCGCTTGTCAGGGTGGAGGGAGCCATGCTGCATTTACGGCAGGTGCGTTGCAAGCTCTGTTTGAAAACGGCATTCAAAACCAATATGAGATCGTCAGCTTGAGTGGCACATCCGGGGGGGCGCTAGGTGCAGTTCTAACCTGGTATAGTATGAGAAAGGGCGATACCACTGTTGCTAAACGATTAACCGACTTCTGGCAGGACAATACAGCGCAATCCTATCAGGAACAGTTGTTCAACGATTTCGCCATTAAGACGCTGGAGTACACCAGTAAAGGACTTTTGCCTCAATTTAATATCAGCCCCGCATCCCCATTGCTTAAAAACTGGATGTCTGTGGCAACTCTGGGTTTGCGCAGCCGCTTCACTAACTTCCAGGAATTGTTGGAAACTCACATCGACTTTCAGGAAATCGCCTCCTGGGGACCACAGCCAGAAGCACCCGTACTGCTCCTTGGGGCAAGCAATATTCTCACTGGCAAGTTGTGGATGTTTAACTCAGCTAAAGAGGCCATCAAAGTTGAACACATTCTCTCCTCCTGTGCGATCCCTAACCTCTTCCCAGCAGTAGAAATTGGCAAGGATGCTTATTGGGATGGTATCTTTTCAGACAATCCACCCATTACCGAATTGATTGATCCCAATTATGTGGGCATGGGGAATCTGCCTCAAGAAATCTGGGTGATTAAGCTCAATCCTACTCGTAGAGAAAGCGTTCCTGTCGCACCCGACGATATTCTCGATCGCCGCAATGAACTTGAGGGCAATATCTCCCTATTCCAGAGTCTGCAGTCCATCGAAAAACTCAACAACCTACTCCTGCGTGGTGCATACAAAGAAGAATTTCTGGAAGAATTGGGTATTCGAGAACCGATTAAGATTCCTCGCTCTTTCATCGATTTAGAGGACAAACCTTACTACATCCCCTTCATCGAAATGTCTGATTCACTACAGAAGAGCCTGAACTATGAAAGTAAACTCGACCGCAGTCCCGAACAAATTAACAAACTAATGGAGGATGGTCGATTACAGGCAAAGAGGTTCCTGGAATTACGCTTGATGAGTGCACAGGAGTCTCCCCGAAGCTAAGGGCATTTTTCCTCAATGAGTACTTCAGATTCAGAAGCGGAGCGTTGTCAGTTGTCAGTGCAGTTCCAACATCTTTTTGCAGTTCTCAATCTTGAATTAACCTATGCAGTATTTAGGTCTGGAGGGAAAAGTTGTCCTGATTACAGGCGGTAATCGAGGAATTGGCGCAGCACTTGTGAGTTTACTGCAGGGGATGGGGAGCCAGGTTGCCTACACCTATCGGAAGCAGCCCAACCTCGAAAGTCAAGCACTCGCAATTTCAGCCGATGTCACAGATCCTGATGTGATGACAGAGGTTGCGGAGAAAGTGGAACAGAAATTGGGACCGATTTACGGAGTTGTTGCTAACGCGGGTATGACTCGTGATAACTTCTTTTCTAAATCAACACCTGAAGATTTTGATGCTGTCATCGGAACGAACTTGAAGGGTGTATTTAATACTCTAAAACCTGTCGTTCCCATGATGTACGAACGGCGGCAGGGTGCTGTTGTCTGTATTAGCTCCATTTCTGGTGTACGCGGCAATGTTGGGCAGACAAACTACTCAGCTTCTAAGGCTGGGGTAATTGGATTAACTAAAGCTCTGGCGCTGGAATCAGCCCGATACGGTGTGCGTGCGAATGCGATTGCCCCTGGCTTTATTGAAACGGATATGACCGAGCCAATTCCTGAAAAAATCAAGGAAAAAATTACCGCAGAAATTCCTTTTCGCCGCTTTGGTAAGCCCGAAGAGGTTGCCTGGGCCGCAGCATTTTTGCTTTCGCCGATCGCCAGTAGTTTTGTGACTGGCACTGTTCTTGAAGTGAACGGAGGTCACGATACCTAGCAATCTGTCATTCTGTGACAACCCTGGTTGATTTGTAAAAGCCGTGCAGTGGTAAAACTCCTGCGTAGGAGCTGTGCCCAACCCAAATTTTCATCGTCAACGCTCATTCGGAACATTTATTAAGGATACCCATCAAGATTGGAGGCAATAACTACGATGACGAATGAATTTTTTACAGGCTATCAGCAGCAGTTTGATGAGTCTCAGAAGCGGTTTGTCACACTTTGGGATGAATCTCAAAAGCAACTGATTGAATCGCAGCAAAAACTAGTGACCCTCTGGATGGATAGCTTTACGAGCCACACGTATCCGATGAGCATCTCTAACAACTTCGAGAAAACTCTGAACGTTCAACAGGAATTGATTCATTCAGCTCTCAAAGCTCAAAAAGTTGCAGTAGAACTCTCCATCGAAACACAGAAACAATTCTGGGACAGCTATTTCCAGACGACTCAGAAGATTCTGCAAGAGATGCCCAAACCTTTCAATTAAGGTAGGTAGGCGCGATTAAGCTTGAAACCCCAAAGGCTGTTCTGCCCTGAGCGAAGTCGAAGGTCGGAACAGCCTTTGGGGTTTCAACTTTTTCTACGCCCAGTTAGTTTACTGGACTTTTGACTCAATTGTGCCGATTTTCGCTGAAATGCTGATACATACAGCGTTTCAGCGAAAATCGGCGCTAAAATTAGGTATGCCGCGAAACGCTCTCTCAGAGAGCGTTTCGCGGCATTGTAGAAAAAAACGAACCCAAACGACAAAGAACGACAAAGGATGTTAGACAGTTGTTCCCCCAAAGGATTGGGGGCCAGTGGGGCAAACTGCAAAAATCTCGCACATTCTCTCAATCTCGCGCTACACTTACAAAGGACGTTCGGATAAAAAAGTTTTTCAAAAAAGCTGGACAATTCGGATCCGATTGTTTACACTGTTTAATTGTCGCCAAAAATGAGTGCCGCTTTTTTGGGGGGGTTCCCCGGACGGGCGATCGCTTAGAAAGGATACTGAATCGGCTTCTGCAAAGAGTCCTATTCAAGTCCCGGCGAAGCAGGCAGAAGAACGGTGGCAACCGTTTATCATACATTTCTTCATCTGCCTGAGGTATTGCGGAAATCCCAGGGGTTCGTCTGCTATAGGTGCAGGGGTGAACGGGGGAACTGTTTCTGTCAAAAAGACATTGGGGTCATTGGACTAGCAACTGTAGTCCTGCTCCTTTGCGAAAAAGTAGGTGCAGTAAGAACCTGAAGTTCCTTGGACTTCTGGTTATGATTGTGTCTGCTGTATTAGTTCCTGCCTGAGAGCCGTCAGGTTTTTCAGTCGGGGCTTCTAGTGTGTGTATAAGGGAGACGTGAACCGTGTCTGTAGGTATTCTTGGCACGAAGCTTGGTATGACCCAGGTGTTTGACGAAGCGGGGCGATCGATCCCCGTCACCGTTGTACAGGCTGGTCCCTGTACGGTCACGCAAATTAAAACTGCTGACACGGATGGCTACTCTGCCATTCAGGTTGGTTTTTATGAAGTGGCCGAAAAATCGTTGAACAGGCCTGAGTTGGGGCACCTGAAAAAAGCAGAGGCAACCCCCCTGCGCCATCTAAAGGAGTATCGCCTCGACAGCGTGGGCGAGTATCAGCTAGGTCAGCAGATTAAAGCAGACATTTTTGCCGCCGGACAGGTGGTGGATGTCATTGGCACCAGTATTGGACGCGGTTTTGCAGGTTACCAGAAGCGGCACAACTTCAAGCGTGGTCCGATGGCGCACGGTTCAAAAAACCACCGTCTGCCCGGTTCTACAGGTGCAGGTACGACCCCTGGTCGTGTCTATCCCGGTAAGCGAATGGCAGGACGCCTGGGTGGTGATCAAGTTACGGTGCGCAAGCTGACCGTCGTTCGTGTCGATGGGGAGCGCAATCTGCTTCTGATTCAGGGAGCCGTTCCTGGCAAGCCGGGTGCTTTGATTAACATCGTGCCCGCTAAACAAGTTGGTAAAGCGAAGTAGGAGTGAGGGATAGGGGTTAGGAACTTCCCCAACACCCGACACCGAACACCCACTGGAGAGAACCTATGGTTGATTGTGTAGTCAAAAACTGGGACGGCAGCGAAGCGAGGACAGCCACGCTGGATCTCAAGGTTGCAAAAGAAGAGAGTGCGGCAGGGATTGTTCACCGGGCGCTGGTGCGTCAAATGAACAACGCCCGTCAGGGAACCGCTTCTGCTAAGACCCGTTCCGAGGTCAGCGGTGGCGGTCGCAAGCCTTGGCGGCAGAAAGGAACTGGACGTGCCCGTGCAGGTTCGATTCGTTCTCCTCTGTGGCGTGGTGGTGGTGTCATCTTTGGACCCAAGCCCAGAGATTACTCCGTCAAGATGAACCGCAAGGAGCGTCGTCTGGCGCTGCGGACTGCTTTCCAGAGCCGCTCAACTGACCTGATCGTGGTTGAGGATTTCGCGGACAAGCTGCCTCGTCCCAAAACTAAGGAGTTGGTTACAGCGCTGACTCGTTGGGGCGTGGGTGCGGAAGACAAAGTGTTGCTGATTGTGGGTGAGCGCAATGAGACGGTCTACCTCTCTGCCCGCAACATCGGCAACCTGCGTATGATCTCCGCCAGTAACTTAAATATTTTTGACCTGCTGGCTGCCGACAAGATTGTCGCCACCGCATCCGCTATCGAAAAAGTACAGGAGGTGTACGGTGACTAAGTTTGACCCCCGTAGCCTGCCCGACCTGATTAACCGACCGCTGGTGACAGAAAAGGCAACTCGCTTGCTTGCAGAAAACCAGTACATCTTCGAGGTTGCGCCCAAGGCAACCAAGCCTGAGATCAAAGCAGCGATCGAAAGTCTGTTTGATGTCAAGGTGGTCAGCGTCAATACGCAGAACCCACCTGCAAAGAAAAAGCGTGTCGGTCGGTTCATGGGCAGTAAGCCCCACTTCAAGCGAGCGATCGTCACCCTGGCAGAGGGCAGCGAAATCGTCCTCTTCCCCGAAGTCTAAAGCTTCTTTCTGTCTGCATCTGTTCGCCCCGTGGCGTTGCCCCTCTGAAACAAACACTGTGACTCATGGGAATTCGTAACTATCGTCCTTACACCCCCGGAACCCGCGAACGCTCGGTTTCCGATTTTGCTGAAATCACTAAAAGCGAACCCGAAAAGTCGCTAACCCTCTCTTCCCATCGCCGGAAGGGAAGGAACAACCGGGGGGTGATTACCACCCGTCACCGGGGTGGTGGCCACAAGCGGCTGTACCGCATTGTTGACTTTCGGCGCGACAAATTGAACGTTCCGGCCAAGGTGGCGGCGATCGAATACGATCCCAACCGCAACGCCCGGATCGCCCTGCTGTACTACCAGGACGGCGAGAAGCGTTATATCCTCGCTCCCGTTGGTCTGGCAGTGGGCGCAACTGTTATCTCTGGTCCTGACTCCCCATTTGAAACCGGAAATGCTCTGCCTCTGGGCAATATGCCGCTGGGTACGACCGTTCATAACGTTGAACTTTACCCCGGTCGTGGTGGTCAAATTGTGCGGGCTGCGGGCGCTTCGGCTCAGATCGTGGCAAAAGAAGGTAACTTCGTGACTCTGCGTCTGCCTTCTACTGAAGTCCGGATGGTGCGTCGGGAGTGCTATGCCACCATTGGTCAGGTTGGCAACACTGATCACCGTAACCAGAGTCTCGGTAAGGCAGGTCGCAAGCGCTGGCGCGGTCGTCGTCCCGAAGTGCGCGGTAGCGTCATGAACCCGGTGGATCATCCCCACGGTGGTGGTGAGGGTCGGGCACCCATTGGCCGTTCCGGTCCTGTCACTCCCTGGGGTAAGCCTGCGCTGGGGATGAAGACCCGCAAGAAGAAGAAAGCCAGCAATGCGATGATTGTGCGTCGTCGCCGTCGGACCTCCAAGCGTGGTCGCGGCGGACGGGAGTCCTAAATTCGGTAGAGGTTAACCGCCATGTCACGTTCACTCAAGAAAGGGCCTTTCGTGGCCGACCACCTGCTGAAGAAGGTCGAAGCGCTCAACGATCGCGGCGACAAGCAGGTGATCAAAACCTGGTCCAGAGCATCCACCATCATCCCTGACATGATTGGTCATACGATCGCCGTACACAACGGTCGTCAGCATGTTCCGGTCTACGTCACTGAGCAAATGGTGGGCCACAAGCTAGGAGAATTCGCTCCCACCCGAACCTTCCGGGGCCACGCCAAGAGCGACAAAAAAGCCCGTCGATAAAGTCTTTAGCTCCGGCGATTAGCCGGTTTATTTCCCCCTAATCGCCCGCTGCTGAGAGGAGAAAGTTATGCCTGCCACCAAACCAGACGAAGTTAAAGCCGTCGCTCGCTATATCCGGATGTCGCCCCTCAAGGTGCGCCGAGTCCTCGACCAGATCCGGGGTCGCAGCTACCGAGAAGCTCTGATTATTCTGGAGTTCATGCCCTACGCGGCCTGTGATCCCATCCTCAAGGTGCTGCGCTCTGCGGTCGCCAACGCTGAACACAATCAGGGCCACACCCCCGCTGATCTGATTGTCAGTCAAGCCTATGCCGATCAGGGTCCCGTACTCAAACGGTTCCGCCCTCGCGCTCAAGGTCGCGCTTATCAGATCCGCAAACCGACCTGTCACATTACTATTGCCGTTGCTCCTGGAGTGGGCGAGTAGGGAGTCGGTAATCGGCAATCGGTAATGGGGAATCGACAAAGGCCAATTACCAATCACCAGTTACCAATCACCAATTACCTCTTTCACCCTTTACCGTTGATTTTTTTCTGAGGACGTACCGTGGGACAGAAGATTCATCCAGTAGGCTTTCGCCTCGGCATTACCCAGGAGCACCGCTCCCGCTGGTTTGCTGACTCCGATCGCTATTCCGATCTGCTGCAAGAGGATTATAAGATTCGCAATTTCTTCGCGAAGAATCCCCTCAAGCTCAAGAGCTTGGAAAGCCCCAGCATTGCCCAGATCCGGATCGAGCGCAAAGCTGACCAGGTAGATCTGGAAGTGCATACAGCTCGTCCCGGTGTGGTTGTAGGTCGTGGTGGCCAAGGAATTGAAGAATTGCGCACCGGCCTGCAAAAGGTGTTGGGGAGCGATCGCCAAATCCGCATCAACGTCAAAGAGGTTGAGCGCGTGGATGCCGATGCTTACCTGATTGCCGAGTATGTGCAGCAGCAGTTGGAACGTCGAGTTTCCTTCCGTCGTGTGGTGCGTCAGGCAATTCAGCGGGCACAGCGGGCAGGTGTGCAGGGTATCAAGATTCAGGTCAGTGGTCGTCTGAACGGTGCAGAAATTGCCCGGACGGAGTATACCCGCGAAGGCAAGGTGCCGCTCCACACGCTGCGAGCTGATATCGACTACGCCTACATTACGGCGCAAACTATCTACGGAATTCTGGGCATTAAGGTCTGGGTGTTTAAGGGCGAAATCATTCCCGGTCAGGAAGAGATCGCTGCCCCCAGCCGTGAACAAAAGCCTCGCCGTCAGCAGCGCCGCCGTCAACAGTTTGAAGACCGATCGAACGAGGGGTAACCACTCATGCTAAGTCCTAGAAGAACAAAATTTAGAAAGCAGCAGCGCGGACGCATGAAGGGTCAGGCGACGCGAGGTAACGAACTCAACTTTGGCGATTTTGCGCTGCAAGCCCAGGAACCCTGCTGGATTACTTCTCGCCAGATCGAAGCCAGTCGCCGTGCCATGACCCGCTACATTCGCCGAGGTGGAAAAATCTGGATTCGGATTTTCCCCGACAAGCCGATCACGATGCGTCCCGCAGAAACCCGGATGGGTTCTGGTAAGGGAAACCCCGAATTCTGGGTGGCAGTGGTCAAGCCCGGTCGCATCTTGTTTGAGATCGCCGGAGTGTCGGAAGAGATCGCTCGTGAGGCCATGCGTCTGGCATCCTATAAGCTGCCCATCAAGACGAAGTTTATTACGCGCACGACGGAGGAGTCCTGATTATGCCATTTCCCAAAGTTTCCGAGGTGCGGGATCTGAGCGATGAAGAACTCAGCGAACAGATCGTCGCTGCAAAGAAGCAACTGTTTGACCTGCGCTTTCAGCAGGCTACCCGTCAGTTAACGAAAACCCATCAATATAAGCACACTCGCCATCGTCTAGCGCAACTGCTTACGGTTGAGCGGGAACGTCAACTGAAGGCAGAGAAGGAGTAAGGAGTCATGGCAGTCAAAGAACGGGTTGGTGTTGTTGTCAGCAACAAGATGGAAAAAACAGTGGTGGTGGCCGTTGAGAACCGCGCTCCCCATCCCAAGTACCGCAAGATTATGGTGAGAACCAAGCGGTACAAGGCACACGACGAAGAAAATAAATGCAAAGAGGGCGATCGCGTCCGTATCCAGGAAACCCGGCCCCTCAGCCGCACCAAACGGTGGACCGTGGTTGATATCCTCACTGAACCTTCACAAGCTTGATTCCGGGAGGGAAACCATGATCCAGCAAGAAACCTATCTCAATGTTGCCGATAATAGTGGCGCTCGTAAGCTCATGTGCATCCGGGTGCTGGGCGGCAACCGTCGTTACGCCAACGTCGGTGATGTGATTATCGCCGTGGTCAAAGATGCCATTCCTAATATGGCGGTCAAAAAGTCCGATGTTGTCAAGGCCGTGGTGGTTCGCACCAAGAAAGGTCTTCAGCGCGATAGCGGCATGAGCATCCGCTTCGACGACAACGCCGCTGTCATTATTAACAACGACGGCAACCCAAGAGGCACTCGCGTATTTGGCCCCGTGGCTCGGGAACTGCGCGATAAAAACTTCACCAAAATTGTTTCGCTGGCTCCGGAGGTGCTGTAATGGCTGGCACAAGTAAAGTTCGGCACAAAATGCACGTCAAGAAAGGCGACACCGTTCAGGTGATTTCGGGTAGTGAGAAAGGCAAAGTGGGCGAAGTCCTGCGGGTCATGCCCGAAACTAGCAAAGTCGTCGTTAAGGGCGTGAACGTCAAAACTAAGCACGTCAAACCCCAGCAGGAAGGTGAATCAGGCCAGATTACCACGTTTGAAGCGCCTGTCCACAGTTCCAACGTGATGCTCTATTCCAACAAGCAAAAGGTCGCCAGCCGTGTGGCTTACACCATCAACGCTGAAGGCCGCAAAGTGCGGATGCTGAAGAAGACGGGCGAGATTATCGATTAGTTCAAACCGATTCCTGACCAAGCCCAGGAAGTTTACAGGACACAACCATGCCGATTAACCTTAAAGCGCATTATCAAGACCAGGTTGTTCCAAAGCTAATGGAACAATTCAAGTACAACAACATTCACCAGGTGCCGAAGATCTTCAAGGTCACTGTTAACCGGGGAATGGGCGAGGCAGCTCAGAACGCTAAGGCTCTGGAAGCCTCCCTTGCTGAAATTGCGGTCATTACTGGACAAAAACCAGTGGTGACGCGGGCCAAGAAGGCGATTGCTGGCTTCAAAATCCGTAAAGGTATGCCTGTCGGGATTATGGTGACGCTGCGCTCTGACCGCATGTACGCTTTCATGGATCGACTGGTCAATCTGGTGCTGCCTCGTATTCGCGACTTTCGCGGCATCAGCCCCAAGAGCTTCGACGGACGTGGCAACTACACGCTGGGTCTGCGCGAGCAACTGATTTTCCCCGAAATTGAGTACGACAACATTGACCAGATCCGGGGGATGGACATTTCAATTATCACGACTGCAAACACTGACGAAGAAGGACGTGCCCTGCTGAAGGAAATGGGAATGCCCTTCCGCGATAACTGAGGCAGTTTGAAAAAGAGGACACTATGGCGGCAAACGATACCATTTCAGATATGCTGACCCGGATTCGCAACGCGACGATGGCGAGGCATCAAACGACGGAAGTTCCCTCCACCAAAATGACCCGTAGCATCGCGCAGGTGCTTCAGCAGGAGGGGTTCATCGCTGAGTTTTCAGAGGCGGGCGAGGGTGTGAAAAAGCATCTGGTGATTGCCCTCAAATATAAGGGCAAGACGCGCCAGCCGATTATTAATGCCCTACAGCGGGTGAGTAAACCTGGACTGCGGGTCTACTCCAACTGTCGTGAACTGCCTCGCGTGCTGGGGGGTATCGGCATCGCCATTATCTCGACCTCCAGCGGTATCATGACCGACCGGGATGCGCGTCGTCGTGGACTGGGTGGCGAGGTCCTCTGCTACATCTGGTAATTTGATCTGGAGCATTGAGTCATGTCTCGCATCGGTAAACGTCCCATCCCTGTGCCCGCCAAGGTCACCGTCAATATCACGGGACAGCAAGTAGCTGTGAAAGGCCCCAAAGGCGAGCTGTCCATGACACTGCCTGATGAGGTAGAGGTTGTGCAGCAGGATGGCACCCTTCTGGTTAACCGCCGGGATGATTCCCGCGCCGCACGTCAGCGTCACGGTCTGAGCCGTACCCTGGTGGCCAACATGGTCACGGGAGTCACGGAAGGATTTAAAAAGAATATGCAGATCGCTGGGGTGGGTTACCGTCTCCAGTCCGCTGGTAGCAAGCTTACCATCAACGCGGGCTACAGCCACCCGGTGGAAATCGATCTGCCCAAAGGGGTTACGGTTGAGGTTGATCAAAAAGCTGTGCCCATCCCCAACACCAAGAGCCAGCAAGGGTTCAACTTCAGCGTAGTTGGGATCGACAAGCAGGCCGTCGGCGACGTGGCTGCATTGATTCGCTCCGTCCGCCCACTGGAGCCTTACAAGGGCAAGGGCATTCGCTACGCAACAGAATCGCTCCGCTTGAAAGCTGGTAAGGCAGGTAAGAAGTAACCATGAAACTGACTCGCAAAGAATCCATTCAGCGTCGCCACAGACGCATTCGCCGGACGGTTTCTGGCACCACCGAGCGCCCCAGGCTGGCAGTTTTTCGTTCGAATCAACACATCTACGCTCAGATCATTGATGATACTCAGCACAAAACGCTGGTGGCTGCTTCCACCCTTGACCCCGAACTGAAGGGCGAACTGGAAACGGGAGCCAACTGCGATGCCTCCAGCCAGGTTGGTAAGCTGGTTGCTCAACGAGCGATCGCTCAGGGCATAAGCCAGGTCGTCTTCGATCGCGGTGGCAACCTGTATCATGGCCGGGTGAAGGCACTGGCTGACGCAGCACGAGAAGGCGGACTGGAGTTCTAAGGTAGGCAAGAACAATGGCTAAAGAGCGTAGCAATAAAAAAAGTAAGGCAAAAGAGAAGGAATCTGACTGGCAGGAGCGGGTGGTTCAGATTCGCCGTGTGACTAAGGTGGTCAAGGGCGGTAAGAAGCTGAGCTTCCGAGCGATTGTCATCGTCGGTAATGAAAAGGGTCAGGTGGGTGTTGGTGTTGGTAAGGCCAGCGACGTCATTGGTGCAGTTCGTAAAGGTGTTGTTGACGGTAAGAAGCATCTGGTGGAAGTTCCTCTTACCAAGTCCAACTCGATTCCCCATCCCGTGAAGGGCGATGGCGGCGGTGCAAAAGTAATGATGCGTCCCGCTGCTCCCGGTACCGGGGTAATCGCTGGGGGAGCTGTCCGTACAGTTCTGGAATTGGCAGGAGTTCGCAATGTGCTGGCTAAGCAGTTGGGTTCGGGCAATCCCTTGAACAACGCTCGCGCCGCCACCAACGCACTGGCTACCCTCCGCACTTTCTCCGACGTGGCCGAAGAGCGGGGCGTTCCCGTTGAATCTCTCTACGTCTAAGTAGTTGCAAACAACCTGGGTTTGTCGGATTGTGGTTCCTCCACCTTCCGCTTTCCCACCTTCCCACTCTCCCACCTCAACAACTATGAGACTTACAGACGCAGTACCCCAAGCAGGTTCCCAAAAACGCCGTCGTCGCGTGGGTCGCGGTATTTCTGCCGGACAGGGCGCAAGCTGCGGATTTGGAATGCGCGGTCAAAAATCCCGTTCGGGTCGTAGTACTCGTCCTGGATTTGAAGGCGGTCAAATGCCACTCTATCGCCGCATTCCTAAACTGAAGCACTTTACCGTCCTGAATCGCCAGCAGTACACTACGATCAACGTGGGTGACTTGGCTGATTTGGCAGCTAATACTGAAGTATCCCTCGGCTCTCTGCTCGAAGCAGGCATTCTGACCCAGGACGATGGACCTCTCAAAGTTCTGGGCGATGGAGAGCTGTCGGTTGCGCTCAAGGTAACGGCAGCTGCCTTCACAGCCTCAGCCCGCACTAAGATCGAAGCAGCAGGTGGCACCTGTACATTGCTGGGTGAAGAATAAACTCCACTCTTGCAGTCAGGTTGTCCCACCCGAAGCAAGCCTATATTCGCTGGCATACGAGGTATCCCTTCATGGTTAGAGATAAGACTCCAACCGCCCAAGAGACGTTTATGCAGATGGCACAGGCAGCCGGTCTTCGTGGACGGCTGCTTATTACTGTCGGAATGCTAATTCTGGTACGTCTGGGGGCGTTTATTCCGGTTCCCGGCATCGATCGCGTTGCTTTTCAGCAGGGGCTGCGAGATTCGGGGCTGGCCGGACTCGTTAGCTTTGTAGACGTGTTCGTTGGAGGTGGCTTGTCAGCGCTAGGCGTCTTCGCCCTGGGGATTCTACCCTACATCAACGCCTCCATCATCCTTCAGTTGCTGACTGCTGCCATTCCCAGTCTGGAGAATCTCCAGAAGAATGAAGGTGAAGCGGGTCGCCGGAAGATCTCTCAGATTACCCGCTATGTCGCGCTGGGCTGGGCGATCATCCAGAGTTTTGGTATCGCATTGCTGGTCAGTCGTTTTGCCGAGAACCCTGGTCCCTGGTTTATCGCAGGCACCGTCATGGCGCTGACTGCTGGCTCCATGTTCGTCATGTGGGTCGGTGAACTGATTACCGAGCGCGGTGTGGGGAATGGGGCTTCATTGCTGATTTTCGTCAGTATTGTTTCGACCTTACCTCGCTCGATTGGTCAGACGGTTGAAATTGCTCAAACGGGCGGTCGAGAACTGGTGACCTGGGTGGTCATCCTGGTACTGGTGTTTCTGGCGATGATCGTCGGTATCGTGTTTGTTCAGGAAGGCACTCGCCGAATTCCCATCATCTCTGCTCGCAGACAGGTGGGTCGTCGGCTTTACCTGGAAAAAAGCAGCTATTTGCCTCTGCGGCTTAACCAGGGCGGTGTGATGCCGATCATCTTTGCCAATGCTGTGTTGTTCCTCCCTGTACAGTTGGTCGCCAACTTTTTCAGGGGTAATCAGACGCTAGAGCAAATTGCTTCTTATCTCAGTCCCCAGAGTCCCTGGCACGTTATTCCCTATCTGCTGCTCATCCTTTTCTTCAGCTATTTCTACGCGTCCTTGGTGGTCAACCCTGTCGATATGTCGCAGAACCTGAAGAAGATGGGAGCAAGCATTCCGGGGATTCGTCCGGGTGTGGCCACCAGTAACTATATTGAGAAGGTGCTGAATCGGTTGACTTTTCTGGGGGCGATTTTCCTTAGCTTGGTAGCGATTGTTCCTACGGCGATCGAGAGTCAGTCTCCGGTGAAAACTTTCCAGGGCTTCGGTGCAACGTCACTGCTGATTCTGGTGGGTGTGGCGATTGACACCGCAAAGCAAATCCAGACCTATGTCATTTCCCAGCGATACGAAGGTATGGTGAAGCAGTAGGCTGCGGTTTCGTACCGCATTTTGAGAGTGCGGTCTTTTCATGTCCGCACTCTTGTTGTCTGAATCGAGTTAGGTGGTAGAACGTGGCTAGACTAATTTTTTTGGGGCCTCCGGGCGCAGGCAAAGGCACACAGTCCGCATTAGTGGCCGAGGCTCTGGGAATTCCCCATATCTCGACCGGAGAGATCCTGCGCAGCGCAGTGGCCCAACAAACCGATCTGGGGATCAAGGCCAAGGGCTACATGGATCGAGGGGAGCTAGTGCCCGACCAGTTGATTCTGGATATGGTGCGCGATCGCCTTTCTCAGCCCGACACCACCAATGGCTGGATTCTGGACGGCTTCCCCCGGAATGTTCTCCAGGCCGAGTTCCTCGATCTGCTGCTGAAGGATATTGACCAGTCCTACACCCACGTCGTTAATCTGGACGTACCAGACGAAATTCTGGTCGCCCGTCTCCTCAGTCGCGGCAGAGCCGATGACAACGAAGATGTGATTCGGAACCGATTGCACGTTTATCGGGAACAAACTGCACCACTCATTGACTTCTATCAAAATCGGCAGCATCTTCTGTCGGTCGATGGTAATCAGTCGGTTGATAGGGTCACCAGTACCCTCAAGCAACTCATCGCAGCTTGAACGACTACACCAAATTCAGCCCTTCAGCCGATTCTGGAAACATTTGTTAGGCTTAGGGGTGGAGTACCAAAAAGCATAATATTGATACAAATTTGATTATTTGTTGTTCCTCAGGAGAAATCAGCATTGTCTAAGCAAGACCTAATCGAGATGGAAGGAACCGTTACCGACTCGCTTCCGAACGCCATGTTTCGGGTAGACCTCGACAACGGCTTTAATGTCCTGGCTCATATTTCTGGAAAGATCCGCCGGAATTACATCAAAATCCTTCCGGGCGATCGCGTCAAAGTCGAACTCACCCCCTACGACCTGACGAAAGGCCGCATCACCTACCGTTTGCGCAACCAGAAAAAGTAGACCCAACTGAATCAGATGGCAATTTGAATCTCTTGAATTGCCCCTGAAGAAAGTGTTTGACGAATGTTATTAGAATTGATAAGATATTAGGTTTGTAGTACCGCAGAAGTAGTAGGGACAATGAAAGTCCGGGCATCCGTCAAAAAGATTTGTGAGAAATGTCGCGTGATTCGCAGGCGCGGCAGAGTGATGGTGATTTGTCAAAACCCGAAGCATAAGCAGCGTCAGGGTTAGAGCGCGGTTTCCAGTGGTGATGCCTCTTCAAGCATTTTCCCTGGATGGTTTGACTGAATGAACTGAGTTAGCTGAGAGTGATATTTAGGAGAGCGGAGCGTGGCACGAATTGCCGGAGTGGACCTTCCACGCGATAAGCGCGTCGAAATTGGTCTGACCTATATTTATGGAATTGGCCTGACCCGGTCAAAAGAAATTCTCAAGTCCACGGGAGTCAATCCCGACACCCGCGTGAAGGAACTGAGCGACGCAGACGTTGCTGCTCTGCGTGAGGCTGTTGAGACCAACTACGAGGTCGAGGGTGACCTCAGACGACTGGAGTCGATGAACATCAAGCGACTGATGGACATCGGTACCTATCGCGGGCGGCGACACCGTCTGGGTTTGCCTGTCCGGGGACAGCGAACCCGTACTAACGCTCGTACCCGCCGTGGGGGTCGCCGCACGGTTGCTGGTAAGAAGAAAGCACCCAGCAAGAAATAATTTTTGGGCGACACGATCACCTTTTGAAAATAGGCGTAGCAAGACATGGCGCGACAACCGACAAAGAAAACTGGACCCAAAAAGCAGAAGCGCAACGTTCCCAATGGGGTCGCTCACATTCAGTCCACCTTCAACAACACCATCATCACAATCAGTGATGCCAATGGTGAGGCGATCTCCTGGGCTTCTGCCGGTTCTAGTGGTTTCAAGGGAGCGAAGAAAGGGACTCCATTTGCTGCTCAGACTGCTGCTGAGAACGCAGCTCGGCGGGCAATGGATCAGGGGATGCGACAGATTGAGGTGATGGTTAGCGGTCCTGGCTCAGGTCGGGAGACTGCGATTCGAGCGCTTCAAGGAGCCGGGTTAGAAATTACCCTGATTCGGGATGTCACCCCCATTCCCCATAACGGCTGTCGTCCGCCCAAGCGTCGTCGCGTCTAGAAATATGTGAGTTGCTGGGGTCGGTGTTTTCCATCGACCCGTCAGTGCGAATAGGGGTATTGCAGCAGTGCTGAGTGGGCTTTGGGGTTAAGGAGAAGGTAGGTTGGCGTATGGCGCATTTCAAGGTTGAGTGTGTAGAGAATGAAACCGGGAACGACCGGAGCCTTTACAGCAAGTTTATCTTTGAGCCGCTGGAGCGGGGTCAGGGAACGACGGTGGGAAATGCTCTCCGTCGGGTTTTACTGTCCAACCTCGAGGGGGCAGCGATCACGGCTGTACGGATTGCTGGGGTTACGCACGAATTCATGACGGTTCCCGGCGTGAAGGAAGATGTGCTGGATATTTTGCTGCGGATGAAGGAAGTCGTTCTGAAAAGTTACTCCTCCCAGACATTAATTGGTCGGGCACGGGTAGAAGGCCCCGCAACAGTAACCACCTCTTATTTCGATCTGCCCTCCGAGGTCGAAATTATTGACGAGAACCAGTACATCGCTACCGTTTCCGCAGGTCACACGCTAGAAATGGAGTTCCGTATTGAGAAGGGAATTGGTTACCGTTCTTTTGAACGGGGCAGAGATGATGGAGCACTGGATTTTCTGCAAATTGACTCAGTTTTCATGCCCGTGCGGAAAGTGAACTACTCCATTGAAGATGCCCGTGTGGGTGGTTCTCTGGAGAAGGATCGTCTGATTATGGAGATCTGGACTAACGGTAGCATTACCCCTCAAGATGCTCTGAGTCAGGCGGCAAGTATCCTTGTTGATCTATTCACCCCGCTGAAGGACATCACCATTGAGGAGATGCGGAACATCTTCCCCGATGAGGAAGATCCCCATAACCAGATCCCCATCGAAGAACTGCAACTGTCAGTTCGCGCCTACAACTGCTTGAAGCGGGCGCAGATCAATAGTGTTGCTGATCTGCTGGACTACACCCAGGAGGATCTGCTGGAGATCAAGAACTTCGGAGCAAAGTCTGCTGAGGAAGTGATTGAAGCCCTGCAAGTACGGTTGGGAATTACCCTGCCCCACGACAAGGCTGCAAAAACCACCTAACGTTTTTGTGGGGTGACTCTGAGCCTTGCTGCCCAGATCGCCCCATTGTTGTGTCTGGATGTCCTGTCTTACTGTTGAACGTTGTTTTCATCTGAACGATTATGCGTCACCGTTGTCGAGTCCCCATGTTGGGCAAACCTGCTGACCAGCGTCGCGCCCTGTTGCGATCGCTGACCACCGAACTGATCCGCCACGGTAAAATCACCACAACCCAGGTGCGAGCTAAAGCGGTGCGCTCTGAAGTGGAGCGAATGATCACACTTGCCAAGGATGGCTCTCTGGCGGCTCGTCGTCAGGCTTTGGGTTATATCTACGATAAGCAGCTCGTGCATGCGCTGTTTGAGCAAGCTCCAGAGCGCTATGGCAACCGAAATGGTGGCTATACCCGCATCACTCGCACGGTCAGTCGGCGCGGTGACAATTCTGAGATGGCCATTATTGAGCTGACTTGAGGAGTGGGATGCCTTCAGTGCTGCCAGAACGAGTAGAGACGGGCGATGCTACGGCAGCGTCCGAATCGCGGCGAGTTGCCCTGGTGATTCAATACTTGGGCACTCACTTCCATGGCTGGCAGCGGCAGCATTGTCACCGGACAGTGCAGGAGGAGGTAGAGCAGGCACTTGCATCGGTGCTGGGTCATCCCGTGGCGCTTCACGGCTCCGGTCGAACCGATGCAGGGGTTCACGCGGCGGCTCAGGTAGCACATTTTGATGCAGTAACGCGAATTCCCCCCCATCGCTGGGCTGATATTTTGAACAGCCGTTTACCCAACGATGTGCTGATTCGGGCCTCCGCCCCTGTTGAAAAACACTGGCACGCTCGGTTCTCGGCAGCATGGCGGCGCTACCGCTACACGCTCTATACTGATGCCCGACCCAACCTGTTTGTGCGCCCCTACACCTGGCATTATTACCATGCCCCGTTGGATGATGCTCTGATGCAGGCGGCACTGGAACCAATGGTGGGGAGACATCATTTAGCAGCGTTTCATCGAGCGGGTTCTCGCCGTGCCCATTCCTGGGTTGATGTGCAGGCAGTGGAGTGTACTCGTCGCGGTTCATTTCTGCAAATTGAAATTCAAGCCAGCGGGTTTTTGTACGGAATGGTGCGGTTGCTGGTGGGGTTGCTGGTGGAGGTGGGGCGAGGGGAGCGATCGCCCGCTGATTTCACAAACCTCTGGCAAGAGCAGCGGCGAGACGATGTAAAATATGCTGCGCCTCCCCAGGGCTTGTGTCTGTTGCGAGTAGGCTATCCCGACTTTCCGTTTCCCCCCCATCTCTGGTTCGATAGTCAGCCACAGTTTTTCCTTCCAGTTGTTACCGATATCCCGACCATTCAGCCTGCCTCCTTCAACCCAGTCCAACTTTTGAATTGATCTGAACTCACTGAACCTGTCATGAACAAAACCTACCTACCTCCTCAAGAAGCCATCGAACGCAAGTGGTATGTCGTGGACGCCGCCGACCAGCGGTTAGGGCGGCTGGCCAGTGAAATTGCTCGTGTTTTACGTGGTAAGAACAAGCCTACTTACACTCCCCACCTGGACACTGGCGACTTCGTGATCGTCGTGAATGCCGAAAAGGTGAATGTCACTGGCAAGAAGCGTGACCAGAAGATTTATCGCCGTCACTCTGGTCGTCCTGGTGGAATGAAGACTGAGAATTTTGCCAAACTGCAAGCCCGCCTGCCAGAGCGCATTGTTGAGCAGGCCGTCAAGGGAATGCTGCCCAAAAACTCGCTGGGGCGGCAACTGTTCACCAAGCTCAAGGTGTATGCAGGTCCTACCCACCCACACAGCGCTCAGCAGCCCGAAACTTTAACCATTCAAACGATTCCTGGAGAAGTGTAATGCAAGCAACCGATAAAGCAGGACGAGTCATGTATTGGGGCACAGGCCGCCGTAAGTCTGCGGTTGCTCGCGTGCGCCTCGTTCCCGGAACTGGTCAACTGACGATTAACGGTAAGCCTGGAGACCTGTATCTTCAATACAATCACACCTACCTGTCGGCAGCGAAAGCTCCTCTGGAGACGCTGGGACTGGAGAACGAGTACGATATCCTGGTGAACGCTCACGGTGGCGGACTTACCGGACAGGCTGACTCGATTCGACTGGGTGTGGCTCGCGCCCTCTGCCAGCTTGACCCTGACAACCGGAAGCCACTGAAGATTGAAGGTTATCTAACCCGTGATCCTCGTGCGAAGGAACGGAAAAAGTACGGTCTGCACAAGGCACGGAAGGCTCCTCAGTACTCCAAGCGTTAAGGCTGGCAAGGTTTCAGGTTTTGGGGTTAAAGTCTGGCTGATATCTGACACCTTTTCTGGCTGACACCTGGCACCTGATACTTCATACCTCTCCCGTTAGAATTGAAATAGCGCCATCTCTCGAATTGATAGGAAAGAACCATGCCCAAGTCTGATATTCATCCCAAGTGGTACCCCGAAGCGAAGGTGTACTGCAATGGTGAAGTGGTGATGACGGTCGGATCGACCAAGCCTGAACTGCACGTAGACGTGTGGTCTGGCAACCACCCCTTTTACACCGGAACCCAGAAGATTATTGACACCGAAGGCCGTGTGGAGCGATTCCTCCGGAAGTACGGTATGTCCGACAGCCGTGGCAAGAAGGGCGGCGACAAGAAGTAGGACGAAATTCGGTGAGTGCTGGCCTGGGTGGTGCTATGGCTCCGCTGCAGGTCAGTTTTGCATTTTCGTTCTTCCTCTATTTGGACTCCTGCAATGGCTGAAGCTTACCTGTTAGACAAACTCAAGTCAGTTGAGCAAACCTTTCATGAACTGACGCGGCGGCTGGCTGACCCGGACGTGGCGAAAGACCCTGGCGAGTTTCAACGAGTCGCGAAGGCTCGTTCCTCCCTGGAAGAAACTGTGGAAGCCTACGACGAATGGAAAAAAGCTCAGAATGACCTGGTGGGTGCGCGGCAGATTCTCAAGGAAGCCGGAGGCGATGCCGAATTGCGGGAGATGGCCGCGATGGAAGTCGGTGAGCTGGAGTCCAGAATTGAGGAACTGGAGCGCCGACTCAAGGTGCTGTTGTTGCCACGTGATCCCAATGACGACAAAAACATCATGCTGGAGATCCGTGCGGGTACGGGTGGCGATGAGGCCAGTATCTGGGCGGGCGATCTCCTGCGCATGTATACCCGCTACGCCGAGAGTCAGAGTTGGCGCATCAAGCTGGTGAGCGAGTCCCTGGGAGATATGGGTGGCTTCAAGGAAGTCATTCTGGAAGTTACGGGTGACCAGGTGTACAGCAAGCTCAAGTTCGAAGCAGGCGTTCACCGCGTGCAGCGAGTTCCTGCAACGGAAGCGGGTGGTCGGGTGCATACTTCCACCGCAACGGTGGCGGTGATGCCCGAAGTGGACGACGTGGAAGTCCACATCGACCCTAAGGATATTGAACTGAAGACAGCCCGCTCCGGTGGTGCCGGAGGTCAGAACGTCAACAAGGTGGAGACAGCGGTAGACCTGATTCACAAGCCAACCGGGATTCGTGTCTTCTGTACTGAGGAGCGATCGCAGCTCCAGAACCGTGAACGCGCCATGCAGATTCTCCGGGCCAAGCTGTACGAGATCAAACTGCGGGAACAGCAGGAAGCGGTGACTTCAATGCGGCGATCGCAGGTGGGCAGTGGCGAACGCTCCGAAAAGATTCGCACATACAACTATAAAGACAACCGAGTGACCGACCACCGTTTGGGGCAAAACTTCTCCTTGAACACTGTTTTAGAGGGCGATCTGGAGTCGGTCATCCAGTCCTGTATCTCTCAGGATCAACAGGAGCGCCTGGAGGAATTGGCGAACTCTACTTCTGCCGCATAACTTTTATGCTGGGCTTTTGACTATTTCTTCATACCATGCCGCAAAACACCCTCTATGAAAGCGTTTTGCGGCAAATTTATTGATTGCGCCGATTGTCCTGAAATTCTGACATCGTTAGAATTTCAGGACAATCGGCGCAATTTGTTCAAAAGTCTAGTTCTGTAAGGTGTGCATTCTACCCGCTCAAAAATGGAGCTGCAGAGGCTCACCCCACGATTTAACTAACCATTCCCCTGAACAACGTGTTTCAACGTTGTCAGGGACTCTAACGTAATCACTCCACGACGGTGGCCTTTCTGATTGGACATACCCAGGGAGATTGGACTGCCGCGTTTGGGATTGCGGTAGAAACGGGGGGAGGCGTTGATGTAGATATTGGCACTGTTGACGGTGGAGGCAAACTGACGGCTTTCCTGGTAAGACTCTGTCACAATGCTGTCGGCATGACCGCTGCTGTAGCGATTAATCCAGGCGATCGCCATCTCCAGGCTGTCCACCACTTTGAAGGCAATAGTGCCGTCCAGATAAGCGCGACCCCAGTCCCCCTCCTCGGCCATCACCAGGTCTGGAAAGTCAGTGACCAGATCAGCGTCCCCCCGCAGAGAAAAGCCCTTCTCGCGCAGGCTATGGAGAAGTGTATGGAAAACTCCTGGATCGACATTTCGATGTACCAGCACCTTTTCAATTGCGTTCACCGGGTCAGGGTCGCTCTGGTGGCTGTCGAGGATCATCCAGCGAACGAGATCTAAGTTGCCAGAGAGGGACCAGTAGAGGCAGCAGTTCCCCAGAGCGGTCTTGAGTACGGGAACCGTAGCCTGTCGGATCACCTGCTGTACCAGATTGGCACGCCCATAGGGAATGACCAGGTTGACATAGGGATCTTGAGTGATCAGTTCTCGGATGGAGTCGCCCTGCTCCGGAGGAACCAGGCCAACGCAGCCCTCTGGGAGTCCGGCATCGGCGATCGCCAACTGCAACGTTTCCGCAATGGCCCGGTTAGAATTGCTGGCTTCGCTGCTGCCCCGCAGGATCAGGCTGTTTCCTGTGCGGAGGCAGAGTCCGGCGGCGATCGCTCCCAGTTCTGGCAGTGCCTCGTAGACCAGGGCGATCGCCCCCAACGGCATCAATTGACAGTAGGTTTGTCCCTGCTCAACCTGGTAAGGGGTATTCAAAATCTGTTGGGTTGGGTCTGACAACTCTGACAGCCGCTGGAGAATTTTTACGACCGCCTGGAGACGCTCCGGAGTCAGTTTTAGCCACTCCAGAATCAGGTCGGGCACTGCCATCTCGCGACTGGCTTCCAGATCCAGGGTGTTTGCCTCCAGGATCATGTCCTGCTGGTCCTCCAGTGCTTCGGCCATGACATGGAGAGCACGGCTGCGATCGCTCCCACTAATCGCCGCCAGTTCACCAGAGGCGTGATGAACCTGATGGATAATTTCGCTTAACTCAGAAGAGGAATTCAAACTCGTACCCTTGCTTAACGCCTGCAAGCGAGCCACAGCATAAACACCAGCATCATTGACAGGGTCATGGCAGCAATCACTCGGAAGGTCACACTGGCACTGAGGGGAGACTGGAGAGTCGTGAGCAGCAGCAGGAACACCAGAGCGAATACTACGACCAGGGTCAGCGGCACAAATCCTTTGCCCAGGTTGGGATTAATTACCAGCCACTGACTGCCTGTCCAGCGCCACGCTCGCTTGTAGGGATAGTTGGTAGATAGTTGCTCGATCGCATGCCCATTATCTTGCACGACGAAAATTTGCTGGCAGCGGCTACAGCCAAACGCCTCCGTAAGGGCGATCGGCACCAATTGCCCGCGCCGCCGACAGGGACAGGGGTATTCGTCGTTCAGGTCGATTTTGCTGGACTTGTGGGTTTGCACAGGCGGCGCGGCGGTGAGGTGAATAGGGGTGAATAATGGAAGCGGGTAGAGCGAAAGAAAGCAGTCTGTATCAGTCCGATTTTAGCACTCCCAAATTCTGTCTCAACCGTATGCCATTTGGCCAATCATTTGCCTGTTATCGTTGAACACTACGAGTTAAATCAAAATAATGCTGCCCTCTGAACTACTGATCAATCGCCAGCACGGCGAGGAACTGGAGCCGAAGCGGTTGCCGATCGATGAGCGAAATCTGGCGATCGCCACCGATTTGATCGCGCTCTTTCATCAGCACGTTGGTCAGACCAGAGGGGCACTGGAGACTCAACTGCGGGAGATGGAGGGGGAAGAAACGGATTTCAAGGTGAAGCGGGGTCTGGCCCATCTCTTAAAGGCAGACGCATTCAGCACGTTTGAAATCGTCAGTCCTCTGGAACCGCAGGCACTACGGCAGCGGGTGTTTGCCCTGTCTGCGGAGGTGGTTTCCAGTCCAGCATCCACCCCAACAACGCTGACTCGCCTTGCCGACCAGCTCTGTCAGGAACTGGAGCGAGAAGTTCTGCCCGACCAGATCCGCGCTGGACTCTACGCCGACCTGGAGGAGAACCGGATTCTCACCCGATTTGAAGCTCCCACCCCGGAGGCACTGCTGCACCGCTATAACCTGTCCCAGGTGCAGGGGGTGTTTTACAGAGCCAGCCAGATTACGTTGAACGCGCACCGCAACGATCCTGGTGAATACAAACTGCTGTTTCGCTACCTGAAGCTGTTTCAACTGATGGCCTATATCGAGGGCGACGCCGACCACGGCTTTACGATTACCATCGACGGCCCCACCAGCCTGTTCACCGCCAGCACGCGCTACGGCACCGACATTGCCAAGCTACTGCCCGCCCTGTTGCACGTCACCAAATGGAGTCTCAAGGCAGAACTACAACTGAAGGACAGCTATTCTGGCGAAACCCGCACCCGTCGCTTCTCGCTGGACTCCGACTGTGGACTGGTCAGCCATTACCCCCCCGGCAAACCCTATGACAGCCTGTTGGAGGCGGCTTTTGCTGAGCGCTGGGAATCTCTCAAAACTGAGTGGCGACTGGAGCGCGAGGTCGATCTGATCCCGATTCCTGGCAGTGTGATGATCCCCGACTTCCGACTGGTGCATCCCGATGGGCGATCGCACCTGCTGGAAATTGTCGGCTACTGGCGACCCGACTACCTGAAAAAGAAGTTTTCCCAGGTGCGGCAGTCTGGGTGTGAAAACCTGGTGCTGGCAGTTTCAGAGCGGCTCAACCTGGAGAAGGCAGGGGTGAAGCTGGGGGGCACGCCTGCGAAGGTGATCTGGTTTAAGGATAAGCTACTGCCGAAGGCGGTGCTGGCGGCGATCGAGGAAGGATAGGAGGAGAGGGCCTTAACTCTGATGAGTCGGGATTTCGATGACAAACTCTGCGCCTTCACCGGGAGCAGAGATGCACTGGAGCGTGCCTCCATGTCGGTCGGTGATGATCTGATAGCTGATGGACATACCCAGCCCGGTGCCTTTGCCCACGGGTTTGGTGGTAAAGAAGGGATCAAACAGACGTTGCTGGACGGCGGCAGGGATACCGGGACCGTTGTCGATCAGCCGGATCTGGATGCGTCTGGCAGACCTGGAATCTTCGGAACCGCCCTCTAATAAACGGGTATGAATTTGAATCGTGGGCTGCGCTCCAGGGGCAACCTCGACTTCCTCCAGGGCATCGATCGCATTGCTCAGGATGTTCATAAACACCTGATTGAGCTGGCCTGCATAGCATTCCACCAGGGGCAGATCGCTGTAGTGTTTCACAACTTCGATGGGAGAGCGATTGGCGCTTTGGGCAACTCCAGAGGCACCGCTGCGGCCTTTCAGTCGATTTTGCAGGATCATCAGCGTGCTCTCAATGCCCTCGTGAATATCAACGGCCTTCATCTCGGCCTCATCCATGCGGGAGAAGGTACGCAGGGAGGCAACAATCTTCTGGATGCGATCGGCCCCCACTTTCATCGAACTCAAAAGTTTGGGCAGGTCGGTCTGGAGGAACTCCAGATCAATTGCCTCCGCTTCGTCCTGAATTTCGGGGTGGGGGGTGGGGTAGTGTTTCTGGTATAGGGCCACCAAACCCAGCAGGCTGGTGATGTAGTCGGTGGCATAGGTGAGGTTCCCGTAGATAAAGTTTACGGGGTTGTTAATTTCATGAGCGACCCCTGCAACCAACTGTCCCAGTCCCGACATTTTCTCACTCTGGACCAGTTGTGCCTGGGTGCGACCCAGTTCCTCCAGCAACCGCTGCAATTCTGTCGCCCGATCACGGCTCTGGGTATAAAGTTCAGCCTGGTTGAGGGCGATCGCCAACTGCTCCACCACCGCCTGTACCAGTCCTACCTCCTCAAAACTCCAATGGCGCGCCTGACGGTGGCTACAGCTAATCATACCGATTGCGCCTGATCGCCCCTGAAGGGGAATGGTCAGCAGGGTACAGATTTCCAGTCTCTGAAGGAAGTTCAGTAAGGCAGGATCGGCATCGGTTTGGACATCATCGATGCAGACGATTTCAAGGTTTAGCAGGTGCTTCGCCAGGGAATCGGTGGGGACATCTGCATCGAACGCTGCCAGAGGGGGTAAACCGGTTAACCGGGACTCCTTCACCGTATGCCACAAGCTTTGCTCGGCATGGCTGTCGAACCAGGTGAAGCTACAGCGATCGATATTGAGGAAGCTGCGAATTGTCTCGACCGTAGTGGTCAGAATGGTGTCGAAGTCGAGGGAATTGCGAATCTGGTTGGTAATGCCGTTGAGCAATCGCTCCCGTTCTGCCTGTTGCTTCAACTGGGCCTGCGTCTGCTTCAGGGGAGTAATGTCAAAGCTGGTGCCCACCAGACGGTAGACTCTGCCCGTTGCATCACGCAGGGGATTGAACGTTGAGATCAGCCAGATCACACGACCGTTGATCGTTAAAAATTCTTCTTCGGTAATCGCATTGCCAC
Source organism: uncultured bacterium (assembly GCA_964630955.1). GTDB lineage: Bacteria > Cyanobacteriota > Cyanobacteriia > Elainellales > Elainellaceae > CAZVXA01. The sequence goes on along the minus strand of CAZVXA010000008.1, from coordinate 38,413 downwards.
TTTCGACACAGCGGCGAAATAAATCGTTGACTGCTGCGGCCTCTTCCGGGTCAAACCGCTGATCAACGGTTTTTCCGGCGACATCGGCGTCGGTTAATCCGGTTAGCTTCTCCGCGTAGCGATTGTAGCTGCGATAAACAAAGTCCCCATTTTCGGCGACATCCACAACACACACCAGGGACTCGACCCCGTCGTAGATGCTGCGGAGAAACTGCTCCTGCTCAGAAAGCATGGCTTCTGCAGCTTTGCGATCGCTGATATTACGCACTACCGCGATTACCTGTTCTTCCCCCAACGGTGCAAATCTGGCCTCAAAGTGCTGCACTTCCCCCGATGGCATCGGCAGCGCGTATTCAATACTGGCGAGCGATCGCCTTTGCTGAACCTGGGCAATGGCCGCCTCCCCCTGCGATCGCACCGCGGACGGCAGATAGTCCACCATCCGCCGCCCCAGAAATTCTCCTGGTTCCAGGTACAGATCCGTGTCCCCCCCCGTCTTGAAATCCACCACCGTACCGCTGGCATCCATCCGAAAATACAGGTCGGGTAACGCCTGAAAGATGGCCTGCATTTCCGAGTTGGTGCGCTGTAGCGACTGCTCTGCCTGCTTTAATTGGGTGATTTCCAGCACTGAAAGGGTGGCGATCGTCCGATTCAGCTCCGCAGTGCGTTCTTCAACTCGCCGCTCCAGTTCCTGCTTCAGTTGCCACAGCGCTTCCTCCGACTGCTTGCGCCGCGTCACGTCCATCAGCATTCCATCCCAGACAATGCTGTCATCCTCCTGTTTTTCAGGAGAAGAGGCTGCTTCAATCCATTTCACCTGCCCGGATGCCAGCACAAACCGCCCCTCCCAGTTCCAGGGCTGAAGCGTCTGGGCAGACTCAGCGACGGATGCCTGAAATCCAGACACGTCATCTGGATGAAGCAGTCCGACCAGGAGATGGGCATCGTGCTGGAGGGCATCGGGTTCCAGCTCAAACAGTGTACGACAGCCAGCACTGACGAAGGGGAAATTGATGCTGCCATCCGCCGCTAACCGAAACTGGTAAATCATTCCTGGAATATTGTCGGTCAACTTGCGGAAACGGGCTTCGCTCTGCGCCAGTAGATTGACGAATTGCGATGAATGGGGGTGCTCACACTCCTGCCGGATCATTAGCTCCAGATCTCCTGAGGGGGAAGGCTGCTTTGGTTAAAATGCCCAGGCTGGCTCGTTTTCAATCAACATTTGTAAAGCGGGATACCCTGGAAATCGGAGAACCAACAAGATGATATTCTGGTTAGCAGATTTCTCAGTTCTGTGAAGGGAGGCCAGGTTTCATGCAGGTCAATAACTTAGGGTTTCTTGCAAGCATTCTATTTGTGCTGGTGCCAACGGTTTTCTTGCTGATTCTGTACATCCAGACCGCAAGCCGCGAAAGTAAAGATAACTAAATAAGCCACGGTGCCGTCTGCTTTCTGGGCGGCACTGTTTTTAGGATGGCTGGCTGTTGCGCTCCCAAAAGATGCGATCGCCATACCCCTGGATCCGGGAATTTTGCGCCGCGAGTTCCAGTCTTTTTTCCGCGAGGCAGGCATAGTATTCGTCCCGCTCAATCCCCACGTACTGTCGGCCCAGCTTTTTGGCGACTACCGAGGTGGTGCCAGAACCCAGGAAGGGGTCGAAGATGACGGAATGAGGGGGAGAACTGGCAAGAATGACTTTTGCCAGAAGTTTCTCGGGTTTCTGGGTGGGATGGTTGGTATTTTCCGGCATCGACCAGAAAGGAACCGTCAGGTCGGTCCACAGGTTGGAAGCCGCAGTCAAACGGAAATTGCCTTCTGAGCCACGGTTCCAGTCCTTGGGCAACCCGGTGGCATCGGTATAGGGGGCAAGCACCCGCCGCTTCAGCCGCACGGCCTCTGCATCAAAGTAATAGTCCTCCGAGACCGTGCAGAACCAGATGTCCTCGGAGCAGTTTTTCCAGTTAGTCTTTGCCCCCCTCCCCTTTTCCCGCTCCCAGGTGATGCGATTGCGCACAGAGAAATGGCGGGAGGCGACTGCGTACAGAGCGGGAGAGGATTGCCAGTCGCCGCACAGGTAGATGGAGGCGGTGGGTTTGAGGACTGGCACCAGGCGCGATAGCCAGTGCTCCAGCCAGTCGGCGTACTCGGTGAGCGATCGCCGCTTCACCACCTGACCATTGAACGATTTGCTCAGGTTGTAGGGCGGGTCGAGAAACAGCAGATCGACAAATCCCTGCGGTAGCCAGTCCAGCAACTCAAACAAGTCCTGACAGATGGTGCGGTTTAAGAGCATCTCTGGGGAGGCAGGAGCAGTGAGTCGGAGGAGGCGATCGGTGTAGTGCGATCGCTCCTCTGGTGTCAGTTGAATGGTTTTGTTGCGGGGGGCGGGCTGCTTTTCGGTCACGCAAATATTTGCGAAAGTTCCTTGGTGTGGGGCGATCGTTAACGTTAAACTCCAGTCATTCTTTCACCAAAGTGCCCCCCTATGAAAGGCCGACGCAGCAGGATACTCATTGGTCTTTTATTCCTGGTGGCTCTGGTGGCGGTACTGGCGTCCAACGTTCTGTTCCCCAACGTTGCCACTGCCAGTGACCCCAAACGCGATGTCGGCCTATCAGAATAGCCTGGTGCCTCCACCCAATCAATCCCCCCAGAACCAGCAGGCGATTCTGACTGGCTCTGTGCAGCGGGGGGCGCAGGTGTTCCGTCGGGCCAGATGTGCCACCTGCCACATTCCGCCCTTCTTTACGGACAACAAAATTCGGGCGGCAGGACTGATCGGGACGAATCCGGCCAGGGCGCGATCGCGCCTCAAACTCAATCCTCTTCTGGTTGCCCCCCAGATCTATGCGTTGAACACCCCCGTTCCGATTCCACCCAACGCACGAACCATTTCTGTCCCCACTGCAGGCATTGCTGACAGCCCCACAACCCTACCCAAGGGTATCCTTCCCAATGGAGGTTACAAAACTCCTCCCCTGCGCGGCCTCTACCTCAGCGCTCCCTATCTGCACGACGGCGGCGTGGCTGTCAGAGCCGGAGCCATACGGATTGCGCCAAACGGAACCGCCCAGGTTGTGAATGCTCAGGGGTTAGGTTTGACGGGTACTCTCAGTCGGGGGATTCCAGCGGATGCAGCCTCCAGTTTGCGGGCGCTGGTCGATCGAGGCTTACGTGCCCGTGTCGTTGCTGCCAACCGGGCCAATCCAGCCCTGGTAAACAGCAACCTTGACGGCAGCGGCCATAATTTCTATGTAGACCGACAGGCCGGGTTTACTGCAGCACAGCAGACCGATCTGGTGAATTTTTTGATGGCATTGGATGACGATCCGGGGCGGTTTTAGGCACTGAAAAAGCGCTTCCCCGAATTGGGAAGCGCTTTTTCAGATGCTAGCAATCAATCCTGCGTTCTGACCAGCATCACGGGACAGTTGGCGTACACCCGCACATAATCTGACAGCGACTGCCCCAACAGACGATCGAGATCCGGCAGACCACGGGCGATCGTGGGACGGCGCTCGGGTGAACCCAGCATCAGCAGGTCTACGTTGAGGTCCTCAGCCAACTGGCAGATCCGCTCACCGGCCTTGCCTTCGGGAGCGACCGCTTTGTAGGAGACGCCCATTTTCCTGGCTTCGGCGATCGCCGGGATTAACACGGGATCTTCCTCTGGATTTGCCGCAATTTCACCGGGTTTGATCTTCATGTCGGGGTTGGTGTGAACCAGCACCAGTTGACTCCCTTTGATCTCGCGCAGGAACGACAGCGCCAGTTTCAGGGTTTCCATCGCAGCATTGGACTTATCCATCGCTACCATGATGCGGTTAATCTTCTTGACGTAAACATCGTCCTTCACCAGCAACATGGGGCGAGCCGCCAGTTGGAAGATGTACTGACTGACGGAGTTCTCTAGAATCGACTGGATGCGCTTGAGGCCACGCGACCCCATGATGATCAGGTCGGTGTCGATCTCATCGGCAACGCGCAGCACCACGTCCTTCGGATCGCCCTCCCGCAGAATCGAGTTGGAACGACCAGGATCCAGCCCCAGCGATTGGATGGCACTGGCCAGGATCTTGCCACCCTCCTCCCACTTAGCGGTCATTGCTTCAGTTGTGGTTTGGGGCGTCACCACATGGAGGACGGTGACCGTCGCTGCCTTGATCGAGGGGATCTCCATCAACGCCTTTAGCATTTGTTCTGACTGGCCGATGCCCGAATCTGCTAGCAAAATTTTTTCTATCATGATTGCCCCTTAACAAAATTTAGATGGGTGATTTGATGGAATTCGTAACATCTGAAAGACTCAAGCGTGAAGGCCAGAATCGCGCTTGCAGCGATCGGGAACCCTTGCTGCCTGAACAAACGGAGGACAGATTTGTAGCGTTCAAATAGAACAGTTGAACGGCTGCAATCGCAGTTTTTACCCGGTCAGCCCCCAGTCTATTATCATTGATGACTTCACCCTATTCGCGACGACAGCCCAGTGCTTTTGGGTCTATATTGAATTTGAATGGCGACATCATCGATCGGCTCAAAAAGTAAAGAAATTTAATGTCTTGAAGTCTCAGCTCTGAACTCATGCAGCCTCAATTGGAATCTACTAGCGCCATCGAACCAACCGCGCTGATTGTCGGCAAAAGCTGGTTCGACTACCCAACCCGCGTTTTCCCCCACCACACTGACTATGCGGGCGTCGTGTGGCATGGCACCTATCTCACCTGGATGGAAGAAGCGCGGGTGGAGTATCTGCGATCGCTCGGTTTTAACTACGCCGATCTGGTGGCTCTGGGCTACGAGATGCCCCTGGTCGAACTATCGATTCGTTATCATCGATCCGTGCAGATGGGAGCCGAAATTCTGGTGAGAACCCGCCTCAGCAGTTTCCAGGGCGTGCGGATGGTGTGGGAGCAGCGTATCCAATCCCCCGATGAGGAGATTCTCTACGTTACTGCCCAGGTGACGCTGGTGACGACCGACCGGGAAAAGGGCAAGATCGCCCGTCAACTGCCGCCTGCGGTGGAAACGGTGCTGGAGCGCTTGCGGGAGGGGCAGTGACCTCTCCACCGCAGAGGCGCAGAGGACGCAAAGATCTAAACTCTGCGTCCTCTGTGCCTCTGCGGTGCCCCCAATTTTTCTCAGGAGCCGCCGAACATTCGCCAGAAGGATCGCCACAGGTTGACGACCTCCTGCCACAGCTCACCGGGGCCGATGCCGAACACGACCTGTAGCACGACCAGCAGAATAATCAGGGCGATCGCCGTCCCGATCGCGGCCCGCGCCACCTTGAGCACGAAGGTAAACACCAGAAAGGCGGCAATGAGGGCGGCGATCAGTAGAATCCAGTTCATTGGGGTAAGGGCGGTCGGTGATGGGTGTTAGGGTTGAACCGCATAAATCAAAAATGAGGGCGATCGCATCAATGATCGGGGTGGGCGATCGCTGGCAATTATTTGGGGTTCTCAAAAGACTTTTATGGATCGGGCAGCCGTTCGACAAACGCTACCAGGTTGCCCGATCCGGTTTGATTTACGGATGCCTCTGTAGACTCTGGGAGCCTGCGTTGTGGACATCGCCAGAGCAGGTCTGGACTCTTCTTCGGCACGCTCGATGAATTCCCATCCACCGATTCTGGCACTGAAGAGTGCAGGGGGAAACACAGACGACCCGAAACCCGTTGTTATTGTTAAGGTTGCCGGGGGTGTTGCGGTTGCGAATCGCAGAGCGGCAGTTTCCAGGGTTGTTATACCAGGAACCGCCCCGCAGCAGCTAGACTGACCTGCCCCAGTAGGATGATACAGCGCTTCGCGCTGATGTAGAACCAAAACTTTGTGCCACTCCGAGGTTTTAGTGATGGGTAAACACCAGGTTAGAAAAGATGTCCTGTCGCAATCGCAAGTCGGGCATCGGTCAAAAATTCCCGATCATCCGAGAACAGGGTGAAGTCATCAACGTAGCGCAGGTACTTCTCGGCTTTAATGGTCTGTTTCACGAAGTGGTCGAAGCTGTTCAGGTAAATGTTGGCGAAGAACTGGCTGGTCAGATTGCCAATGGGGAGTCCTCTGCGGCGTTCAAACGGGGTCGTCAGGGAATCACCAGGAAAATATTCAATCACGGGTTCCTGGTCGTTGCTGCCGTCGATGATGGTATCGATCAGCCAGAGGGTATCGGTGCCCATCACCAACCGTTTGAATAAAGGGCACACTTCGTTTTGCCCATCCTACGAGAGGTAATGAACCGTAGGATGGGCAAAGGACGAAAGTCCGTGCCCATCCCAACCCCTTGAATCAAGAGCACTCTGCGCTTTGCCCATCTACAGCGGGTGAGGAAGTGATAGAAGGGTTAGTCCAGGTTCAGGTGGTGGATTGTTGGTGGGGGAGTGGTTCCCCAGTCGGGGGAATAGAAACCCTGGTGGAGGGAACGGTTAAAGGAGCTATGGGGCCAATCCGCAGGGGACTCACAGTAGCCGTGCTTCACAGGATTGTAGTGGATGTAATCCATATGTTGACGCCAGTCTGCTTCGTCACGAATGCAATGTTCCCAAAATCGCCGCTGCCAAATGCCCTTTTCTCGCTTTGATCGTTTTGACTGGTTGGTGGGGCTAACTGATAAGCCAGTCGAAAATTTCCGCTTGATCACCATCCATCGAGTTGAAAAATCATGGTCGCCATCCGGCAACTGCCAGATTGTATGTAGATGGTCGGGCAGAATCACAATGCCGTCAATTTTGAATGGGTGCCGCTCCAGGCCATGTCGAAACGCGTCTCTGAGTCGATCGATGTGTTCAATCAAAATGGGTTGGCGGTTTTCTGTAACTACTGTAAAAAAATAGGAACCTCCAGGCTGGAAGTATCGGCGATAGTCCATCGAGCTTGAGGATGCAAAATAGGGAAGGTGAAATGGCGATCGCCCCCATAGCTATAGCAATCCCCGAAATCAGTTTTTAGCAACAACTTCTCCCCAGCTTTAACCGTAGGATGGGCAAAGCGAAGTGTGCCCATCACCCAGTTTGCGCATTCAAAGTTTTGCGATGGGCACGGGCTAGCGCCCTTTGCCCATCCTACGTGCTTCAACCGTAGGATGGGCAAAGCGAAGTGTGCCCATCACCCAGTTTGCGCATTCAAAG
>CAZVXA010000008.1:0-31181 GCA_964630955.1 uncultured bacterium | reverse complement strand
GCGATGGGCACGGGCTAGCGCCCTTTGCCCATCCTACGTGCTTCAACCGTAGGATAGGCAAAGCGAAGCGTGCCCATCATCTACCCGATTTATCTACATCAAAGTTTTGCGATGGGCACGGGCTAGCGCCCTTTGCCCATCCTACGAGGGGAAGACGTACCTTGAAAATTGAAAAAATATTTCGAGCGCTAACGCGCTAAGAAGTGAAAAGATAAAGAGGGAAGAGGGCAAGAGGGTCAAAGTGTAAAGTGCTACCTAAGTCCAGGGGGAAACACAGACCAACCGAAATCCGAGGCCATCGCTAAGGCCGCCGGGGGAGTGGCGGTTGCGAATCGCAGAGCGGCAGAGGCCAGGGACGAAATACCAGGAACCGCCCCGCAGCAGCCTGAAACGGTCATTTCCATCCGTAACCCAGGCACTGCCGTCGCTGGGTGCCCCTTCATAAGACGGGTGCCAGTGGTCGAGACACCATTCCCAAACGGTGCCATGCATCTCGGCTAAGCCAAAGGCGTTGACCACACCAAAGCTACCCACTTCAACGGTCTGGTTGCGAAAATCTCCTGGGCTACCCTCACCATAGGTGTATCGGCCATCATAGTTGGCGATCGCCCCATCGAGCGTTGCCCCAAAATGAAACGGCGTGGTGGTTCCGGCGCGGCAGGCATATTCCCATTCGGCCTCGCTGGGCAGGCGGTAGGTCTTGCCTGTGTGCTGCGACAACCGGGTGCAAAATTCCATCGCGTCGTACCACGAGACGGTTTCGACTGGACGACGATCGCCTTTGAAGTTTGCGGGGTCAGGGTCAAGGTCGCGGTCAATTTTGGGAAGGGTGGCGATCGCCCGCCACTGTGCCTGAGTGATCGGGTACTGGCTCATCCAGAAGGGCTGAACCGTAACCTCGTGTTGCGCTTCTACATCTAATCCTGCTATGTCGGCAAAGTAATCAGCAGAATACCAATCTCTCCCCACTTCATCAGACGGCGATCCCATCAGAAATTTTCCTCCTGGAATCGCAACCAGATCGAGGGTGAGGTCTTCATCTAACGGTTCTTTCAAGACCGGGATGGATTTGACCTGGGCAATCGCTTCCTCTTCTTGCAGTTCAACGATCAACATGGGGATGGCTTCACCACTGCTGGCACCGATCAGTCGGATGGCTCTGGCGGCTCCCTGGCGCAGGGTGAGGGGGGTGAGTTCGCTGTACAACAGCTCCTTTAGCTCGGCTTTCCCAGCTTTCATTTCCCCCAGGGCTTCGGCGACGCTACGGCGGATGGTGAGGTCTTCGGTGGGATCATTCAGGAGGGTGAGGAGGCGATCGCTAATTTCGGTTCGTAGCGTGTTTGTTCCCCGTCCCAGCTTTGATAGAGTGGCGATCGCCAGTTGCCTGACCTCAGGTTCCTGGTTGCGGCTTTCAATCATTCCCAGCAAATAAGGGACTGCCATGCGGCCAGCAGGTCCCAGTCGGTCTCCCAGGTCGGCGATCGCCCGCATTCGGAACTCCAGTTCTGGGGCAGCAAGGTCGGAGATTGCCAATCTCACCCGGTATTTGTCCTGTGCCTCCCGCAACTGTTCAGGGTCTAACCCGGCTTTGTCTGCCAGTTGGTCAGGCACCTCAGCGGGAATGTTGGCTTCCTTGGGCATTAGCAAGCAGCAATCCCGCATCGCCAACAGAAACCCCTGGATGAATTCTGGTTTTGCGCCCGGTTGTGACAATTTTGCATCTACGTCGGTAAACAACGCCTGCCAGACCGTTGGATCGTTTTGCTGGCAATACGTATCGACTCGATAAGCCGCCGCCAGATATTCCGCCAGAGGGTCCAGGCTGAGTTTCACGCGGTCTGGCGGGATGGGTTGTACCAGTCGCAGCCGCTGTTCCAGATATTGCAACCGTGCCCTTGCCTCTTCTGCCTTGCCCTGGCTTTCTAGCGCCGCCAGCACCGCCTGCCGGGTCGCAGTTGTCGGCTGGTAAGTCTGCCGCAGACACTCCCAGGCAACGAACTGGGCATCCTGCCTCACCTGAAACTCGTCACGTTTGGCATCGTCTGGGATCTGCCGATTTAACTGGTTAAGATAGTTGAACATCAAATCTCGAATGGAATCAGGGGGTCTGTCGGCGGTTCCCTGTTGCCGCTCAATCATCTGATCAGCGTAGAGCCGCGCCAGCAACACAGTAATCGTGCGCTGACCCACCATCCGCGAAAGGCGCAGGCAGATGTTGAGAAATTCGTCATTCTCAAAAAGGTCGCGCTGCTTCTGTAATTCCAGGTAGGTATCCATAAACTGAGTCAGACGGTTCCCCTCAACCTGCAAAGGCCGCAGGACGGTTCTGGGGATGCTTTTCAGGTGTTCTTCCTCGGAGCGCGAGGTGATGATTAATGCTCTGGCTGGAAACTCTGCCGCGTCTGGTGTGACCTGTTTTCGCGTTACGTCACCCATTTCCGACAGGTGATCGACAATCACCAGTACCCGCTGACGTTGGAGCAGTTTTTGCAGGAGTTCTGGGGCGATCTCCTCTGGTTGGTCGGTCAAACGGGTGAGCAGGCCGCGAATCGCTTCCAGCAGTGTTTCCTTTTCATCCAATTCATTTTCAATCAGCACGGGCAGCATGCGGTGCGCTTTAAGCCGTTTCTCCAGACCCCACTGGGCGATCTGGCAGGCCAAACTGGTCTTCCCTGCCCCCCCTTCGGCTGTAATTAGCACCACGACAGAGTTCTTTTTAAAGATGCGAACCAGATCCTTCGCAGTCAGTTTGGGTATCAGTTCTTTATCCAGACGCACCGGGAGGTCAATATGGATCTGCCGCTCCTCAACCGTTTGCAAACGGTTAAATTCTTCTTTTGCCGCCTGCCAGCACTGTTCAACCCAGTGATCCAGAACGCGATCGGGGTATTTCAGCCAGCGCACGATTCCCATCGGAATTTTTCCCACCCACGGCAGCGTCAGATCCGTAGACGGCAATTTGAGGAGAAGCTGAGGCTTTGTCCACAGAATGATCAGATAGAGACTGAGGGCACCTCCGGCGGCGATCAAAGTCAACTGGAGCGTCTTCCATATCTCTGCGATCTGTTCCTGGGGAGTGGTAGCAGTCGGCGTTGGGGTTGGAGACGGCGTTGGGGATGGGGTGGTCTGGGCGAGGCTGGTGGCTGGAGCGACGGTGGCATTTAGCCCTGTAGGGAACTGGGAAGCGATCGCCCCAGCGACGGCAGCACTGGCCAGCAACATTCGGAGAATCGGGGCAATAATGATGGGCATTCAGGGGGGGAACGCATTTCTTTTCCCGCATCTTAATCGGAAACCGTAAGGTGAGCAAAGCGCTGCATTTTGATCGTCAGGATCATCGGATGTGGGGCGATCGCCCCAAACGCAATGGTCACGGTAGGGGCGACACGGTTGTGCGCCCCGGTTTGTCCGATCGCCCCGGTTCGGTCGTTCGATTCCATCCGATCGCCCCGGTTTGTCCGATCGCCCGGTACGATCGTTACATTGCCCACGGGAATAGGTTTAACGACCGTTAACCCCTACAGGTTTACGACATCATCATTCTTAACGCCACGTTATGTCTGATCGCACACTTCGACTGACTGATTCGCTTTATGACTACCTGCTCTCGGTATCCCTGCGAGAACCAGAGGTGCTGCGCCGGGTGCGGGAAGCCTCTACCAGTCATCCGATGAACACTATGCAGATCGCCCCAGAGCAGGCACAGTTTATGGCGCTGCTGGTGCAGTTGATAGGAGCAAAAACAACGCTGGAAGTGGGCAGCTTTCTGGGGTACAGTGCGCTGGCGATCGCCCTTGCCCTGCCTCCCGATGGTCGTATCATTGCCTGTGACGTAAGCGCCGAATATGGGGCGATCGCCCGTCAGAATTGGGAAGCGGCGGGGGTGGCCGACAAAATTGACTTGCGGATCGCACCTGCCATCGAGACCCTGGACAACCTGCTGGCCGAAGGACAGGCGGAGCGCTTTGATTTTGCCTTTATTGATGCGGACAAAAGCCTGTATGAGGAGTACTATGAGCGATCGCTGAAACTATTGCGGCGAGGAGGGTTGCTGGCGATCGATAACGTGCTGTGGTCAGGACGAGTGGCAGATCCGACGGTGCAGGACAACCGCACCCAGCATCTCCGTGCCCTCAACGAAAAGCTACACCAGGACCCGCGAATTGCCCTGAGCCTTGTTCCCATCGGGGATGGGTTAACACTGGCATTGAAACGATAAAGAAGCCCGTTGTTGCTAGCAACAACGGGCTTCTTTATCGTTTCAATATTAAGACTAGGCAACCCAGCGCTGAGCAACCAGTTCCGCCAGGTCTACCACACGCTGGCTGTAGCCCCACTCGTTGTCATACCATGCCACAACCTTCAACAGGTCGCCGCCCATCACCATCGTCAGGCTGGCGTCAATGATTGAGGAGGCATCGTGGCCCCGGTAGTCGGAGGATACCAGTTCCAGTTCGCTGTACTCCAGGATACCCTTCATGGGGCCTTCAGCGGCGTTCTTGAGGGCTTCGTTTACCTGCTCCTTGATCACCTGCTTCTCAACCTGGGCCACCAGATCCACCACAGAGACATTAGGGGTGGGAACCCGTAGAGCGATTCCGTTTAGCTTTCCTGCCATTTCAGGAATGACCAGAGCAACAGCTTTGGCGGCACCCGTGCTGGTGGGAACGATGTTCAGTGCAGCAGCTCGTGCCCGACGCACATCGCGGTGGCTGGCATCCAGCAGACGCTGATCTCCGGTGTAGCTGTGGGTGGTGGTCATCGTGCCTTTGATGATGCCAAAATTTTCGTGGAGAACTTTGACAATAGGGGCAAGGCAGTTGGTGGTGCAGCTTGCGTTACTGATGATGGTGTGCTTATTGTGGTCGTATTGCTCGTGGTTCACCCCGTACACAAAAGTGCCATCATCATTTTTGCCGGGAGCGGTGATCAGCACTTTTTTGGCACCTGCTTCCAGGTGCTTAGATGCGCCCTCACGGCTCGTAAATACACCCGTTGACTCAATCACTAAGTCAATGTCCCAGTCGGCCCAGGGCAGATTGAGCGGGTTGCGGTCAGAAACGCACTTTACAATGTGACCATTGGCGGTAATGGTGTTGTCGTCAGCGCTAATATCCGCATTGAGTTTGCCCAGCATGGAGTCATAGGTCAGCAGGTGAGCATTGGTGCGGGGATCAGACGTATCATTAATCCCGACAAGTTGAAACTGGCTGTTTTCCCTACCGAGCCAGCACCGCATAAAGTTACGCCCGATGCGCCCAAAGCCGTTGATCGCTACTCTAATCACTGCGTCTTGCCCTCTTACACTAAAAATTCGCCAGTAGTGAGTCAGATCATACACTCTTAAGAGTTAACCGCTCAAGCCGAAATTTAAATGGCGATCGCACCGGGGATCATTTTTTAACTCCTGTGGGGATCAAACCTCAGCATCCAGGCCACCGTAAAGCCGCTGAGTCAAGAGGTAATCTTTGATCGCAGGCGGTACCAGATGATCGATGGGCTGGTGATCGCGGCAGCGCTGGCGCACCAGACTGGAGGAAATATTGAGAGGCGGCATCTGCAACAGTTGCCAGGTGACTGAGACGCCCCCGGGAAATGGTGGCGCGATCGCCGCCTGTTGAAATTGTTCAATCACTGGGGAATGCTGGGTGACAGTCTCAGGGAGAGGAGGTTCAGGCCGGGGAGCGACCAGCCAGGTGCAGCGGGCCACCAGTTCGGCACTGCCATACCAATGGGGCAGGCGGCGAAAGGCATCCATCCCCAGAATCCAGTACCAGCGACTATCAGGATATTGCTGATCCAGATCGCGCAGGGTGTAAATAGCATAGGAGGGACCAGAACGCTCCAGGTCAACCGTCGAGAGCCGAAACTGGGGGAAGGGGGCGATCGCTCTCTGCACCATTGCCAGTCGGTGTTCGGTTAGATGCAGATTGGTTTTCGAACGGTGGGGTGGGTCACGGTTGGGAACCCAGATCACAGCATCCAGCGCCCCCTGCTGGAGTGCGGTACTGGCTAGCCGTAAATGCCCATAGTGCGGGGGATTAAAGGTACCGCCCAAAATTCCAAGACTTTGTGGTGGTGTTTGCATCGCCGTGAACAGCAGTAGCGAGGATATTCTATTTTGATTTGCAGAGCGGGGGGCGTGAGGTGAAGCAGCAACTTCAGGTTGGTCCTGACGAATACCTCCCACTTTTGAAGTGGTCTAAAAACAGTTTTGCGAGTAGTGTGGTCTTCGTCCACGTTACTCACAAAACTAAGAAGAGTTTTAATACTGATCGACTTACCCGTTACAGATCCTTAGGAATCAGTAAGTGAGCGCGGAAACAGTTGCAACCCCAAAAGCTGTTCCGCCAGTGCAGCGGGCGGAACAGCTTTTGGGGTTGCAATCTGAATCGTGCCTACCTACTTACAAGCTATTTCCGTAATGCAGCCTATAGATGATTCTCCCAAAACCTGCTAATGTCTTGTAGTTCAGAGTGCAATGCCAATATTCAGTCAAAAGGCAGATGACAATTATCACTTTAAAGGTGGAATTCTGATAATCATTTTGATGAATCCAATGAGTCCTGGCTGGACAAGTACTTCCCCCGAAGGAAATGGTTAACAGCAAGTCAGCTCAACAACGAAGTAATTCTTGTTATGATGTCGCCTGAGATTGAGAGTATCTGTTGAATCTGATACGCTTCCCCGTAATTGACAAAGCGTGTCCAGCCTTAAGAACTTGAATCAATTTTTTGTGGTGTGGTGTACAAGGAGTCAGAATGTTCAATTCGGTTGATCTTGGTGGGAGGCCGTTTCATTTCATCGGCATTGGCGGTATTGGGATGTCTGCACTTGCCTACGTTCTGGCAAAACGCAGTCTACCCGTCTCTGGATCGGATCTCTCCCTAAGTGATATAACCCGACGCCTGCAGGATCAGGGAGCTCACATTTTTCTGAGCCAGGATGCGGCTAATCTGGAATTCTTTAAGCCAGTGAGTTTGGCCGCAGGGCGCGCCATCTCATCCCCTGCGGCAGCAATCATCATCGAACCGAACCCGGACACCCGGACATCGATGGCGACGGTTTCTGAACTGTCTCTACTGCCTCAGGTTATTTGTTCTACCGCAATCAACACCAGTAACTCTGAGTATCGGGCAGCGCTGGAACTGGGCTGCCCGATTTTTCACCGCTCTGATCTGCTGGCAGCGCTGATGCGCGAGTATAAGGGAATCGCGATCGCTGGAACTCACGGCAAGACCACCACCAGCAGTATGACGGGCTATCTATTGCTAAAGGCAGGGTTGGACCCCACTATTGTTGTCGGAGGCGAAGTTACCGCCTGGGAGGGCAATGCGCGTGTGGGTGAGGGGCCGCATCTGGTGGCAGAAGCCGACGAATCTGATGGTTCCCTGGTCAAGCTGGCGGCTCAAATTGGCGTTGTCACAAACATCGAATTGGATCACCCTGACCATTACGCCAGTCTGGAAGAAGTGGTGCAGATTTTCCAGACCTTCTCCCAGAACTGCAAAACTCTGATTGCCTGCATTGACTCCGAGGCGGTTCAGCAGAATCTAACGCCCGACCTCACCTACAGCCTGAATCCGGAGCGGGAGGCTGACTACACTGTAGATCAGGTAGTCTACAGCGCCAACGGCTGCACCGCCCGTGTCTGGGAACGGGGTCAGGTGTTAGGACAGATGAGCCTGAAGCTGCTGGGACAGCATAACCTGAGCAATGCCCTGTCAGTGGTGGCGATCGGTCGTCTTCTGGGTCTGGAGTTTGAGCAGATTGCCACTATCCTGGCCAATTTTGAAGGCGCACGACGACGGTTTGAGTGTCGAGGGGAGTACAACCAGATTCTCTTTATTGATGACTATGCTCACCACCCTAGCGAGATCCAGGTCACCCTCGCTGCTGCTCGCATCAAAGCCCAGCAGCGACGGGTTGTAGCGGTGTTTCAGCCGCATCGCTTTAGCCGCACCCAGACCTTCCTGCACGAGTTTGCCCAGTCTTTCAGCGATGCCGATCTGGTGGTCACCACCGAGATCTACAGTGCGGGCGAAGCCAATACGGGCGAGGTAAGTGGCCAGACGCTGGCTACCCTGGTCGCTGAAAATCACCCCAATGCCATGTTCCAGCCAACGCTGGCGGAAGTTACCAGTTTCCTCAAGGAGACCCTGGCTCCGGGTGATCTGGTGCTGTTTCTGGGGGCGGGCAACCTCAACCGAACCATTCCTGAGCTGATGGCCCACTTTGCTGAACTTGACCAGGACACCGCAGCCTAGAATTGCCGTTTGCATATGACGCTTTCGCCTAACCCTGTTCCTGTACAGCCTGCCTCCAACGGCCTGAATCTACCCGGTACGCACTGTGTGCTCAAGCCACTGGCCCCGCTGGCTCCCCTCACCACGTACCGGGTGGGTGGTCCTGCGGAGTGGTTGGCTATGCCCCGCACGGTGGAAGACCTGCACGCAAGTCTGAACTGGGCACGGGAGCAGGGATTGCGGCTGACGGTTCTGGGGGCGGGGTCGAATTTGTTGGTGAGTGATCGTGGCCTGCCCGGTCTGGTCGTCTGCACCCGCCGTCTTCGATTTGCACACTTTGACGACACCACCACCCAACTGACTGCTGCCTCCGGAGAACCCCTGGTGCGGCTGGCATGGCAGGCGGCGGAACGGGGGTGGCGTGGTCTGGAATGGGCCGTTGGGATCCCCGGTACTGTTGGTGGCGCTGTCGTCATGAATGCCGGGGCACACCGCTCCTGTACGGCGGATGTTCTACATAGCGCTGAAATTCTTCTGTCTGACGGCACCGTCTCAACGCTGCTCCCGGCAAATCTGAACTTCCAGTATCGCACCTCCTGTCTCCAGGGTGACACAAGTCGTCTTGTCACCCTGGCCACCTTTCAGCTCCAGCCCGACTTTGACCCGGCGCTTGTCACCGCCGATACTCGCCATCATCTGGAGCAGCGTCATGCCACCCAGCCCTACCATCTCCCCAGTTGCGGCAGTGTTTTCCGCAATCCCAGCGCCATCCCCGTGGGAGAGACTGCCCCTCGCACGGCTGGCTGGCTGGTTGAGCAGGCGGGCCTCAAGGGCTATCGTATCGGTGGCGCTCAGGTGTCGGAACTGCACGCCAATTTCATCGTGAATGTGGAGAACGCAACGGCGAACGACGTGTATCAGTTGATTTGTCACATCCAGGGAGTGATTCGCGATCGCTGGCAGGTTTGTCTGGAGACAGAAGTCAAGTTGCTGGGTGAATTTCCAGAGATATAAACACCTCGTCTTTAAATTGATTGGCTCAGAAGCGCGTTATACTCCCTGATGGATTATTTAGCACTCTTACAGTCATGGTAGCGGTAGCAATTCTGGCAGCGGGCAAAGGTACACGGATGAAGTCGGACCTGCCGAAGGTACTGCACTCACTGGGGGGGCGATCGCTGATTCAAAGAGTCATCGATAGTCTGGCTGAACTAACCCCCCGGCGGCGACTGGTGATCATTGGCTATCAGGGAGACATGGTGCGAAGTTCCCTCAGCCAGGATGAGACCCTGGAGTTCGTCGAACAGCCAGAGCAGTTGGGGACCGGGCACGCGGTACAGCAGCTTCTGCCCCATCTGCGGGATTTTGATGGCGATCTCCTGGTGCTGAACGGAGATGTGCCCCTGCTGCGGGCCAAAACCCTGAAGAACTTACTGCAAACCCACAAACAGCAGGACAACCAGGCCACAATTCTGACAGCTCACCTGCCCGACCCGAAGGGCTACGGACGGGTTTTCTGCGATGGTCAGAATCGGGTAACCCAGATTGTGGAGGACCGCGACTGCACGATGGCCCAGAAGCAGAATCGCCGCATCAACGCGGGGGTTTACTGTTTCAAATGGTCGGTTCTGGCGGAGGTGCTGCCCCAACTAAAAGCTGACAATGACCAGCAGGAGTACTACCTGACCGACGCTGTTAACTTTATGAATCCGGTGATGGCGGTCGATGTAGACGACTACCAGGAAATTCTGGGCATCAACGATCGCAAACAGCTCGCCGCTGCCTACGAGATTTTGCAGAATCGGGTCAAGGATCACTGGATGGCCGCAGGCGTCACGCTCATCGACCCCCAGAGCTGTACCATTGACGATACGGTTCAACTGGAAGTGGATGTCGTGATTGAGCCGCAGACCCATCTGCGTGGTAAGACCACCATTGCCACAGGTAGCCGCCTTGGCCCCAGCACCCTGATCGAGACCAGTCAGATTGGGGCGAATGCGACGGTTCAGTTTTCCGTTGTCACTGACAGCGTCATCCAGGATGGGGCAACGATTGGGCCGTACACCCACTTGAGGGGTAACGTCCAGGTGGGGAACGGCTGCCGCGTGGGTAACTTCGTCGAACTGAAAAACACGACCCTGGGCGATCGCACCAACGTGGCCCACCTCTCCTATATCGGGGATGCGACCCTGGGCGATCGCGTCAACGTCGGCGCAGGCACCATCACCGCCAACTACGACGGGGTACGCAAGCACCGCACGACGATCGGCAGTTTCACAAAAACAGGGGCAAACACTGTGCTGGTCGCTCCCATCACCATCGGGGAATGCGTCACGATAGCGGCAGGTTCCACTGTGACCGAGGATGTACCATCGGGGGGGCTGGTGATCGCCCGTGCCCGTCAGGTAGTGAAACCGGATTGGCAACCCCCGCAATAAGAGCCTATCCGAAACCCCAGATTTTGGAGGGCGTGACGCTACAGCGTCGCGCCCTCCAAAATTTGGGGTTTCGATTTTCCGATAGGCACTAAGAGAACGGTTGTAGGGCGATCGCTATTGCCCCAGCTCTCGACGCAGGCGATCGATCACTGTCCCTCGATCCACCTGGCTGAAGATTTCCTGGATCAGGGTATTTGCGCCTTCGGGTCCCCAGGTGCAGCCGCGTTCGAGGTACGCCTGGGCTGCTTTACCTACCCGGTAGGAGCCATACCCGGCCAGACTCCCCTGGGCGATCGCCGCTCCCCCATAGGCCATCAGGCCATTCACACCATCGAAGCCTGTCGCCACCGCTGAGGCGCTTTTCCCAACCCCCAGCAGCAGGCTAGCACCAATTTCGCCCACCAGCAGACTGCCTGAACTCCAGATAATGCTGCGGAGCAACTGTCCGGCTTCGTGGCCCGTCATGGGTAGACCATAGAGCCGCGCCAGAGAGCGAATCATCATCAGATCGGCGGCGGTGGCCCCCAGCAGGTCAACCACGGCAATGGGGTTGACGGCAACAGCGATCGCCTTCCAGCGGGCAAACTGCCAGATCAGAGCTTCGGCTTCATCCTGGTGCAGCCTGAGCGTTTTGTGGGCGATCGCCTGCTCCATCTCCCGCGCCTGCCGCAGCGCGTTCACCGCCATCAGAGACTGACCCTCGCGGTTAAGGATTCCCAGGAGTTTCGAGCGGAGTTCTTCGACCTGTGGGGACGGCGTTTCCCATTCGTAGGTCACCCGACCATCCTCCCACTCAATCCGCACCTGGAGGGGGGCGGGTTCTGCCGCAACTAAAACGATGTCTTCCGGCAACAAAAACGGACGGGAGATATCGAGGGCGGTTCCGTTCTGGGCAAAGAGTTCCTGCAGCTTTCGGTAGATCGCCTGTCGGTCATGGTCGGGGTACAGGTCGGTCTTATTAAAGACCAGAATGATCGGTTTATGGGCCTGTTGCAGTTCGGCCAGGGCCAGGTACTCGGTGCGGGTGATGTCTCCGGCGATCACAAACACAATCAGATCGGCCTGGTAGGCAACTTCTCGTGCCATCGCTGCGCGTGTCTGGCCCCCCACTTCATCCAGGCCGGGGGTGTCGATTAATTCGACCTGAAACGGAATTTCGGTTGGGACAGACCAGTAGACCGAGCGGGGATACTGCGTCACTCCGTGCAGAGGGCCGGTCGGTAGAAGTTTCTGTCCCAGCAGCGCATTCACCACCGCCGATTTGCCCCGGCTCACCAGACCGAATACTGCAATTCGGGCCAGGTTGCAGTTCAGCTTATCCAGGGCGTTGGAGATCTGGTTGAGGTCAGTTTTCAGACCTGCCTGAATCTCGACTGTATCGCCATTGCGCCTGGAGAGGCGAATTTTCTGACCATAGCGGTTGAGTGCCTGCCGTAGACTGGTGCGTGCCCGCTGCAAATGTTGCTCCTGTACACCCACAACGGTCGGTGGCGGAGAAATTGCTTCGGAAGTGGCGGGCGATCGCGTCAAAGTTCCTCTCCAGGTGCGTTGAGAATGTTTCTCCTACCAGTTTAATAACACCCTGTTCTCGTTGCGCGGGCGGTTTACCGCATCTCTGGTTGCTCCGCACCGTCAACCACCCCGCAGCTTCCGAGAGCGGCCTGCGAAATTTTTATCGGAATCGACTGCACAAGTTTGCATAAATTTCACATAAAGCCCTGATAAGTAGTTGGACTTGATGAAGCGGTGTGATTCAAACCGGGGGAGCACTCTGGAGGGGTACTCCCTCAATTTGAATTCTGACTGTTTACTTGGGTGGATTTAGCTCATTGAGGCCCTGTTTAACCGATGTCAACGGTGAACTTTGTTAAAGCTGAACGGCAATTGGGTTCAAAACAGGTGCAGTTCTGACCGAATTGTGGTTATTTGCTGTTGTTTAAACCAACATCTTCCAAAAAGCCAGTCGTCTAACTGGTTATTCACACTCCTGATCCTCGCTGCTTAAAGCGTGTTTCTTAGCCCAGGACGAACACGGTTCATAGAGTGTCATAGCGAAAATTGATCGACGCATCGAGCTGTTTTATTTAGTGAGTATCGTTCTACCTGGTGAAGACAGTATGTCTCATCATTCATTGGATCCCCCAACTATGAGCGAGAACATTCTTTTAAAGGCGATTGTTGAGTCATTTATGGATGGAATTCTGATCCTCAGCGATCGCGGTGAAGTGCTCTCTTCCAATAGTCTGGCCCGCCAGATCTGTCAGAAACTCAGCCCCAACGGGTTGGGCCAAAATCGAGTCCCCCCGGCCATCTGGCGAGTGTGCCTCAGTATGGTGCAAAACCGGGTGCTGCACCAGGACTATTCCGTCGTGATCGATGACCAGATCCAGGCGGGAGATTCCAATCCAGTTCGCATTCGAGTGCAGTGGATGAACCTGGCCAGTGCCGGGAGATCCTGCCTGCTGGTGACGCTGGAAGACCGACTGCTACTGGCCCAGAAGCGGGCGATCGCCGAACGGGAGCGCTGTGGTCTAACCAATCGTGAAGTCGATGTCTGGCTGCTGCGGCAGGTGGACTGCACCTACGAAGGAATCGCCACCAAGTTACACATCACCGTCGATACGGTGAAGAAGCACATGAGAAATATCCACGCCAAGCAGGAGGCTTACCAGTGGGCGCAGGATTAGGCGCTTAAACAAAAAGCGGCGGTGCATTGCACCGCCGCTTTTTTCAGACCACCAGAGCCTATGGCATCGGGTGGAACAGCAAATCGGGGAAAAAGCGATTGAATTCAATCAGAATCCCCGACACGACAAACAGGGTCACTGCTGCCAACACGGGAGCAGTAGAGAGATACGTGGTCAAACCTTTCATGAATGTTGCTCCAGAGAGTAAGTGTCACGAAATTGGTTGTTAATGGCGTGCTCCGCACGTCACTAGCAAATGTTCTATCGGGGAGAAACCGGAATCTCAGAATCCTTCACCGTCAGCTTACCCGAAAGGAATTCTTGAGTTGCGGCAAGGGGCCACAGCAGCGCACCAGTGACGCATCCCAGAGCGCGGGGCACATCAATGATGATTTCGTTCATTTCGGGGTTGCTCTCTTTACGGATCGAGATCAGGTAGGAGCGACCTGCCCAACCAATGAATCCGGCAATATAGAGAAAGAGAATGCTGGGGATGATGAATTCGCCAGTGTGGGCAGCGCTACCATCCACGATCAGGTGGGGCAGACCGTCGGTACCACAAAGAAGCTGAGAGTAATTCTCGAAACGAGCTTTGGCCTGATCGGTAGTGGCTTTCGCGGCACGAGCCTGGAAAGCGGAGTTTTCAGCACAGGGGGTGAGGTTATAGGCGTGGGACGGGGGAGCAAACCCGATCCACAGGAAGAACACCAGAACCAGAGCAAACAATTTACGCATGGAATTGTTTCCCTTCATTACGAAAAGCAAAGAAATTTATAGGAAAGAGGGATAGCGTTCCTCTTGGGTTGTTCAACGGGGTACAGGGTTTGAAGCCTGTGTGGGGACTGCGCCCCCGCTCCCCGATTATCTCAGTCGGTATGTGAAAGCTAGCTTTTACAAGGCATTCACGATTTAGAGTGATCATACTCCGGTCGTGAAGCTAAGTAACGTTAAGCTTTTAGAAGAGAGCGGGCGCAGTCAAAAAAATTGCCTTCGGCGGGTGCAGTCGGCGATTTCAGAGTCACTCTCATCGGGAACGATATTATCCTGAAGGCTGCACCTGCGCTACAAAAGTTAAAAGAACTCTACATAACCCATTTGCAGGACGTATCATGTCCACCGTTCTGGCCCTTGAAAGTAGTTGTGATGAAACTTCGGTCGCCGTTGTCAAAGACCGACAGGTGCTCAGTAACGTCATCACTTCCCAAATTAAAATTCACCAGCAGTATGGCGGCGTCGTTCCCGAAGTCGCCTCGCGTCAGCATGTCGAGACAATCAACTGGGCGATCGCCCAGGCCCTCGAAGACTCCGGACTCACCTGGGCCGAAATTGACGGCGTCGGAGCCACCTGCGCCCCCGGCCTCGTTGGTGCGCTTCTGGTTGGATTGACCGCCGCCAAGACCCTTGCCCTGGTTCACCAGAAGCCCCTGATCGGCGTTCACCATCTAGAAGGCCACATCTACGCCTCCTACCTCAGTACCCCCGACCTGCAACCGCCTTTCCTCTGTTTGTTAGTTTCCGGTGGCCACACCAGCCTGATTTATGTGAAAGACTGCGGCCACTACGAAACCCTGGGAGAAACCCGTGACGACGCTGCCGGAGAAGCCTTCGACAAAGTAGCCCGACTGATGGACCTGGGCTACCCCGGTGGCCCTGTGATCGATCGCCTCGCCAGGGAAGGCAACCCCCAGGCATTCCCCCTGCCCGAAGGCCAGGTCTCCCTGCCCCAGGGGGGCTACCATCCCTACGACTCTAGCTTCAGCGGCCTCAAAACCGCCGTCCTGCGACTCACCCAGAAACTCAAGCAGGAACACGATGTGCTTCCGGTGAACGATCTCGCCGCCAGCTTCCAGGCGACCGTTGCCAAAGCGCTGACCCGAAGAGCGATCGCCTGTGCCCGCGACTATGGCCTCTCCACGATCGCCATCGGCGGTGGGGTCGCCGCCAATAGTGGCCTGCGCCAGCACCTCCAGGCCGCCGCTGAGGAACACCATCTGCGTGTCCTTTTCCCGCCGCTTAAGTACTGCACCGACAACGCCGCCATGATTGCCTGTGCCGCTGCTGACCACTTGAACCGGGGACACACATCGCCGCTGACGCTGGGGGTGCAGTCGAGGATGTCGCTGTCGCAGGTAATGAGTCTTTACCAAAGCTAAGTGCCTATCCGAAAACCCAAATTTTGGAGGGCGCGCCGCTACTGCGGCGCGCCCTCCAAAATTTGGGTTTTCGTTATCCTTTCAACTCTTTTATCAGACCTTAACCACCCAAATGGTGGATGCCGGGTATGATTATATAGGGCTAGTTTGTAGCTAGTACTACAGATATTTTTCTTATAGGTAATTCCAGCGCAATCATCTAGAGAGACTATGAATCGTCAAAAAGAGAGCGTGCAATCCCAACCTGAGCAGTCCCGTGAATCTGCTACCAATAGTTTTGACTTTGACCAGTGGGCGGGCGCGGTCAAACAGCAAATGATCGCCTCGTTAAAACGACGTGGTGCGGTTTAAGCGATTATTTGGCGCTGACGAACCGTTCTTTGGCGAAGGTTCGCAGGTATTCCAGATCTTCGCGTCGAGACACCGATAGGGGAATGACGCTCTTGATCTCTTCCAGCATCAGGGCGCTGTCGAGGGGTTTGCTGAGGGAGAGGGCGCGGTAAAGGGCAGCGATCACCGCCTGTTCGATTTCGGCTCCGCTGAAGCCTTCGGTGGCGGCGATGAGAGCGGGCATATCCAGGTTTTGAGGGGACTGTCTCCGCTGCTTCAGGTGGATGCGGAAGATGGCTCCCCGCTCCTGAACGTCGGGGAGATCGACGAAGAAAATCTCATCGAAGCGGCCTTTCCGCAGCAACTCGGGCGGCAGTTGGGAGAGGTCGTTGGCGGTGGCGACAACGAAGACCTCCTGAGATTTTTCCTGCATCCAGGTAAGGAAAGATCCCAGTAATCGCTTGCTAAGGCCGCCATCGGTGTCGCCGCCATTGTTGGCTCCAAGACTTTTTTCAATCTCGTCAATCCACAGTACCGTGGGCGACATTGATTCCGCCAACTGGATCGCCTGCCGGAAATTCTTCTCAGACTCACCCACGTACTTGTCGTAGAGTCGGCCTGCGTCCAGCTTCAGCAGCGGCATCTTCCACTCATGGGCGATCGCCTTTGCAGCCAGCGATTTTCCGCAGCCCTGGATGCCGACAATCACCACCCCCTTCGGTGGTTTCAGGTTCCACTCCTGGGCCTGGGGGCTAAATCCCAGGCGCGATCGTGCCAACCATTTCTTCAACCCCGCAAAGCCCCCCAGCTCCAGAATGCTGTCGTCCACGGGCACATACTCCAGCAGTCCCCGCTCCCGAATCACCTGCGCTTTGCGCTCCAGTACCCGATTGATGTCTTTCGCTGTGAGTTTGCCGTCCTCCAGAGCAGCGTAGGCGATCACCTGGCGTGCCTGGTTCAGGGTCATGCCGCTGAGGGCCTGGACTAACTGCCGCAGTTCGCTCTCCTCGATGTGAACCTCGATCCGGTTCTTGCCCTTGAGCGATCGCACGACCTCCATCACCACCTGGTGCAGTTCATCCAGTCCGGGCAGCTTCAGGTCATAGAAAACAGCATCGTGGGCGATTTCCGGGGGGAGATTCACGTCATCCCCAGACAAAACCAGCGTCGAGCGCTTGCGGGCAAACAGTTGCACCACTTCCCGCAGTTGCCTTACTACGACAGGATCTTCCAGGTGTTTGGCAAAGTCCTTCAGCCAGAAAATTCCTTTCGGGGTCACCCCCAGAATGTGCTTCAGCACATCCAACGGTTCCGTTGTTTTGTCAAAGGCCACACCCTTCTGGGCAGAGGGCGGGGCATATTCTGTTTTCCAGGGGGCTTCTCCAGTTGCGCGTACCAGGCCCTGTACGACTGTCCATTCAAATAGTGGCAGTTGCATATCGTCGGTTACGGCCTTCAGTAGTGCCTCAATCCGTTCCTCTTCCACGGTCTCCATCACGACCAGCGGATGGTACGACAGCACCAGATTCTGGATCTCCTGGACACGCTTTTGCAGATTCATTTCAGTAGCACCACAGGGAGCAAGGATAGTGTGCCCCGATTCGTATGGGAGTGACGCACCAGGGCAACAGAGGATGACTCCAGCTTCTACTGACTGTATTCCGCAGAGATGACTCGTTGTTTCATCGGTTGCGCGGGGTTTCCGGCATAGATGGTCATTGGTTCCAGCGATCGCACCGCCACACTACCCAGGGTCAACACAGCCCCTGTTCCGATCGTTACACCGGGGCCAACGACAGCTTTCGCGGCGATCCAGCTTCCGGTTTCGATAGCGATCGCCCCCAGTTTCAGGTCAAAACTCGATTGGCTCCAATCGTGGTTTCCTGTACAGAGATAGACGCCCTGAGAAAGGCAGACATGGCTCTGGATCGCAATTGGGGCAACATTATCCAACCAGGCTGCTTCTCCGATCCAGACAAAATCACCCACCGTCAGCCGCCAGGGAAACTTAATGCGCACCCCTGGTTTGATGCGCACACCGCACCCTATCTGAGCACCAAACCGCCGCAGCAGCCACACTTTGATGGCAGAGGTGGGGAGCCAGTAGCTTTCGACTAGAGGCGCACCCAGGAAGTACCACAGGAGCTGCTTCCAGTAAGGGGCACCGGGACTGTAGAAACCGGCAGAATAGCCGTCAAGCCGCATTGTGGTGAAGGAGTCGGCTGGATTAGCAGGTGAAATCATCGTGAACGTTCGGCTTCGATGAGATAGAGGGACAGCAGAATTTCGGCAAGCATTCGCTGAAAGGCGTAATACCAGCCCTGCCATCCATCCAGAACACCGCCTTTGAGAATCAGGCAGTAGAACAGAACCACGAACGGGGCAGGGAGTTTGAGGCGGCGCAGGCGATCGCCCCAGCTCAGCTCCTTAGCAGGGGTATGGAGCAGCTTTTTGACCTCCAGCACCATGTAGCGGTCCTGTGCCCAGAGCCAGCGGCTGAGGGGTTTGCGGTCATCATGGTGAATCGGATGGCTCAGCGTTGCCGAGGTGCCTTTGACCTGAAGCAACTGTGTATGACCATCGTCCATATAGGTGGCTCGATCTTTTTGAAACAGCGCCTGTCGGGGTGGCAGAATGGTGCCCCGCAGCGGTTTACCAAACACGCAGTATTTAAATGGAATGAAATAACCTGCGATCGCCCCCGTTTCTGAGAGCGCTGCGATCTCATCGCGGAGTTCGTCCGTGACCCAGTAGTCGGCATCCAGGGAAAGCACCCAGGGCGATCGCACCTGTTCCAGACCATAGTTCCACTGGTTGGCGTGGGTGTCGAACGCCCGTTGAAACACCCTGACCTGTGGATGCTTGGACAGGATATCCAGGGTTTCATCCCTGCTATAGCTATCAATCACAACGATCGTTCTGGACCAGGTGAGCTGTTGGAGCGTGCGATCGATGTTGGGGGCTTCGTTGTAGGTGAGAATGAGCGGGGTGATGTGTTCCAGCACAGGCAATCGGACGGTTTTGGATAAGGGGTATGCCGGGTCAGTCAAGCTATAGCGCTTCGCGCTTGGATAAGGTACAGATGCTTGTGAGAGAGCCGCGCTCCGCGCGGCTCTCTCACAAGCATCTGCACTTCACTAGAGCGAGAAACGCAATAAGTTAGTGGGCGTGGAAATGAAGGTGAAACCCCAAAAGCTGTTCCGTCCGCGCAGCGGACGGAACAGCTTTTGGGGTTTCACGCTGAATCGCCCTACCTACTTATCGTGTGGGAGCCGTTGTCTGCACCAGCGGTGTAACCTTAGACGCTCCTCTTCGAAGAATGTCGTTGTAGACCTGAATGAGTCTGCTGGCGATCTGGTTCCAGGTGTAGTGGTCGAAGATGAATTGACGGGCGCGATCGCCCATTGCTTTTGCAGCTTCGGGATGCTTGAGACAGCTCGTGATCGCCTGGGCGATGGCCGCTGCGTCGATTTCCACCACATGGGCCACCTCGGCGGCGGCTGCTTCTGGAAAGTTGCAGCCCGTTGTAATAATGCAGGGCAGGCCAGCCCCCATTCCTTCTAACACCGACATACTGAAGCCTTCGGAGTAGGAGGGCGCAACGTAGAGGTCCGCAACAGTCAGAGCAGCAGCTTTAGCGGCTCCCATCAGCATTCCAGTAAAGGTGACGGCATTGAGACAGTTCTCCCGCTCAAAGAAAGATTGAACGGTAGGAAGAAAGCCAATGTTATCGGGGCCTGCAACCACCAGATGGGCCTGGGGAAACTGCTGATGCACCTGACCAAACGCGGTGGCGAGCAAGTCCAATCCTTTCTTGGGGTCGATCCGCCCCAGGAACAGAATCAGGGTCTTACCGCGAGTGCTGGGGAACTGTTCGTAGAAGGCTTCCACCTCGGAAGGGTTTGGACTGGATTGCTGCGTGATGCCGTTGGGGGTGATCGCCAGCGGTGTTCTGAGGTTGAGTTCCTGGATGTGGAGGGCTTCGCTGGTGACCAGCGCCCGAATCACGCTGGCCTTTTCTAGCGCAGGCTTTTCGAATAGTGAGTAGTATGCTTTCTTCTTCCAGCTTTTGTAAGCGATCGCCCACGGTTCTAACATGCCATGGGGATGGATCACATAAGGGATGCCATGACGCTGGCAGGAACGGTAGGCTGAAACATTGGTATAGGAAAAGATGGCGTGGGTGTTGACGATATCGTAATCCGCGATGTGATGGCTCAGCCAGCGACCCATTGGCAGACTGATCTTATAGTCTTTGAAATACCAGTAGGGGAAGTACTGTATCCGAACGCCATCCTGCTCAATCCAGGTCTGTAGGGGCACATCCAGACAATTACTGCCATTCGCATTGGTGGTGACAATATCCACATGAATTCCGGTATGAGCGATCGCTTTTGCCAGATCCAGAACAGACAGGGAAGGCCCACCGTAGACTGGACCGAGTGCAGGAATGACGTGCAAAACTTTCATGGGTTTAAGGGGAGATGGCAGGGGGGATAGAAGACCAGGAGGACGACTCGGAAATGGCATACTCAACTGCCTGTAGCAGACCCTGGGCAAAATAATCCGGTGAAAACTGCTGGATATGCGCCAGTGCAGCCTGCCCCATCGTTGGCAAATCGACGGCCCCCGTACTCAGTTTGTGCATCAACTGGGTCAACCTCTGGGGATTCTCCGGGTCAAACCCGAAGCCGTTGTGGCCCTCGATCACCAGATCCTCAAAGCAACCACAGCGATCGGAAACCAGAACGGGCAATCCTGCCGCCATTGCTTCATTCACCACCAATCCCCATTGCTCGTGGGTGCTGGCATGGATAAAGCAGCCTGCGTGGGCAAAGTAGGGAAACAGTTCCTCCTGCTGTAGAAATCCAGGCAGGTGGATGTAGGGGGTCAGCTCCAGGGATTGAATCTGAGACTCCAGGTGCGATCGCAGTTCTCCATCCCCACACAGCACTAGATCCCAGGCTGCGTCCCCAACCATCTGTCGATAGGCGGCGTAGGCGTTGATCACAAAGGGCAAATTCTTTTTCTGAACAAACCGATTGATGGTGAGAAAGTAGGGACGATCAAGCGGGCGGGGCAGCGACCGAATCCGGTCGGGATGAAAGGCGTCGTTGCCCACAATGTCGTAGCCGAGAGCGATCGCCCCTTCCTGCATACCCAGCGCCATCAGGTAGCGTTTCTGGGGCTGTCCTCCTACCAGCGCAGCCTGGTACTGGTTGACGAGCCAGCGTTTCAGACGTTCTTTGACAGGTGATCGGGTGAAGTCGGCAGCGGTCGTCTCAGAAAAGAGAATGGCGGGTTTGCGGTGCCAGCGGCTCCAGGCCAGGGCAGCCAGCATCGCGGGGCGGGCATATCCGGCGATCGCCACCCCATCCGGCTGGATCTGAGTCAGCAACCGATACAGGGCCGGAATCAGCCGGGTCTGGGGAACTTGCTCGATTTCCTGGTCTTCAACGACAGAATGGATGGGGAAGGGCAGGTGGGAGAGGGGCGATCGCCAGGGATACTCGGCTTCAAAGCGGCTCAGCTCGATTCCGGTGACGCTCCAACCGATGTCGGAACACGTTTGGTGAAACGCCTGAATGCGAGCAATATGGTATGGCCCGTAGTTGGTAAAAAGAACAGCGATATTCATTCTTGCAGAATGGAAAGGCTTCTGAGCTTGCGCTGATTCAGATATTCCAGATAACGTACCAGCGCATAGCCAAACACGATTGGCCACAGCACCAGCAGGGTAATGTCCCGTCCCAGGTTGGGGGTGATGCCCAGCCCTGTCAGGAAAAGCCCCAGACGCAGCACAGAGTAGCTGCTCTGATACCAGAGCCGGGTCAAAAAACCGGACCAGACGGCCAGCAGCACTGCGGGAGCCAGGGGGCCAAGCCAGGGGCCGAAGTTGAGTGCCCCCCGTCCAATAAATCCAGCGGCCAGGGTTGCATTCCCATACATCCCCCTCAGAATCTCGTAGGACCTACCCAGGATTGGCTTTCCAGGCCAGAGAAACCGGGGAATAAAGTTCAGCATCTCACTGACATAATCCATGCCCAACTGAAGCTGAAGCACCCCCTGACGATGGAAGGAATTGATGTAAAACAGCTCCTGGGCCATATTCAGCCCCTGGTGCTCAGAGGTGGTTTTCAGTAGGGTTCCACCTGCCAGATGGTTCAGGTACTGCTCATACCCGGTGTTTCGGAAAGTGATAACGACCGAGAAAGCGTAATTTAAGGCCAGCACCAAGCCTCCCGTAAAGAGTACCTTCATCCAGAGCTTCTGCTTCGACATCAGAACGTAGCTGAAGAAACCGGGCAGGGACACCGCCAGGAAAGCATTGCGGGTACCGGAGAGAAGGAAACTGGGCCAGGAAATAATCATGAGAAGCAGGGTGAGCAACCGGGTTTGAGGCCGAGTTTGCAGGGGGAGGAGCACCCCAAAGAAGGCGCAGACCAGGGTGTAGATGTATCCGGCGGAGGAGATGATAAATCCCGTTGCACCGGGTTCGACCGCGCCCCGCGCCCAGAGCCGGGGTGCCCATCGCCCTCCCGTCGGAAAGAGGGCCTGCATCAGATTCCAGTCGAGGCGGCTGAGACCATAGACCAGCAGCACCAGCCACAGGATGACCAGGTATTTCATCAGCTCATCGGCATTGAGCAGGGAGCCGCCAAGGATGCGAATCGAGGTGACCTGTCGGGGGATGAACCGATGGGCGATCGCAGGCAGCAGGCAGCGAAAGGCCACCAGAAAAATCATCACCTGCAAATAGCCGTCCTCCAGCACCTCTGGAGGAAATTCAGCGTAGTTCTGCGGGTACAGGATGACTTCCAGGAAGTACCACATCCCGGTGGTGGCGTAGATTAGCAGGGCAGGAATGGCCCAGGCCCGGTTTCGCTTCAAAAAAGCTTCAAAGCACAGGCCCAACAGCACCATGACTGCAAGGTGGTAGGCCAGCGGTAGATGGATGGTGAATCCTGTCGCGGAATTCATACGCCCCTTTGTGTGAAATCAACCAGGCAACGCGGCCAATTTGAACGGTAAGTCCTGTAAGCGAAAGCCTTCGAGATTGCATCGTTCAGACCATTGCTGGAGTCTCTCTGGCTCCTGCAAACAGGCCCGGAGTCCGTCAGCGATCGCCTCACCCGATACGTGGGTTAGCGTGAACCCATTGATTTGATCTTTCACAACATCGCCACACCGTCCGGACGCGATAATGGGGAGCTGCCACGCCTGGGCTTCCAGTTGGGTCAGCCCAAATCCATCCGACAGGGTCGGGAACAAAAACACGTCCGCCTGCTGATAACAGGAAGCGGTGCCGCTGCGGGGGACTGGCCCCATCCACCAGATGTTTTTGAGGTTGGTGATTGCCTCTGGCAAATTCAGGTTCGACGCCCCCACGATCCAGAATTCGATGGGCTGGTCATGCAGCAGGGCTGCGGCCTCCAGCAGGGGCATCAGTCCTTTGCGCAGAATCACCTGTCCCAGAAACAGAACGCGCAGGGGGCGATCGCCCGAAAACTGCTCCGGGTACTGGCGCACAAAGTGGCTGGCCGCCTCTGGCGGCTGGTAGGCGAGGGGAACGATTCTCAGTTTATGAGCGGCGATGCCAGCCTGCTGGAGGGCGTTGCCAGACCAGGATGAATTGACGAGGATGCGATCGGCCAGATCGCATTCTTCTCGCCAGTTGGCCCAGTAGGATTGGGGAGCGGTTTCCCAGTTGGGCTGATAGCCGGGATACTTTGACTGCTCTTGCAACACAATTTCTTCTTCGACGGGGCCGGGGTCAATTTGTCCCAAAATGCAGTACCAGCCCTGAGTTTTGGCGTAGCGGAAGAGTTCCAGGGCGGCGTAGCTGTAGGCGAACAGGATGGGGCGATCGCTCCCCTGTCTGGCGATCTGCTGTAGGGCGTTGACGGCTTTGCGCTGAAACCAGCGGTTGCGATCGAGGGTGCGCGGCCAGTGGGCGGTTTTGCGGTAGCGCTGCTGGGCTTCGAAGGCGATGAGCTGGGGGGTGAAGGACTGGACGGGAGCCTGCGCCAGGTCGGGGTGGTAGCGATCGCGCAGGGACTGGAGGCTGTTCAGCGGTAAGCGGGCGATCGGGGAGGTGGGGGGAACCCAGGCGTCGGTGATCAGGTGGATGAGGTGGTCTTGCTGGAAGAGCGATCGGGGGATGGCGTAGTGTTCACGGGCACCGAGTTGGCAGCAGATCCAGGAGGGCATTTCAATCGGTCGTATGGTGACTTAAGGAATAAAAAACGTCTACTAACAAAATGGGAGTGCCTGCCAACGCTTGAACTCTTTCCAGGACATGCGTTGGCGGTTGTGCTTGTATCTTGAAATCTCCCAAATTCCTGAAAATTCACCTTGTAAAGGTCCAATTCGACCAACCTTAGCCGCCAGGATACAGCGAGATGTGAAAGTTCGGCTTTGCTTGATTAAGTTCCATCTTGTAGGAACAAACCAATCGTTCCAGAGAACGTTATTGCGTGCGCCGTAGAAGTCCATTCGATGCCAGTTACGTCCGGCATCAGAGGCAGTGTGGTGTATTTGAAGCCCCGGAAAATGGTAGCAGTAGTGTTGCTTCTGGAAGGCTCTGGCAGCAATCTCCATTTCTTCACCCTGGTGGATCAAATCTTCGCGGTATCCACCCATTGCTAAAAACTGCTCTCGGCGAAGTAAATGACCGCATCCTATGAAGAATCTCACTAGATAGGGCGTAGTCTGAATCGACTGGCTTTGGTGTTTTTTGAGGACTGGATTATAGATCGGAAAGCTTAAGCAGAAGCAATCTTCATGAGTTTCCAGGAATTCAATAGCGGATTGGAGAGAGCCGGAAACCGGGAAGGAATCATCATCCAAACTCAAATAATATTTCGTTTGAATACTCCTAGCCAGTTGATTTCGGCGAGCGATCAAACCTTGAGAACAATCAAATCTCCTGATCTCAATCTTTTGTTTTCTCTCTAAAGTTTCAAAGGGGAAGGGCTGGTCGGAGCCATCATCCAATATGAGAACAGGCAAATTTCCCCAGCCTGCTGCCTGAATTTTCTGTAAGGTGATCGCAAGATCTTGCCAGCGATTTTTTGTGGTGATTCCGATTGAAACCAGATCAGATAGATGTTTCACAGTGCTTGCCGTTAGTTTGTATTTCCTGACTATCCTGATTTCTGAATCTGATTACTTTGGCAGGGACACCTGCAACAATTGCTTTTTCTGGTACGTTCTTTGTTACAACACTTCCAGCCCCAATGATTGCATCATCTCCAATTGTGACTCCTTTGAGAATCGTGACATTGGCACCGATCCAAACTCGATCGCCAATTTTGGTGGGTATTGCAACCATTGGTTGGTTAAGAGGAGAAAAGTTTAAGTTAGTACCATGATCATGATCGGTAATATAACAACCTGGCCCGATCGCGCAATTTCTGCCAATAACGAGTGACTCGATCGCATCTAAAAATGTGTTTCGATTGATATAAGTGTGCGCACCAATCAAAATTTTGGGTGCGGATGTTGTTTCGCCTGCACACAGTAGAACAACACCTCGATCTAAGGCGCATGGGCTTTCAAGAGTAATATATTGAAAGTCTCGTGGGATCTCAATGTCTCGCATCCACACATAACCGTTGATACGCACCCCTAATGCTTTGAAATAAACATTTCTAAACCGAGAGTCAAGACCTTGACGAGCTTGAGAGAGAAATTTGATGAGTTTATGCATTAGACACACTGGTTTCTCTAAGAGCTTCATCCCATAAGGCGCATCGAACGGGATAGTCATAATTCTCTAAAAAGTATTCACGAGCATTTTTGCCCAATCGCTGATAAGCATCAGGATGAAGATAGAGATATTGAATAATTTCTATAATCTTTTCAGATTCATGTGATGAAAAAACAAAACCAGCATCAGCGGTCAGAAGATCTACAGCCGCTTGACTTTCAGGAGAACCAATAAAAATAGCAGGTCTCCCTGCTGCGAGTATGCCATATAGCTTTGAAGGTACACAGAGTCCTTGCATCTCCTCCTTTAGTGCTACTAAATGAATGTGTCCAGTTCCGAGAAGTGAGCCTAGATCCTTCCATTCAACAGGAGATAGATGAGTCACATTTTGGAGGTCATTGTCTTTTGCATAGTTTGTCAATGCCATCAACGAAGAGGAGTCGCCCACCAGAACAAAATGAATATGCTTTGCATCATGAAGCCCTGCAATTACGTCTTGAACGGTCTTCATTGAATGCAGGCTACTCGCATGGCCGGAATACATTACAATGAATTTTCTACCTAGATAATGTATTTCGCTAATACCAGGCCATCCAAATGGTAGTGGTGCAATATCACGGGAATAATGCCACATCCCAATTACTGATATTTTTTCGGGCTGAACATGGTAACGTAGCAAGCGTTCTTTCATGCACTGGCCTAAAACAATGCAACGGGATGCATATCGATAGGGCCAAGAATGAATATAGTCAATCAATCGATGTAAAGGGTTATTAGTCCGCCATAATCCAAGCTCAAAGCGGGATTCTGGGATCATATCCATCACCCAGCAGATGTGACGAGTTTTGCCAAAAGTTAGCACTTGCACAGCAGTGCCCCAAATCCCCATACCCAGTGGTAGATCAAGAGTCACAATGACATCGTACTGGTAGCTCCGAAACAAAGCCCAAAGGCCAGCTATTAAAGTAAAACGTAGGATGTTAATAGGAGAATGCCAACTAATCCCTAATTTTGGAATGTTGAGATTTTGAATACGGTGAATTTTTACACCTTCATGGACATCTCGGTTTGTTTCTGCATTGGGATCGGGGTCTTTAGGATTCGGCCCTGCACAAAGAACACTAACTTCATGTCCTTGAGATGCGAGATATTGCGTTAGATCTGTAAGAGCGCGATTTGTTGCTGCAAGGTAAGGCCAGTATCCTGGGTGGACAAATAAGATCTTCATGGGTGAACATTGCGACCTGTGTTCTCAAAAAAGATGTTGTACCCAATCCGTTCAATCATCTTGTAGTTGACACTTTCGAGAAAGTTAGAGACGTCTGACTCAAGGCTATCTTCGCACATAATTAATTGAGGGCGAAAGACTAACCAATCATTTCCAAGAAGAACCTGGAGATCGTACAATTCTGTGTCGATGGAGACAAAATCAACCTGTTGATTTGCAAAATACTTGTGATAAATGTCTGCCAATGTCACAACATCCATTTCGTAAGTTGTAGCGAGTATTGCCCCTGATGAAACTAAACGCTCAGCCTGCTCTTTATCAAAGGTTGAGAATACATCGGGAATTATCTCAAAGAAGTTGAGTTTTCCTCTGGTTCCGCCCACTGCTGCATTGAGATGCTGGTCACGTTTGCGCATGCGCTGATGCATTTTATAGAGATGGGGTATTGGCTCTACTGTCAAGCCTTTCCACCCCATTCGGTATAAAAGATAGGTGGAGCTAATCTTAATGGGATGATTGGCTCCAATATCAATGTATATTCCCAACCCATTTTTGAAGTAGTCCCGAATAAATATATCTTCACGATGCTGTGAGTAAGACCCTGTCAAGTCTCCTCTCAAACGAGCTAGCTCACTCTCAAAATGATTCGTAATACTGGGTAGCCCTAAGCGGTAGAATGTATGCCTAAGCTGATTTCCTAGCCCCATTTCTCAACCTGTGAATAATCCATCCGAAATGTTTTCAACCTCAATAGAGGCTACTACTTTAGTATCTATACTCGTCGGAATGCGCCGTTCAAGTAAAAACCACTCAGAAGAAATGATGCTAGTGTACGATTCAGTTTGGTTATTAGAGCATTGACCGGGGTGGGTTTTTGCTCGATATTTTCAGCTAGTTCCCAACTCGCAACCAAGTCTGTCTTGACTGGCTCCCAACCAATAGACTGTGCCATGTCAAGGAAGGATTGATAGTTAAAGTAACTGATATGCCCCCATGTTTCACGTTGGTTCTTATAGTTGTTGTGGCGAAAGGTGGAGAAATTATCCAGCAGGGGCTGTCGCACAACCATAAATTCACTAGTTTCTCTCGCCAATCGAAGCATCTGCCACGGATTTTCTAGATGCTCTAACACATCAACAAACAGAACAATGTCAAATGGCCCATCTGATGCTTCGAAAAATTTCTGCTTTAAATCAAGGCTAGGAAACATATTCCTGCCTATTTCAATTGCATAGGACGAAATCTCAAAACCAGTCACAGCAAGAGCCACATTTGGTCTTATCTGTGACAATCTTTCTATAAGATTTGCAGAAACACCACCTGCTCCTGAACCTACGTCTGCAATTCTAAGTTTTTGTCGATCCAAACCATCAATAATTGAAAACATTGACGGAAGGATATCTTTGACTTTATTCGCAGCATCGTGAATATGCCAAGTATCGTGCTGTAAACCATACTTGCCGCTCAGGTACAGATTAACTGCTTCAGTCATCTAAACTTCCTCCTTGACCAGAGAGTGTCCATATTTTACGAAGAGCATCCAGTTTCCCCATCATCTGTTGCTGTAAGGCTAGCCAGTTCTTTGATGAAGATAATGAAGCTACAATGCTAAAAAGTTCTACTACTAATAGCTTTAAATAATCACTCAATCGCTGTCGTTCTAGAACTTTCGTCATGACATAGTGTCGGTTGATTAACTCCATGCTAGATAAGGCTCTAATATTACTTTTATGATCGCCTGGTTGACTATCGTGGAAAATGCGTGCGGTACGTGCGTTGGCTAGTTTCCATCGTTTCCCTACTGTGAGGGAAAGTGCTACATCTTCCATCAAAGAATAGCCAGTAAACCAGGAGGCAAACATTGGTTGGGGTAAAGCCTCTCTTCGATAGAGCGTACAGGTTGTGTTAAGCCATTCAACGGGGACAATATCTGGCAGTTCAGGCCGATCTTCCGGTAATAGATTGAAGGCAGGGCCAATACACTTACCTGCGTAGGTCGCTTCTGGTCTTCCATGAAGGAAGTGGAACAGCGATCGACTGATGTGACCGGGTGGCAAGTACTGCTGATTCGTAATCATGGCATTTACACCACCGAGGTGTGGGTCATGGTGCAGAGCGCTCCACAGACGACTGACACAGTCTGGTTCTAGCAGAATGTCATCATCCATCAACCAGATAAAGGGTTGGGTCGCATGGACAAATGCCTGATTTCTCTGAGTTGCGGCACCCAGTTCAGTTGCCCGATAGTATTTGATTTGAGTTAACAGGTTCGGTACTGATTGCTGACAAATCAGTTCTGTCTCTGAATCATCAGAACCGTCAACGACAATCAACTCGATCGGTTGAAAAGCTTGTTGCGCCAGACTCTCTAACGTCCTTTGGAAAGAGATGCTGCGATGCCTCGTAGGAACCAATGCTGAGATAGGAAGTAGTTCGGTCATAATAAAAAGCTATCTTGATGACGATCGCAGACCGATTTCTCGAAATAGCTGCTGGAAGCGGTGTTTCCAGGTATGGTTATTGATCGCTCGTTGATAGCCTGCCTCTCTAAGACGTTCTGCTGCTGCTGGATGACTGAGATAGAAGCGAGTTTTATCAATTAGTTCATCCCCGTTCTGATAAGTATCAATTTCCTTACCGGGTTCATAGAATTCAGAAATCTCGTCGCTGTAGCCTGTCAGATAGCACGATCTGCACATGGGAGCCTCAAAGTCTCGCAGTCGGACATGGGGGATGAGTGCAGAACCAGGTCTTCCATCAGCCCACACATTGCTGAAGTTAAGGATAACCTCATATTGATTAAAGGTTTGTTTGAGATCTGCTGCAAAACCACAACTGGCTTTTACCAATGAAGGAGTTAGTTGACGTGTTTTACGGCGGTATTGAAATTGTCTGAAACTCCGGTGTGAACCTTTGAACAATCCTTCGTTTTGTAGATTCTCGAATATGACTTGTAGATAGCTATTAAGGCGACCGGGTTGGGGCGATTGCCGTCCTAAATATTCTGACTGGACTGAAGCAGAATGGGAGGAATGATTCTCTAGTGCTGGTGTTTGCCAACCACTACCATAAATATCGACTGGTATTTGATGCATGAGTAATTTAGCCAGCAAACGATCACGGTCTGCATAGCGTTGGCCAATAAAACACGCTCTGGATTGCCTAGCCAAACCTGAAACAGGATGATATATCGCTGGGTCTGCACCCATCTGCACCCAGATAGGATTTGCTCCCACATTCGTATATAAAGAACGTGCATTTCGCTCCGCGTGCCAGGAGAAGTTGACTTTGGAGGCGATCGCTGAGACCAAGTTAAATTGGTAGATACTATTGCAATAGAAATTTACGGTTGGAATACCTAAGCAATGGATATCATCGAATCCCTCTGGATCAAAATGTGCATTGTAAAAGTAGCCGAGAAATAAGTCGATTCGCTGTTTCTGATGTGCTTGTTTTATTTCATCAATAATTTGGTTGGTGAGTTGACTGCGGATTGCTTGCTCTTCAGGAGTGAATTGCTCAGCAATTTGCATAAAGCGACTTGCAACCAGCAAATCTGTCTGTGACTCGACAATCTCACAGCCCAGTTGTTGCAGTGCCGGATAAAAATTTTTGCTCCACAACTCTCCATAATAATCGTGTGAGTTTGTCGAGTGCCTTACTGCTGTAAAAATTCGCATAGTTTTATCAAGCTAATGCTCCTCAGGAACCAAAACAAGATTTACATAGTTCTCCTGCCAGGTTTTTAGAGTCGTTGGGACTAAGCACTTGTTTTCTTTATCATACAGGTATGATTTATAGGAATGTCGCTCAAGTAATTGCTCTAAATCTTTAGCTGTCGCCCCAAAAGCAGACCACGTTTTGACAGAATATTCCATAATTAATAGAGGGCGGAAGTGCGAAAGTAAATGATTGGCTGATCGCAGTACCTCTAATTCTGCTCCTTCAACATCAATTTTGATTAAATTGATTTGAGATAATTTCAATTCCTCAATCACTTCATCTAAAGCTCGACCTTGAACCTGAAAGGTCTTCACTGCCTGTCCCTGCAATAGCCCACCAATGTGTAGACTAGAGTAAACATCTCCACCCTCGATCGGCATAAACAACTCGACCTCCCCCTTTTGAGTTGTTAGAGCGCAATGAACTGGAATCCCAACTCCATTGACAGATAAGTTTCGCTTTAATAATGAGTAGGTGCTTGGATTCGCTTCGATTGATACGACTGTGCCCTCTTCCTGAACTAACTGAGCTGCAAGAATTGAGAAGTAGCCAACATTTGCCCCACAATCGATAAATGTGTGTCCGGCCTTCAATAGATGCTTTAAAGCCAGTAACTTCTCAAAAACCGCTGGTAGGAATATATGGAAAACCTCAGGTAGAGGCA
>CAZVXA010000007.1:0-65274 GCA_964630955.1 uncultured bacterium | reverse complement strand
CGGCTGGTTGAAGGGAGAACCCCCCGGCTTCTAGCCGTGGGGAGGATGTCAGCCCGAACGGACTGAACTGGCGGCTGCGTTGAGGGGTGCAACCTCCGATAGTCTGGATGCGGTTGGGTGGGGCATGGCCTACCCGGATTTGTGGAGCGTTCTGGGACTGCCGTTGTTTTCGTCAGCCCTGACCCAAAAACCCCTTTTAGAGAACCAGATTCTTGATCGGGGATATGCCATCGAGTTGGACTGGCTGGGCGAAACCAGAGATCCGGCCCTGCAAAAGCAGAAGACCCTGAGAACCTGGCAACAGCAGATTCTATCGGGGCAAATTCCAATTCCCATCTTTAACGCCACGTTGGTCGAAGATGGTCGCCGCTTCCTGATTTCACCCATGACGTTCGACAGAGCGAAGGGAAGGCAGGTCACTGATTTTAATCTTGGCGCACGGAAAGCGGTTTACAAACAGCGCAAAGCCTTCTATGACCAACGCAAAGGCTATGCGCCCCCGCTCTCCTGGAAGCTGACGGACACTGAGAAGCAGGCGATCGAGATTGCCTGGAGAATCGTTCAGGGTCAGGAGACGTTCACGAAACTGCAAGCAACGTGCCAGGATTGGAAGATTTACAGTCCCTGACAACTGAGGGATGTTTTGCACCCGCTTCCCTGCCCTACTCCGCGTCCACTGGAATTCTGCCCTCCTGTGCCGCCCTGACCAGGCGTTCATAGTCCTGCTCTGTCTGATCGGCGTAGGTAAAGGCAAATTGAACGAGCGCATCGTCCAGGGCTTCACTCTTTCCTACATACCCCGCCAGCATCGCTGCATCCCCTGACTTGGCATGGGCCAGTGCCAGTGCCCAACCACACAACCTGCAGTAATCAGGGAATCTTGCAGGAGATATTTTGCCTTTTTCGAGCTTGACGCCGCCCTTCATATCGCGCAATTGCCGGAAGTAATAGTTCACTCCCCCCAGGTCTCCCCATCCCAGAAAAATGTCGGGTGCTCCCTGGATCAACCGCTGCCCAATCACCACCCGGTGCCCCTGGTGGTTGTCTGGCATTCGGTAATTGCAAAACACCTCGGAGTAGGGAGCCAGCACTGATGGCTGGGCTTCCTTCACCTGCAAAAACAGCGGATCTTTGTGATCCTTCCCCTCCAGATAAATCACCCAGCAGCGAGTGCCCACACTTCCTACCCCCACAACTTTGCGGGCGACATCCAGCACCCGGTACTGGGACAGCAAATAGCGGCGATCGCCACTCAGGGAGCTGTAATAATCCTGCATCAGCAGGCGCAGTTCTTCCTCGGAGAGATGCCTTTGCACCAGCGTTTCCAGCCGTACCACCAGCGGCGGATCTTCAACAATGTGGTATTGGTTATCTACCAGACTGGTCATTCGATCCAATACTTGCAGATGATTGCGCTCCCGCACTTTCAGCAGCCGCTGAAACGCATTCTTCTGAAGGTCATCGGGCAGTTTTTGGATCAGATCGTCTCCAGTGATGCTTTCGTACCACACGTCCAGATAGCCCATCTCGGCGTATTCATTCATCTGTTGGCGGTATGTCTGGACGATCGCCCGCACCGCATCCTCGCATTGACCCCGGTTTGCTTCCAGATACCGCCCCGCCACCACAGCACTGGTCACCAGGCGCTTGATATCCCATTCCCAGGCTCCCGGTAAGGTTTCGTCAAAGTCGTTGATGCCAAAAATCAGATTTCGCTCCGCTGAAGCGAACACCCCAAAGTTTGAGACGTGCATATCGCCACACGCCTGCACGGAAATTCCTGTTGTCGCGGCAGAGCCGATGTCCTGAATCATGATTGCCGCCGCACCCCGCAAGAATGCAAAAGGGGAGGTCAGCATTCGGGCATGGCGAATCGGTACCAGTTCGGACAGACGAGTTTTCGCCTGAGCTTCGAGAATGGCGATCGGATCTTCGCGGTTCTCGGCAGGCTGGTAAACGCCGTGCTCCGAGCGCTTCACCTTCTGGCGCAGCGCTTTTCCGGCGGCAATGCGGTCTTTGACTGATATCGTCTCTCCAGGTGAAGCGAAAGGAAAGCGATCGTTCAGCGCATCTTCAATTGTTGGCGTATCCATCTCGGGTTGTTCGTGAGGATGGATTGATTTTAACTGAATTAAACCTACCCGGCAGGCTAGATTGTGGGCACCGATGACGACAGGCCATGTACCAGAACATCAACGGTGATGGGCAGTCCTGCAACCGTGTGCTTGGGCTGAACCGTGCCCACTTCTTCGATCGGCGCAGGTGCTGCCATATCTGCGGGCAGGAAAATGCGGGCGCTGACCACCAGCAGCGATACCAGGAAGATCAACACAACTATCAGAGGAGCAATGTACTGACGGAAAAAGGACATAGCGCTACTACAAAGCCAATGAGATGATTGTTTAAGTTTTGTTGACTCACCTCTAATCTTATCGTGGATTACTCATGTCTTGCGAGTTCCAGGGCGCGAACCAGGGAAGCAGGAGCAGGCCAGGAATAGCGGCAGCGATCGTGAGCAGAAAAAAGAGCGGCCATCCAGTTTGTTGGGCGATCGCTCCGGCTGGGGCCACCAAAATATCGCGGCTTACCGCCATCAAGCTGGAGAGCAGGGCGTATTGAGTGGCTGTGAACCGAGGATTGCAGAGGCTCATCAGGAAGGCGACAAAACCTGCGGTTGCCAGACCCCCGCAGAAATTTTCAATGTTAATCGCCAGTACCATCACCGGAAAACTGAGGCCGACCAGCGCCAGGACAAAATAGGCGACATTGCTGAGGGCTTGCAGCCCACCAAAGACCCAGAGCGACCGATTAATTCCCAACTGGCTGAGGGCCGCACCACCGACGAGGGTGCCGATAATCGTTGCGATCAGCCCCATTCCGCCCTGAATGGCACCGATGTCAGTTTGACTGAATCCAGTTTTCAGCAGGAAAGGAGTAGCCATGTTGTTAACCAGGCCATCCCCTAACCGGAACAGGGTGACGAACAGAAGAATCAGCAATCCTCTGGTGACTCCAGATCGCTGAAAGAATTCGAGAAAGGGCTGCACAACAGCCTCTGCCAGCGTGCTGGGCGGTACAACCTGACGCTCTGGCTCCGGTGCAAACAGCGTAAACCCGACGCTCAGCAGCATCAGGCCCGCCATGCAGAGATACACGATCGGCCAGGGCATCTGGTCGGCCAGAATCAGGGCCAATCCTCCCGTCGTCAGCATGGCGATACGGTAGCCCAGGACAAACACCGCTGCCCCGGCTCCCATCTCTCGCTCCTCCAGGACATCCGTGCGATAGGCATCCAGCGCAATGTCCTGACTGGCGCTAAAGAAGGCAATAAAAACGGCATTAATTGCCACCAGTCCCAACGCTTGCCTGGGGCTTTGTAGGGACATGGCAGCGATCGCCAGTGACAGCACCACCTGAATGATGACCAACCAACCCCGTCGCCGACCAAGAAATGGCGGCACATAACGGTCGAGCAGGGGTGACCAGAGAAACTTCAGAGAGTAGGGTAGTGCCACCAGGCTAAACACGCCGATTTTGGTCAGGTCAACCCCCTCGACCGTCATCCACGCCTGCAGGGTACGACTGGTCAGAAAGAGTGGAAGTCCTGATGCAAAGCCGAGCAGCAGCAGTGCAGCTATCTTTCGGCTTTGGAAGACCTGGAGGAAGGAGGTAGATTTCACGGCGATCGCAAGCAACGAAGAGTCAGCCTGGTAAAGACTGTCTCAGTATCTTGCCATAGACTGACTCTTCCCTTCGGGTGTTTCCTAGTTGTAATCGCGCCATACGCCAATCAAAGTGCCCTGGAGGCTAACTTCATCGGCGAGCGCTTCAATTGGGTCGTACTTGGAGTTTCCTGGCTTGAGGGTGACTTTGTTGCCGCGACGGTGGAAGTACTTCAGGGTGTTGCCTGCTCCATCGATATGAGCCGCAACAATGGTGCCGTTCTTCACACGGTCTGGCTCCTGCACAGGCCGCATGATTACCAGGTCGCCATCGGCGATCATGGCCTCAATCATGCTGTCACCATTCACTCGCAAAGCATAGTCCTGGGGCCGAAGCTGCATTCCTGCGATGTCGAGGTATTCCACCACATCGGTCTTTGATTCGAGTGCGCCCCCTGCAAACACCTCACCCATGATGGGGACACCCTGGCTGAGTGAGTGAATGAGGCGAATGGTACGCGCCCGTCCTTCGGTCCAATCAATGTAGCCCTTTGAGCGCAGGTGCTCCAGGCGGCTCTGGATGGGCGCAGGGGATTTCAGCCCCATTGCCTTCATCATCTGCCGAATGGACGGGGAGTGCTGGTTCTCGCGGATATAGTCCACCAGCCAGTCGTAGAGTTGCCGTTGGACTTCGGTTAGAGCTTCCATAGGTAAATCAGGATATAGTGCCGCTTTATAAGAACACTTGTACCATCAAATCTACGGATTTGTCCAGTGTTTTTTAGAACATTTTATTGATTGCAATATTCTGCCAAAAAAATGACCCAAAACGGTAGATCGGGGTAACACCTCACGGCGGAAATAATCTTATGTTTTTGTGTGGCGCGCTTCGTGCGCCACACAAAAACATAGGCAATTTTAGACCGCCGAGTAGTCCTAGGAAGACGAAGAAAAATGCTGACGCTACTGACAGATTTCGGCACGCAGGATGGTTACGTGGGGGTGATGAAGGGGGTGATCGCCCAGATCGCTCCCACACTACCCGTTGTGGATCTGACCCATAACATTCCACCCCAGGATCTGGCGGCTGCCCGATTTAATCTGATGAATGCCTACCCCTATTTCCCGGTCGGAACGATACATATTGCGGTGGTCGATCCAGGTGTGGGAGGCCAGCGGCGGGCAATCGCCCTCCAGCTCGAATCGGGCTATCTGGTTGGTCCCGACAACGGCATCTTCAGCGGAGTGCTGAAGCAATATCCGGCGATCGCCGCCGTAGCGCTGACCAACCCCCAATACTGGCGCACCCCATCCCCCAGCACCACCTTTCATGGGCGGGATATTTTTGCTCCAGCGGGCGCTCATCTGGCCAGCGGAGTTTGCCTGACTGACCTGGGCGACAGGATTGACTTCACCACGCTGGTCACCCTGCCCATCCCTGCTTACCAGGAACAGGGTGGGATTCTTCTTGGTTGTATTCAGTACTGCGATCGCTTTGGCAATCTGGTGACCAATATCCCCGCTCAAGCTGTCGCCAACCATTTCTGGCAGGTGCGTGTCTGCTCCACAACGATTTCCAGCCACGCGACTTACAGCACAGCTTCAGCAGGAGATCTCCTGTCTCTCATTGGCAGTCACGGTTGGGTTGAGATCGCTGTGAATGGCGGCAATGCGCGGGAAGCGTTGAATGCAAAAATTGGCGATCCCGTTCAACTGACTCCATTCCCATCATCACCCCCACTTCCAGTGCTATCCTCCAAATAGAAAGGCAACAACGCGAGGTCACTCCCATGAGCGCAGCCGTATACCAGGGACAGTTTGGAGAATTTACGATTACTGCGGGCGATCGCCAGGGTGTCCGGCTTTATCGTGCAGGTTTGATGGTCGCAGCCCTGAGTTTTGCAATCGGGACTGCTCTGGTGCTGAAGAATGGGGACGATCCTGCCATCCTGCCGTGGCTGAGCGTGCTCTACTCGGTGTTTTTGTTAGCGCTGGGTGTCAGTTTGCTGACCATTCACATCTACATGGCAGCACTGCACCGGGCGCTTCAGGTGTTCTGGGGGATTGGGACGGTGGCGGCGATCGTTGTGGCGCATGGCGATCGCGCTCCCTTCCTGCTGACGG
Organism: uncultured bacterium; assembly: GCA_964630955.1. GTDB lineage: Bacteria > Cyanobacteriota > Cyanobacteriia > Elainellales > Elainellaceae > CAZVXA01. Next base: position 59,488 of record CAZVXA010000007.1, on the reverse strand, counting down.
TTTATCAGAATCCTCTGACGTTGCTGGGGGTTGGGTTTACGTTTGCTGCGCTGACGGGGATTTTTTTTAAGGAAGCATTTTGTTTTGATCGGTTAGAAACCAAACTGCTGACGCCGCTGGTGCCGATGCTGTTGCTGGGACATCTGACTGGGGTATTACCACCAGCATGGGAGCGATGGATGCTGGGGATTTGGGCCGTTCTGATGCTGGTGTTTGCGATTCGCAAAATAATCCAGCCGATCCCACCAGACATTGGAGACAAAAGTGTGTTTGAGTATCTGGCCCATCGGTAAACAACTGGACTTTTGACTATTTTTCCTGTAACGCCGCGAAACGCTCTCTTAGAGAGCGTTTCGCAGCATATTTAGGTTTAGCGCCGATTTTTCCTGAAAAGCTGACGTAGTTAGCTTTTCAGGAAAAATTAGTCAAAAGTCCAGTAACTGAGATCTTGCCCCAGAAACCAAAACCCTGATTCTGCCACCGCAGAGCGGTGGCAGAATCAGGGTTTTGGTTTTTCTTTAAGCAAGGTGCAAGATCTCAGGTAAACAAAAAGGGGTGTTGTCAGACACCCCTTTTTGTGTTTATCTTGCGCCCGCCAGACTGGGCGTTGGTGGTTCTTCTACCATCCACTCGGTGTGGAAGCTGCCGGGTTTGTCTACGCGCTCGTAGGTGTGAGCGCCGAAGTAGTCGCGCTGTGCCTGAGTCAGGTTTTGTGGCAGATTGGCGCGGCGGTAGCTGTCGAAGTAGTCGAGGGAGGCGCTGAAGGCGGGGACGGGGATACCCAGTTTTGCAGCAGTGGCCAGCACCTCTCTCCAGGCACCCTGGCGATCGAGGATGGTCTGCTTGAACTCAGGGGCCAGCAGCAGGTTGGGGAGGTTGGGATCGTTCCGGTAGGCGTCCTTAATCTTGTTGAGGAAGCCAGCGCGGATAATGCAGCCACCCTTCCAGATCCGGGCCATTTCGCCCAGATCCAGGTTGTAGTTGAACTCCAGAGAAGCTTTGTGGAGCAATGCCATGCCCTGGGCATAGGAGCAAATCTTGGAGCAGTAGAGGGCATCGCGCACCATGTTGACGAAGGCTTTCACATCACCTTCGTAACGTCCACTGGGTCCCGTCAGCACTTTGGATGCAGCCACCCGTTCTTCCTTGTAAGAGGAGATAATGCGGGCGTTGACTGCTGCGATAATCGTAGGGATGCTGACCCCCAGTTCCAGGGCGCTCTGCACCGTCCAGCGGCCCGTCCCCTTCTGACCAGCGGAATCCATGATCAGATCGACCAGGGGTTGACCCGTCTCAGCGTCGATCTTGGTAAAGATATCAGCGGTAATTTCGATCAGGAAGGAGTTGAGTTCGTCGGTGGTATTCCACTCGGCAAAGACTTCGTGCAGTTGGGCGGCACTGAGTCCAGCAACGTTCCGCAGCAGGTCATAGGCTTCTGCAATGAGCTGCATATCACCGTACTCGATGCCGTTGTGCACCATTTTCACGTAGTGACCGGAACCGCCAGGACCAATGTAGGTGACACAGGGGCCATCGTCCACCTGGGCGGCGATTTTGGTCACGATCGGTTCAATCTCGCGGTAGCCTGCTTCGGTACCCCCCGGCATCAGGCTGGGGCCATTCAGGGCACCTTCTTCACCGCCACTGACGCCCATTCCCATGAACCGGAACCCGGTCGATTCCAACTCCTGTACTCGCCGCTCGGTGTCGCTATAGAGGGAGTTACCACCGTCGATGATCATGTCGTCGGGATCAAGCAAGGGCCTGAGTTGGTTGATGACTGCGTCTACCGGAGCACCCGCTTTCACCATAATCAGAATCTTGCGGGGCCGCTCCAGGGACTGGACGAAATCTTCTAAGCTATAAGCCGCATAGAAGTTTTTTCCCTTGGCGCGGGTGTTCATGAACTTTTCAGTGACGGACGAAGTTCGGTTATAGACGGACACGGAAAAACCGTTGCGCTCAATATTCAGCGCCAGGTTTTCACCCATGACTGCAAGACCGATTAACCCAAAACTCTGTGCCATAAAAATCTGCCTATCCGGTTTACTTCTGGACGATGCCGAGGTTGAAGGTGGAATGAGATGCTGTCTTACACGGACTGCACTTCAGAATCTGAGATCTGGAAGCATTGAGCGATGCCACGTTCAAGTCAAATGTATGAAGTGTCTGTTTTCACGCTGAACCGATACAAAGATAAATCCAGGGTAGTCAACTTTTTGGGGTGGAGAATCTGCCCAAAGGTTTTCTTTATGCCTATTCAAAGGTTGTTCCGGGGATCAGCGATCGCCGTTTCATTTCTTTACGAATCGAGAGCTTCGGTAATTTCTGAGTTATTTTAATGAAATGCTAGATTTGAACGCTTTGTTTGAATTTTCGCGATCGCACTGCATCGGCATCTGTGCCTTCCTGGTTCCCGCCAACCTGCTGGCGACGCTACAAACCATGATCTTTGTTGGTACTGGCCGTCCAGTCATTCAAGTAAATTTAATGACCGCATTCGCCAGTTTGTATTCTGGGCTGATGGTGCTGCATGTTGCCACCTGGTTGATCATTGGTATCGTCATGATCCCCACTTTCGTCTTACTTTCATTGGGGACAGTGTGCCTGGGGATCAACCTGTGGGCGATCGCCCATTCCCGCAGTATGTCTACCCTGCTGCGCTGGCTCTGGCAGGCGATCCAGGCCCGCTTTGTTCAGCTCACTGCTTTTACCTCTAACCCACGATCCCTGCCCTATGGAGAATCCTGACACTCAGAATCTGGTGATCGGTGGACTGGCGATCGCCCTGTTTCTGGGGGGTATGTTGATGATGTTCACCACCGTATTTACATCGAAAAAGCGATCGTAGAGGGAGTCCTATGACACCTCACGGCGATGCATTTCGAATTCCTGTTCTATAGACGGGATCTGGATATTTTCTTTGGCCAGATGTTCTAATTCCGTCAATTTGGCCTGCAAAGCCTCAATCCGTTCCGCCAGTCGGTGTTTAATTCCTTCGGTGCCTGCTGCGACACAGTCACGGCAGGCTTCGCCGTGCATTTTGCCATCGTGGTCGTAGATGACCGCCAGCAACAGTTGATTAGAGCCGCTACGAATCGGGTGGGATCGATGACCACAGATACAGCAGAAAACGGGAGCGTTGCCAAAATAAATACTCTGTTCCCAGACAATTTTCACAGGTCAACCTCACAGCAGTATCTTAAAGACTAATCTGACATACATTTCGAATGTGTCTTGTGTGTAACTCAGATTTTGAAAAAAATTAGCCCGCACTCTCCATCCTCGCGCTAGTACTGCACGGCGGAAATAAACCGATGGTTAGTGATGTGGGGCGCTAAGCGCCCCACATCACTAACCATCGGCAAACTTAAGCCGCCAGGTACTAATAGTCCACCAAAGAAACTTTGCCTGGTTAGTGTGGCGCGCTTCGTGCGCCACACTAACCAGGCAAAGTTTTTCAACCAGGCAAAGTTCGCTTGGTGGACTACTAGCAGGGTGGAGTCCAAACTCCAATTCATTTCTCAAAAGCTCCAAACGGAAACAATTTGGGGGCACATTTGGGCAAAAGTTCCCAATGTGCGGTGAGAATGCCACCTGTCCGATAAACGGGGAGCGGGCTTTTGCTGACTGCCCTATCAGGACACTCCCACCTCGCGCCAGCAGGTGGTGAGAGCATTCATAATTTGCCAGTCTAAGGAGATTTCCGCAAAAGAAAATACCCGTTGTGTGGGCGGTTCCCCCCGCATAGCGGCTACCGTGTAGCGAGGGGAACCGCCCACACAACGCAGGTAATTCATTGCTGGAAATCTCCTAAAGATTACAAAGCGATAAAATAAACGCGAATCAGCCGCGCTTATTTTATCGCTTTGTACTAAATCTAAGCGCCAGAGCCTTCGCTGGTCTTCTGTGGCTCCATCTGCTTCAGCACTTCCGGCAACGGGATGCCCATTTCCTGTGCTAGCGCTTCGGGGGGTTTCTGACGATAGGGCGATCGCAGATATTCTCCGGTGTGGATTAGCGGCAGGGGCTTCATATTGTGAGAGATCGTGTGGTAGCGATGCGTCTGCAAAATTCGCCCCCGCTCCGGCAAAGACTCGCTGGAGATTTTTTTGCGGAGCTTGATGATCGCATCCATAATCGCTTCCGGTCGGGGCGGACAACCAGGGATGTATACATCAATTGGGAGAATCTTGTCTGCCCCACGGATTGCCGTTGGGGAGTCGGCGCTAAACATACCACCCGAAATCATGCAGGCTCCCATCGCGATCACATACTTGGGTTCCGGCATCTGCTCCCACAGTCGTCGGGTGGCCGCAGACATTTTCATGTTGAGCGTGCCCGCCAGAATGATCAGGTCGGCCTGTCGGGGGGAGGCGCGGGGAAGCAAACCGTAGCGATCGAAGTCGAAGCGAGAGCCAATCAACGCGGCAAACTCAATGAAGCAGCAGGCTGTTCCGTAGAGGAGCGGCCAGAGGCTGGAGAGCCGTGCCCAGTTATACAGGTCATCCACTGTTGTCAGGATGGCATTCTCGGAGAGTTGCGTCGTGACTGGGGGGGGGCTGAACGGAAACTCGATAGGCGACTGGTTCGTTTGCGAATCGGATGGGCTGATGCTCTGCATGGTGAATTGTGGCGATCGCCGCCTTTGACAACGCATCAATGCGGCTGAACTCCTTCCCACGTTAGTTCTCGTGAGGCATCCCCTCGTCTGTCACAGGGAAGAGATAGACACTGCAAAGCCTTTTTCCGAGGGCGATTGCATCTGGAGATGAACGTCGTGTGACCAAAAACGTCACGAAACGTCATAAGATTGACACACCAGGTTCATGCAAGCCTGTAAAGGTAACCCAGGATGCGTGAGGGAGCGGTGCAGTCCCATGGAGTTGCGCAAAGCGCGGACGACACCCACCCCTCAAACACACTTCCCCTATCTCCGCATCGCTGCGGCGAAGGGGATGTACAGCAGCCGCTCATGAGCGATTTGGGAGGCAGGATGATCGACCTGTGTGGGTATCCCCCGCCCGCTCCCACAATTCAGCTAGTGGCTGCAATGACTTAAGGAGGTTTTCTCATGGTGAAACGGTTAATTTTTGGTGGAAGTGCGCTGGTTCTGGCGATCGCCGGCTTGACGCTACCTGCCCATGCTCAGAGTGGGGCTTCTCAGCTCACGCCACCCTCCGCCCCACCCATCCGAGCCACTCCAGGCCAGAACGCTGGTCAGACGCCCTCTCAAGCACCTGGCAGATCGGCTGCTCCAGCTCAAGAAGCAGCCCCTACCCCAGTGAGTTCCACCGATTTGCAGAAGTTTGCTCGCGCACTTCAAGAGGTTCGCGGTTTGCAGAGCCAGGCCCAGAATGACATGCTCCAGGCCCTGCAAAGTGAAGGCTTGACCCCAGAGCGGTTTAACCAGCTTGCCGAGGCCACCCAGCGTCGCACTCCTGGCAACTCGACTCGCTCGAACGCTGCCGGAACCCCCGAAGGGATTCCTTCCCGGCAGTCAGGAGCAAACGTCTCCTCTGAGGATCGCCAGCGGTTTGAACGGGTCGTGCAGCAGCTCACCCAGATCCAGCAGGCGGCTCGTGGCAAACAGGAGCAGGCGGTGACCTCCAACGGTCTGAGCGTGCAGCAGTTCAACCAGATTTTTGCTGCCGTTCGGCAAAATCCCCAGCTCCAGGAGCAGGTACGCAATCTGATTGAACCCTCTGCTCCATCTCAGTCTCCTTCCCCGTCAACGCCTGGGCAGAATAATTCTCGCCAGGGAGCTGAGCAGCGTAGACCGTAAGGAGATTTTACGAAAGAAATTACCCGTCGTGTGGATGTCTCCCTCTCGGCGCGAGGGAGACATCCACATGACGTGGGTAATTTCTTTCGTAAAATCTCCTAAGTCAGTGGGTGTGGAAAAACTTGAAACCCCAAAAGCTATTCCGCCCTGAGCGGAGTCGAAGGGCGGAATAGCTTTTGGGGTTTCAACTTTAATCGCGCCTGCCTACATACTTGGGGAGTAATTGCCACGCATCAACCCCTTTCTGGACTTGCTGGAGTTGATAGTACTGTTCCAGTTTCTTCTGGAGAGGCGTGGTTGGTAGGTAGACAAACGGGGTGACTGGATCTTGATCAATCACTGGTATTTGTTCGTCAAGAACAAGCGCAATTTTTACATCAGGTGCCAGTGAATGGGCCAGTGCCCAACCGTTCCAGGTAATCATTGCAACACAGACAGAATCTGCGATCGCACATTCTCCCAGCAATACCAGTGGATTCGGCGATCGATTGATGATATTTGCCAGTTGGGGGGTCTGGGCCGCATAGTACCGCATCCAGGAAGCATTAGCCTGGGAAATTACTGCGCCGGACAGCATACCAAACGTGATGACAATGACCAGAATCGATCGCCAGAACTGCCTTTGAGCCGGAAGTGCAAATCGGGGAAACATTTTTTCTGATAGCAGGTAAGCAACGGCGAGTTGAATTCCCATAAAGACAGGAATTTGATAGCGCATCACCAGCGATCGAAAGGCCGTCAGCTTTAGATCCAGAATGATGAGAATCATCCCAGGGATCAGAATCAGACACAGCAAAAATGACCGTTCGCGCAATGGATTACGACCAAGAATCAGGAAGCTCATAGCGGCGATCGCCAGCACCAAACAGGGAACCGTCAGAAAGTAATCGATGACCGTACCAGGAGAATAAATTCCCAATCCAACGTCAACAAATGTTCGTCGGAGATTGACCACTGCAAACTTGAGCCAATCGATTAGCGTGAGTAAATCTGCTGTGTGTGGTCGGCGGTTACTAAAAATGACAAATAGCCAGGGCGAGAAGGATAGAAAAGCGACGGTAGAGGCAATGATATAAGGGAGCAGAATTTTTCGCGATCGCCATGCCCCTATTGCGAGAAGATAAATACCGTGGGCGACTGCGACAAATAACGACAGGAGATATGAATAGAAGGCAAAGGAAAGCGTCAGAGCGTACAGCGCCCAATCCTGGCGTTTTCCCGATCTGAGCGATCGCAGCAGTGCTGCACTACAAACGAGGGTAGCCACCATCCACAAACTGTAGGGACGTGCTTCCTGGGCGTAGAGAATCTGAAAAGGTGCGACGGACATCAGGGCGATCGCCACCCATCCCATCCACCGTTGTCCCGTCAGTTCCCAGCAGAACCAGTAAGCACAGGGAAAGACGAACAGACTGATGGTTGCAGGCAAACTGCGTAGTGCCGCAATTGAGGTGCCAAATATGCCTGCCCAGAGGCGAGCCAGGATGTAATAAACGGGTGTCAATACGGCTTCTTCGGTGGCCAACCCCCGCACGGTATCGGCAATCCCGTGATAGGCATTGACCTGCTGAAACCGCTGCAATTCCCTCAGAAATTCTGGCACGCTCATAGCGCTTCCCGCTAACCGCTGCTGGACGTGCTGTGCCAGTTCGACCGCGGAGTAGCCAGAAATCCGAAAGGCAGTATATGCTTCATCAAACCAGGAGACCTGGCGGTCAAGACTGATAAACCTGAAGAGTGTACCCAGTACAACCAGTACGATCGCCATTAGGGGTAACCATTGCGATCGCCCCCACCCCACCTGCTGATCCTTTGGTATTTCCCTGGAAATCTCCACTATCCTTGCCCTCAGAATGTTCTCATGGGAGTTATACCTGAGGAAAAGGTTGAAGTGCTCTTCACATAGATAGATTGTGAGAGCAAGTTGGGATTTTATGGCACGCCCTACAGTGGTGTTAGGCAGATCGCGTCCCTTGCGCAACTCCTCTCTCCCTCCTTTACCAGCGGTTTTTGAGAAGTTACAAATTCCAGCTCCGGGGAACGCTCCCACAGAGTCAACGATCGCATTACACTGCTAAAGGTGTCTCAAGCGAAGATTGCAATAACCCATCATGGCAACGATTAATGACAACTACCTGAAGCTGAAGGCTGGTTACCTGTTCCCGGAGATCGCACGGCGGGTGAACGCCTTTGCTGAGGCAAATCCTGACGCGAAAATTATCCGGTTGGGCATTGGGGATGTGACGGAACCCCTGCCTGAAGCCTGCCGCACTGCCATGATTAAAGCCGTGGAAGACATGGGCGATCGCGCTGGCTTCAAGGGGTACGGGCCGGAGCAGGGATACGGCTGGTTGAGGGAGGCGATCGCCACCAATGATTTTCAGGCGCGGGGTTGCGATGTCAGTGCCGATGAGATCTTTGTCTCTGATGGCTCCAAGTGCGACTGCGGCAATATTCTGGATATCTTTGGCAACGGCAACAGCATTGCCGTGACCGATCCGGTGTACCCGGTGTATGTAGACACCAACGTGATGGCGGGACACACGGGTGAAGTGAACGAAAAGGGCGAATACAGCGGCCTGGTCTATCTGCCGATCACCGCTGAGAACAACTTCACTGCCGAGATTCCCACCCAGAAAGTAGACCTGATCTACCTCTGCTTCCCCAATAACCCCACCGGAGCGACTGCCACCAGGGAGCACCTGCAAGCCTGGGTCAACTACGCCCGTGCCAACGGCTCTATCATTTTCTTCGACGCGGCCTACGAAGCGTTCATCACTGCTTCCAGTCTGCCCCACTCAATTTATGAAATTGAAGGTGCGCGGGACTGTGCGATCGAATTTCGCTCCTTCTCCAAGAACGCTGGCTTTACCGGAACCCGCTGCGCTTTCACCGTCGTTCCCAAGACCCTGACCGGAAAAGCGGCGGACGGCTCCGATGTAGAACTCTGGAAGCTGTGGAACCGACGCCAGTCTACCAAATTCAATGGGGTATCGTACATTGTGCAACGGGGTGCTGAGGCGGTGTATTCCCCTGAGGGCAAGGCACAGACGCAGGCGCTCATCAGCTTTTATATGGAGAATGCTCGCATCATCCGAGAACAGCTCACCTCTGCGGGAATCCAGGTCTACGGCGGCACCAACGCGCCCTACGTCTGGGTGAAAACGCCCAATGGCCTGTCGAGCTGGGATTTCTTCGACAAGCTACTGCACACCTGCAACGTGGTGGGGACTCCTGGTTCAGGGTTCGGTGCAGCGGGTGAAGGCTACTTCCGCATTTCGGCGTTCAACAGTCGGGAAAATGTGGAGGAAGCGATGCGCCGGATTACCGAGAAGTTTCGTGCCTGATATCATTAGCGGGTGTTAAGTCAGTGGGTGTGGAAAAAGTCGAAACCCCAAAAGATGTTCCGCCCGCGCAGCGGGCGGAACATCTTTTGGGGTTTCAAGCTGAATCGCGCCTACCTGCTTAGAAGCCATCAAACAGCAGCATGAAACCTTAAGCGACCTGGCGATGGGCAGTTGTTTGCTCGTCAGGGAAATCGTCCACCCCGATTGCTCCTAACAGCCTGAGCATTTGTGTTTGGGCAGTGGTCAGTCCACGTATCCCCTGAATGATCATGCCTTCGTAAGGGCGCAAAATTCTGATTGTTTTCTGGCATTTTCCGGTTGGCAGGTGCCAGAACTTGATCGTTTCATCCTGGCTACAGCTCATCAATACGGATTCTGCTGAATGGTAGGCCAGAAAACGCACCCAGCGTTCGTGTCCTGTCAGAATTTGGGGCTTCCATTCTGGGCAAATGATTGAATCAGGGGCGATCGCGCTATTTTTCAATTCATCGTCTCTACTCAATTCATAGTTCCTATTTAATTGATGCTTCTTAACGTTGATAGAATCATTGTATTTAGTATTAAGCGGCCATATTCGGACTGTCCCATCAATGCCGCTTGTGGCCAGTGTTTCTCCGTCCGGACTAAAGACCACACAAAGAATTGTACTGTTGTGGGCCTGAACGGTTTTGAGTAAGGCTCCAGTTGTTACGTCCCAGAGCTTCAGCACACCGTCAGCACTGGCGCTGGCCAGCAGATGACCATTTGGGTGAAAGGCAACCGTGCGCACCCAGCTTCTGTGTCCGGTCAGGGTTTTGAGGAGACGGGGAGGACTGTCAGAATTGTCAGGGAAGAGCGTGCCCATGTCCCAGAGTTTGATGGTCTGGTCGAGGCTACCGCTAGCCAGAAGCGTCCCTGCTGGGTTGAACGCGACTGACCAGACGCCTCCCTGATGGCCGCGAATCGTTTGTAGACCCATTCCAGTCTGGGCATTCCACAGGCGAATGGTGCCATCTAAGCTGCCACTGGCCAGGAGGGAGTTGGATAGCCAGCAGGACGAGGGGCTGAAGGCGATCGAGTAAACCTGGTCGGTGTGGCCTTGCAAGACCTGTAGACATTGGCCCCCGGTGTTCCAGATGCGAATGGTGCGATCATCGCTACTACTGGCCAGGAGGTTCCCATCGGGGTTAAACACTACTGACCAGACCCAACTCTGATGCCCCCGCATGATCTGCAAACACTCCCCGGTTGTGCTGTTCCACAGGCGCACGGTGCGATCCTGTCCGCCGCTGACAAACTGTTGCCCATCGGGATGGCAGGCGATCGACCAGATGCCGTTACTGTATCCCTGAAGGCTTTGCAGGCAAACAGCGGTGCGGCTATCCCACAGACGAATCGACTGGTCCTCGCTGCCGCTGGCGAGGAGATATTTGTTCCCCGATGCAGCAAAACAGATAGACGAAATCCAACTGGTATGACTGTAGAGCGTGCGCAGACACTCTCCAGTTTTCAGGCTCCAGATGCGAATGGTGTGGTCGTCGCTGCCGCTGGCAAAGCAGTCACCCACCGGGCAACAGGCAACGGCCCGGACGGGGGCAGTATGTCCATGCAAGCTTTGCTGAAGTGATAGAACCGGAGATGACGGATGTTGTGCGATGGGTAGTGCTTGAATCTGCGTCGCTTTGTTAAGGGGTGTTTCGGTTGGTGTGTCTGCTGGCAATTGGTGTGCATTAATCCTCCATCGCTGAACAGTGTGATCGCCACTGGCAATCAACTGCGTTCCATCGGCACTGAAGGCAATCGATTCGATGACCGATGCCTGAACGTCCGTCTGGCCGAGGCACACTCTGCTGTTGAGGTCCCACAGGCGAATGGTGCGATCGCATCCGGCACTGGCAAACCAGTGTCCATGAGAATGCACAGCGATCGAACGCACCTCGTCGGTATGGCCATCCAGGCAGTGCAGGAGTTCTCCCGTTTCCACATCCCAAATGCGAATCAGATGATCTTCGCTGCCGCTGATCAGGTACTTTCCGTCAGTACTGAAGGCGATCGAGAAAATGCGACTGGCATAACCCTGGAGCGATCGTACACACTGACCCGTCTGCACATCCCACAGGCAGACCAAACGGTTGGCGCTGCTGGCCAGAAGCCGACCGCTGGGGCTGAAGGCCACTGACCATACCCAACCCTCTGCTTCCAGAGTCAACAGGGGTTGCTGGGTGCCCACCTGCCACACATGGATTTCGTGGTTGACATCACCCGCTGCCAGCAGCGACCCATCGGGACTGAGGGACACCGACAGCACGGGGCTGAAGGACTCCGTAAAAACGGATTGGCTCAGGTCTGCACCTGTAAAATTGACCCGATGCAAAGTTACTCGCTTCAGGTGGGCCTGCAGGATGGTCAGAAAAGAGAAATCGCGATTGCTCAAATTAACCTGGAGTTGACACAGCAGGTTAATCACATTTCCAGCCAGGTATCCTGTCTGTGCTCGGCCTCTGCCGCGAAAATAGGATAACAGTTGCATCAAACGCTGGTCGAGGTCGTGCAGGTCAGCAACGTTTAACAGCCGTTCCGCCAACGGCTGTAAAATCAGGCGTCCCTGAATATCCCGGAGATAGTCCTTGGTCGTTGCCTTGAGTAGCGCGTGAGTTTTGAGCAGGAGCGGCTGCGCCAGCGGATGCACCGGGGGCAGTTGCGGTGTTCCTGACGGATTTCCCCAGCAGCACTCCACTATATCGTGGTAGACGGTCTCAATCAGTTGCTCGGTGACATATTCCAGAACAACGGGTTGCAGGGTGAACAGGGGCGTTTGCTGGGTGGAGGCGCGATCGCCCGGAGTGGTGCGTTCCAGAAAACAGCGGCGTTCGAGGGATACCAGCGCTTCCAGTAAAGCGGAGGACTGGGGTTTGGGAATGAAATCGGACTGCAAATTGACCAGCGAGACGGGTTCCCGATGGATCGCCAGCCAGTATAGGATGTGTTGCTCCAGGGGCGTCAGACGCTGAAACTGACTGTCCAGCAGATCGCGGATATCGGCAAAAATGCAGCCGCTCTTCTCTAGAAACCTAAGGAACTGGGAGACATTGCCATTGAAAAAATCGGCGATCGCCCCGGCTGCAATTTTTAACGCCAGCGGATTCCCCGAATAGTGATTGATCAGTTCCTGCCAGTCATCCTCTGTTGCAAAAAACTGTCCCCGCAGACGCAGCAAATTCTGGACAGCAACAGGCGACAGGCCAGTCAGTTGGAGCGATCGCACGGGCAATCCCTGCCCCTCTCTGGCCAAAAATCCTGCGGGCTTTTCTCGACTTGTAAAAAGTAAGCAGCTTTGATGAGGTATCTCACCGATCGCAGCCAACAGTTCCCCATAGCCCTCGTAGCCCGGTCGATAGCCCCCGATACTGTCCTGTGGGCGCAGGATGGCTTCAAAGTTGTCCAGGATCAGGAGACAGCGCTTCTGTTTCAGGTGATCCACCAGAACCCGAATCTGCTCTTCTACTGTTTCAGGAAGAACGAGCGGAGGTTCCTGGGCCAGCACCTGTATCAGGTCAGTAAGGAGGGCCGCAGGCGGGGGCGCGTTGCGGAGCGATCGCCAGATGATGAAGTGGAACTGGGGAACGCAGACTTTGGGGTGAGCGATGAGTCGAACGCTGGACGCAGACTTTGGGGTGAGCGATGAGTCGAACGCTGGACGCAAATGGATGGTGGTGTGGGATAAGGGGATGATGGAATGATGGGATGACGAGATGGTTGGATGGGGACTATCCACTCCCCCACGCTCTCCAAACTGTTGCGCCAGTTGAATCGAGAGTGTTGTTTTCCCCATACCGCCCATGCCAAATAGGCCGATCAGGCGACAGGGGGAAGCAGCGGTTTTGCCTGTGGGATCGGTGCCGAGGATCCAGTGCTTCAGGGTTGCCATTTCTTCCGTTCTGCCTAAGAAAGTGGGAACATCGGCGGCTTCCCCCCAGTCGCAGAAGGGTGTCATGGCAGGTGTGATGGCAGCGTGGGTGGAATTCGTCGCCGAAAGGGGGATTTCCCAAGGGGGGGATTGTGAAATCTTGGGTGGTGGAATCGGCACGCGATCGCCACGAGCATGTCGCTTCAGCACGCTGTGGATGTTGGTCTTACTGACTTTTTCCCCAAATGCCTGTGATAGCAACTGCCATAGTTCTGAGCCAGTTTGCTTAATGTGGCTCAGCCCGTAGCCTGAGTCCTGCGCAATTTCCCGGTAGGAGCGGTCTTCCCAAACTTGCAGAAAAATGGAGCTTTGCAGCTTGTTCAGGTGGGTCTGGGGTAAGTACTCCTCCAAAAAGGCGAGTGCGTCTTCAGCTTTCATCGGCGGTCGATCGGCGAAGGTTAATAGAAGATTAATGTATCGGGCAGAGATTTTCCTGCCTGTCATATAAGCCACAGTTCGGACCAAACCGACGACTCCGAGTGAACTTTCTGGCGACCTTTTCTGAACTTTTGCGATCGCAGAAATCGGAGGCTCCTGCTAATCTAAGTCCTTAACAACAGCATTACCAAAATTTATCAACGCGACTTTGGGGGGAGGTGTACTCTCTCCAGTACTCTGCTAAGTACTTTTGGCCGATTGTTGTAACCGTAGCCATTTTAGTTGGGACAGGGGGTGTGGGGGCACCGCCCCTACTCAGGGGATCTACCCTTGCACCCCGTCCTCAAGGATCACGAATAAATTAACCTGGAATATTTTTTGATAGAAGCGCGACTTAGCCGCGCTTCTATCAAAAAATATCCGGTCTGATTTAATCCAAGATCCTAAGTAACCGTGACTGCTATTGCAGGAATGGCAACTTTCCATAAGGGGAGCGATCGCGCTGTTCTCATGGGCCTTTTCTGTACGGATGAAAGCTGTGGTGAATTTGTGAGGTTGAGGAGTTAATGTTGAATTCAAAAATAATTGGGCGGTTCTGGGTAACTGCCCCCGCCATCGCCTGGGCAATGCTAATGAGTGCCAATGGGGCGTTTGCTTCGCAGTTCCCCAAAGGGGTAATCGCCGCTGAGACCCAGTCTGGGGCCGAAAGTGAAGGCTCCGCTATGGTTCAGATGGTGGACGGACGGATGGTGGGCGAATCAGCGTCAGGCACTCAGCGTACGAACGATGTAGATAGTCGCCTGTTTGCCAGCAGTGACTTTGCAGCTCCGACAACGACTGAGGCGGGGGTCACGATTGATGCGGTCAGCCAGGTCGCCGATAGTCTGACCCAGGTCAACGAAGCGCTGACACCGGACACCTTTGTGCCCGGATCAGCGGAAGCAATGGGTCAGGTGACCAACGTTTCTCAGCTTTCGGATGTCAAACCAACGGATTGGGCGTTCCAGGCTTTAAGCCGTCTGATCAGCAATTACGGTTGTATTGCGGGCTATCCCGATGGGACGTTTCGCGGCAACAGCGCCATGACGCGCTACGAGTTTGCGGCGGGGTTGAATGCCTGCCTGGATGCGATCGCCGAGAAGCTCGGAACCGGGGTCAGCCAGGAAGACCTGGAGCAAATTCGACGACTCCAGCAAGAATTTCAGGCAGAGTTGGCGACCCTGCGCGGACGGGTTGATGCGCTGGAGGCGCGGGTGACTGAACTGGAGGCCAATCAGTTCTCCACCACCACAACGCTGCGGGGTTTCGCTGTGTTTAACCTGACGGGTGCCTTTGCGGGCGATTCCGTCACGGCAGAGCGCAATCCCTTTGTCGCCAACGTGCCCTTTGTGCCGCCAACGCGGGATGCGGCAAACGTACCCACGCGGGTGCAGCGAGACGAGCCAAACATCGTGTTCGACTACTTGCTCTGGCTCAGCCTGACGACTTCCTTTACTGGAAAAGATCAGCTTGTGACGCAGTTGGCGATGGGGAACGGTAGTTCGCCCGCTAACCAGTATGTGTCGTCAGGCTTCTTTAACACCTGGGGGGCACCCTTCCTTTCGACGACGCCTGCTCCCGGTGGTGCTGCCAACGTCCCTGCAATTCGAGAACTATTCTATTCGTTCCCGCTTGGTGACGATATCCGCGTCACGGTCGGCCCCAGAGTCAACTTCTACCGCCACTTTGACGGCAATCGCTTCACTTTCTTCGTTACCGGGGCTACAACGTTCAACTCCAACGGCAGCACCCTATCGAATGCGGTCGATCGTGGCTCCGGCGCAGTCGTGGCCTGGACGATCAGTCCCCAATTCCGATTCACCATTGGCTATCTGGGGCAGAACTCCGAGTTCCTGGGGAACAACACGGCTAACGACCCGGCATTTGGGCTATTTGGCGGGACAAACACGCTGACGGGTGAACTGGCCTACTCCCCCAGTCGCAATTTCAACCTGCGGCTTCTCTATACCCGCTCTAACCTGCAAGCAGTCAACGGCTTTGTCAGCGGTGAACCGGTTCCCTACGGGATTATTGACGACGGGTTTGGTGGGCCTGTGGAGGACGCAACCGCTGATACCTTCATCGTCAACTTTGATTGGTTGATTACCAAGGGATTTGGTATTTTTGGCCGCTACTCCTACGGCAGTACCAATGTGAATCCGGTGAATCCTGCTCTCTCTGGCGGCGAGGTGAACACGCAGTCCATTCAGTTTGGTCTGGGCTTCCCCGACCTGGGCAAACCGGGTGCGCTGGGTGTGGTCTCTTTCCTCATTCCCCACGATTATCTGAGTGGACGGCGCTTCTTGCTGTCGGGTGGTGGAGACGGTGCAACTCAGTATGAGCTGGAGTTGTCCTACTACTATCCGCTGACAGATAATATTGCGATCGTTCCGGCGTTCTACGCGATTATCAATCCGAACAGCTTCGATAGTAATCCCACTGTGTTTGTGGGCAATCTCCGTACCCAATTCAGCTTCTAAATACAGTGCTTTGTGCTGAGATAGAACCAAAGTTTTTGTTGAGAGCCGCGCGGAGCGCGGCTCTCAACAAAAACTTTGTACCTCACGCGCTTGAAAAGCGCTGTAGATAGGCTCAATTAAGCTTGAAACCCCAAAAGCCTTCTTGCCCGCGCAGCGGGCAAGAAGGCTTTTGGGGTTTCGACTTTTTCCACGCCTACCTGCTGATTGTTGGGTGTTACTCCGCAGCCGGATGCTTTTCATACAAAAAGAATCTGGCAATTATTCCTGGTAGGGATTCGGGGCAGGTTCTCCCGCACCGTTAGTCCAGATGTCTTCTGGCAACGATCGGTCACGGTGACAAACCCGATCAAGATCAGGGTACGTAATTGTGTCTACCGCCGATCGGGTACCAACTATCAGGCATTGCGTTGCCTTGGTGCTACGATTCTCAAGAAAGTGACCTATCGGTACTCCTGATTGAAACGTTGCGGCGCCGCCAGGACGCAATACAGTTTCCGTATCTCCTTCAATGAGGGTGATCTCGCCTGTGAGCACATAGACCATTTCATCTTCAGCGCTATGCCAGTGCTTGATCGATGAACGAGACCCAGGTTGCAGGACTTCAATGAATGCGCCGAACTGGGTCAGTCCTCCTGCTTCACTAATCCAGAGCATACGATTTGGTTCATGGGCAGTGTGAGAAGGGCTTTCCTCCACGAGGAAACAATCAGGAGTGATAGCAGGCATATTGACACCTCCAGAAATTTTGGAGCAATTGCTCTTCCATTGTGTGGTGGGGGGGGGGGGGGGGGGGGGGGGGCCGCCCCCCCCCCCCCCCCCCCCACCACCACATATCTAGAACATGATGAACAACACAGCCTGACCATCACCACCCCACAATTACCCACCACATCAAACACCCGATCGCCCCTGTAGCCAAATGCTGAGGCAGCAAATTCTTCAGCGGTTGACGGGCGATCTTTTGCGTCAAAAAGATACTGAGCCAGACGGTCGTAATCAGACAGACGGCTTGCAGAAAAGCGATCACGGCGGGGTGGGCCACGGCAACGGGCATTCCGGCACCGCTAAAGCCAAAGGTGGCCAGCGTGACTGGCACCACTCGGCCTGCTTCCGTCAGACCCAGCCGCAGGTAATGGGCCAGATTGCCGCCCAGCACCAGGGGCAGATAGCCGTAAGCGAGTTCCACAAAGGGTCGGGGTTTGGGGGCGCGATTCAGCAGGCGCAGGAGGGCATGGGTGAGGAGGGCGATCGCCCCCGGCAGCGCCAGCGCCAGCACCGAAATTCCGGCATGGCTCCAATCATTGGCTAGCCAGGATGCTGGTAAACCAACCCAGGCGAAGATTTCTGGGAGGCGATGCAAAAACACTGCGCCAAACAGGAGAAACAGCAGGCAGACTTCGTGGGCAGTGGGTTTGTGGGTTGTCCACAGTTCAATGCCGGGAGGTCGCAGGTTGAGTTCGACGGAGTGGTGGGGGCAGGCTTTCAGGCAGGTCATGCACAACACGCAGTCCCGGTTGTCCTGGAGTTGGGCGGGGTGAGAATAAACGGGACAGCCCCCGGTTTCCTGGCCCTCCCCTTTCTGGGGGCCGCCCTTGTAGCACTGGTAGGTGCTGCAGGTGGCGGAGCAAATTCCTTGCTGTGCCCGCAGCTCAATCATCGACAGCTTAGCGAACATACCGTTCATGCCGCCGATCGGGCAGAGGTAGCGGCACCAGAAGCGCCGTTCAAACAGCAGCGAGAAAATCACTGCTCCCGCTGTGATCAGCAGCAGCAGGCAGGCCGACAGGTAGGCGGTATTTTCTAAGTCCCAGATTTCTTCCCACAGCAGGATCAGGGTGAACAGGCCAAACAGGAACCAGCCGCCCCACTTTTCGGCCTCCGGGCGTGACCAGGGTAGCAGCTTGCGGGGAAACAGCGTGAGCGAAAGCTTCTGTGCCAGCTCGCCGTAAATCATGAATGGGCAGAAGGCGCACCAGATGCGTCCGACCAAGGGAAAACTGATCAAGATCAGCATCCACCACCAGGCCCAGAAGAAATTCAGCGCAATGTTGGCATCCCGGTTCTGCGGCCCCAGAAACAGCACCGCTAGCACGAGGGCAAAGAAGGTCAGCGTGAAGCCGTAGTTAATGCGATCGGGATACCAGGGACTGCGGAGAAACTGACGTAGACGAGGGTAGGCATTCAGCAAGTTGATGCGGAAACGACGGCTCTTCTCACCTGTAGACCAGAACAGTTCTTCGGTGAGGACGGGCGCGCAGTTGGATTGGATAATTGCCCGCTCAACCATGCCCTCCAGTTCCGCCAGATTTCCGGGAAAATCGTAGCTCTGGAGGCGACGAATGGCCTCTGGAGCGACCTGGGGTTTGGACATCCCCTTTTTACTACAGTAAAGGCTGATGTAGTAGGTGACATGGGCAACGATATCTGCTTTCCCCACGCGCACCGGCGGCACTTTGATATTGTGGCCGATGTTGCCCGACTGGTCGATGGTGGGCAGGGTGCGCTCGGCGGTCATCATCACGCGAGCATCGGAGTGACGCGTCTGGGATGGCGCATCACCCTCACGGTGGACGGGCCGATACTCTCCGGTTTTCAACAGATGGGCGATCGCCCCCTCCAGATGTTTCGGCAGGTCCTGAACATTATTCAATATCAGCGTGCCCCGGCCCAGCCATTCCAGCAGACCCGGTTTGCCCCCCTCCCGACCAAACAGGTCTTCACCGTTGGCTTGCAGGGCGTCACAGTTGATCTTGATTAAGGGTTGGTGACGATCGCTTCCCCCAAAGTGGATCAGTGCCCCCACATTGTCTTTCCCCAGCCCCGGTTCCCCAAAGATCAGAACGGGTTGGCGATCGCTCTGGGCTTTCTTGATATCCTGCCGCAGCCGCACCGCGTAGCGACTGGAGCCAACAATGCCTTGCCGTACTTTGGGCACCAGATAGGGGCGCAGCGTCATCTGACGTTCCTGCTCGAAGGCCAGTTGGGAGCTAACCTGACTCAGTTCTGCGGCCAACTGTCGGGAAAAGATGCGGTTGATTTCTGGGAAACGGCCAGCAAGTTTGATCACCTCCTCACGGGGAATCGCCCACAGTTCACTATTGGTGAGGGTGATGACGGTCTGTTCTGCCGGACGATCAAGCAGGATCTCCCGCAGATAGACAATGGAACCGGGGAGCAGGCTGGATGCATTGGTAGGGCTGTTGGGGCTGGTGCGATAGCTCTCCAGCCGTCCCGATCGGAGAATATAAACGGCAGGAGGTAGGGTGTCTTCCAGCACCAGGCGGCGATTTTCCTGCACTGGTTGGGGCTGTACAGCGGTGGCGATCGCATCCAGCAGTTCCTCCGATAGTTCCCCAAACTGCGTTTGCTGCCGCAGCCATTCGAGACGCTCTGTCCCACCTGTCCCCTGTGGCCCTGATGCTTCCATAAATCCCTCCATCTGGGTGATTTGCTCGTGCAGTCGCCCATTCTCAGACTACGGTATTGTGGTCTGCTGCTGGGAAGGTGAAATTAAACTTACAGCGCTACAGCCATCCTTCGCAGGATGTGAACGGGGTGCAGGGGTGAATCCCCCACACCCCCTGTTCATATCCTATTTGTGGAGGCTAATGAACAGTCGATTCAGGAAAGGGACTGAGTTGGTATACTGTATAGCTAGATTGTTATAGACGGGTGCATGGTTAGAACATTGCCGCAGGATAGAGCACTATGAAGCCAGATGAATCCGTTCCCTCGGAAGTGGTGCAGCAGGTGGCCGAGTATTTTAGCGTCTTGAGTGAACCCACCCGGCTGCGGATTCTGAATGTGCTGCGGGGCCAGGAGAAGTGCGTGCAAGAACTGGTGGAGGCAACAGCAACCAGTCAGGCCAATGTGTCCAAGCACCTCAAGGTGATGCTTCAGGCGGGTATTTTGAACCGTCGCACCGAGGGTACCTCCGCCTATTACAGCGTGGCTGATGAACTGATTTTTGAGCTGTGCAATCTGGTGTGCGATCGCCTCGCCACCCGCATCGAAGAACAGGCCAAACACTTCCGCAGCTTCAGTCTGGCCAGCCGTCGATAGGTTGATGAAGCGAGACGGGGTTAGTGGAAGAACGCTGTTGATACGCTGTCGCTGATTGAGCGATAAATGTGGCGATCGTTACTCCCAGACTGACCAGTGTAATTGTGCTGACCGAGAAGGCGATCGCCGCAGGCATCCACTGTAATTTTATTCCTTTCTTGTTTGGTGCGTACATATTTCAAACCCCGCAGGCATAATTGATTTGACATGGAATTCTGTCTCTTGCTGTGTAGAACATCTCAAATTGGCATTGCTGATTGGGAGGATGAATTAAGCAACGCCCTCAAATGATTCATCACAGGCTTTTCTACCGATGATCACCGTTTTCTCAGGGATCGCAACTTCATGTGGAAGATTCCCGGCTTCTTACCTGTTCTCTCCGAAAGATCCCTGGCTTGTCGAAGAAGTCGGGGATCTCATTAGGCGAGTCCTGATGTAAGAAAATTTATGCTCCAGTTGGATTCCATCGTATAAATACGATGATGTGCACTCGCATAAAGAACTGGTATTACACAAAATGCTTTGATCACTACAATAGGTAACTTCATTGTGTGTCTCCGATGTGGATGTGAGATGTCAATCCGTCGCGAATTCCATCTTCAACAGTAGAGTCAGAATCGGATGGAGTCAGTCTGTAAAAGTCAGATTTAGTCAGATGTTTGGCAAAAAAATCACTATTTGTTCAGCCTTCACAAAATTAAGAGAATCTGTGATGCGAGATTGAAATCCGGATTTGTCAATTAGAACCGGAAGAGAAGATTGGTTCTAATTAATCGATCTCAGTTCAACCGAAACAGTAATTTGTAGCGCCATCGCTACACACAATTCTGCATGAGTACCCAAAAATATGGGAAATGGCCCCATTGCCCTGATTCATATCTGGTAAAGCTTTTGTCGGCTTGCCTGGACTTGCTTGAGGTGCTCTCTAAAGTCACAGGAAGTGTCAATCACTTTTGATGCAAAACCGTAAAAAACCTGTGGCGCAAAACTCAAAAATTTCATTCACCCTTTATTGAGACTTCTGACTCATCTGCCACAGCGTAGAGCGTTCAGCGTCACTTCATTTACAAATTACGAGGTAACGATCATGGCAAATATCATTGGCACCAACCGGAACAATCGCCTCTTCGGTACACCGTTTAACGACCGCATCCAGGGACTCGATGGCAACGATCGGCTGTTGGGACAGGCTGGCAACGATCGCCTGCTGGGGGGCAATGGCAACGACACTTTGATCGGCGGGGCGGGCGCTGACCAGATGATTGGCGGTGCAGGAAACGACCGGATGATCTGGAACAATGGCGATGGCAGCGATCGCATGAGCGGCGGAGATGGTTTTGACACTGTTCGCGTCACGGGAGCGGCTAATCAGAGCAATTTGTTTACTCTGACGGGGAATGGTCGCAATGCCTTCTTCCGTCGCACTAATCTCAGAGCCTTCACATTGACTGTTGATTCCTCGGAGTTATTTGACGTGCGGGGGGGGAATGGCAGTGATCGCCTGATCGTTGGCAGTCTAATCGGAACGGGCGTTCAGTCGATCCGGTTTGCCGGAGGCAGTGGTGAGGACACCCTGGATGCTACCAACGGCAATACCTCGATTCTGGGCTACGGTGAGGCGGGCGACGACAGCCTGATCGGCGGCAGTGCGATCGATACCCTGCACGGGGGCGATGGCGATGATGTGATTTCCGGGCGGAAAGGGAATGACACGATGATCGGGGGGGCTGGCGATGATGTACTGGACTGGTTTAATGGGGATGGCAGCGATCGCATGAGCGGTGGCGATGACTTCGATACGATTCTGGTGGATGGCGCACCTGCGGCGGGCGACAACTTCACTCTGGCGCGAGACAGCAATAACTTGGCCATTTTTCAACGCACCAACCTGGGCCTGTTTACCCTCACCGTAGACACCGCTGAGCACTTTGAGGTGAACGGTCTGGCCGGTGACGATCGCCTGGAAGTCGGTGATCTAACTGCAACCGGAGTTTTCTCGGTGAATTTCACGGGTGGTGAGGGCAACGACACGATTCTGGCTCCCACTACAGGCGTACTGATTGTCGCCGATGGGGGTGTGGGCAATGATACGTTGACCGGAGGCAACGCCAACGACAGTTTGACGGGTAACACAGGCGACGATGTTTTGACCGGAGGTGGTGGCATCGATATCCTCACTGGAGGATTGGGAGCCGATACGTTTGTCTACAGCGCGATTGCCCAGGGCGGGGACGTGATTATGGATTTCTCGGTTGCCGATGACAGAATTCTGGCGATCGCCGCTGGGTTTCCTGGCCTGACTCCCGGCTCGGTTGCTCTGCTGAGTGCCTCCCAGTTTCGCATCGGGTCGGCGGCAGTTGCGACCTCCGATCGGTTCATTTACAACTCACAGAATGGCCAACTGCTGTACGACTCCGACGGCACAGGCAGCGCAGCCTCAGCGCTGATCGCTACCCTGACACCGGGGCTAAATCTGACCAGCAACAACATTCTGGTTTCTGCTTAGAGACTCTCTGACAGCCCAGAATTGCAAGGCGCGACGCTTACAGCGTCGTGCCTTGCAATTCTGGGCTGTCAGAGAATACCCACAGTACGATCAGTAAGTTTTAATAATGGGTATCATTCAGGCTAGAATTCTACATGGGTCAGAATTCTACTTAAAATCTCCTGAGGTAACCATGAAATTGATTGCTCGTGTTTCACGGAGTTTAAGTGTCGCCCTCTTTGCCCTGGTGCTGGTTATTGGCAGCTTCATGGTGTCGGTTTCTCCCGCCGCTGCTGCAACCGTAACCGTCAAGATGGGTTCTGACAACGGCATGCTCATGTTTGAGCCGGCCAACGTCACCATCAGCAAAGGCGACACCGTGAAGTGGGTGAATAACAAGCTTCCTCCCCACAACATCGTTTTCGATGAGAAAAACATTCCTACCGGAAGCAAAGAACTGGCAACCAAGCTCTCTCACGAGGCACTCCTGTTCTCTCCTGGTGAATCCTACGAAGTCACCTTTGGTGATGACTTCCCTGCTGGAACCTACAGCTACTTCTGTGCTCCTCACCGGGGTGCGGGTATGATGGGCAAAATCACCATCCAGTAGTTTCTTTGTCTGGAGAACTGGGCTTCGCCTGTTTTTCACACATTTTTCTCATCTAAACTCTGAGAATCCTGTGATTGGGGCAATCTTCTCTGACTTTCAGAGAAGGTTGCCCCAATTTACTTCCTAAGTAGGTAGGCGCGATTCAGTTTGAAACCCCAAAAGCTGCGAAACGCTCTCGTAGGTATCTGTTTAGCGTTTTCGGATTCCAGCCTGGGTGTCGCCCAGGCTGGAATCCGAAAACCTATTTTTAGCATCTCTTGTGTGCCCCTGCGGTGCAGGGGCACACAAGAGATGCTAATCGCATACTTGCTTAGAGAGCGTTTCGCGGCAAATTGGAAAGAAATAGGTAAAATTTTTCAAGTGACGTAGGTGAAGCCCCGCCCCCTGATTTGCAAAAGTAGGATGCACCCATTCTGAAATTCCCTTAAAAGATAGAGTTGCTAACCTTCTGGAGATAATAAGCTAGGAACAATTCTGTTGCAGGGAGTAATCTGTGGTTCCCCTTAGAGATGACATCCCAACCCGGATCACGCCCTACGTGATCTATGGGCTTATTGTTGCGAATATTCTTGTCTTCATATACCAATTAACCCTGTCGCCACCCCAGCTTGAGCAGTTTTTCCAGACCTGGGCGATCGTTCCCCGTGATCTGACCGCCAGTTTCCAGGGGAACGGTTCTCCCATCATGGAATGGGCAACTCTGATCACCTCTCAGTTTCTGCACGGGGGTTTCCTGCACATTGCAGGTAACATGCTTTACCTTTGGATTTTTGGTAACAACGTCGAAGATCGCCTGGGCCACGCAAAATTTCTCTTTTTTTATCTGCTCTGTGGTGCCCTGGCCGGGTTGACCCAGTGGTTCTTCTCTATGGATTCTGCTATTCCGTCGTTGGGGGCGAGTGGGGCGATCGCCGGAGTCATGGGTGCATACATCATCAAATATCCGAGCGCACGTATTCTCACACTGGTGCCCGTGGGAATCATTCTGTTTCCCTTCCGGATTCCGGCGGTGTTCTTCCTCGGTTTCTGGTTTCTGATGCAGGCGCTTTATGGCGTTGCCAGCCTCAGCGCTCCTGCCAACATTGGTATGGAGGGCGGTGGTGTTGCTTATTGGGCACACGCGGGGGGTTTCGTCTTTGGGGCTATTTTGGGGCCAATGTTGGGGTTATTCCGCAAGGACTCTCAGCGGGATTACTATTAATCAATCAGTGTTGCTGATTTGCCCAATGATTTTTTGAGTGAGAGGTGCGCTCTGGGCACCTCTCACTCAAAAAATCATATTCAGATTAAACAACGTCCCCCTGGTGCTGTTCCCCAACAGCGACAGAACACCCTTTTGAGGTTTAATTCGATCAGGGAAGGCACTCCGTCCCTTTGCCCTGCCTCCCCATTTTTTATGCTGGAATGGTTCCTGCAACCGCTGAACTACGAATTCATGCAGAACGCGATCGCTGTCGGAATCGCAATCGGTATTCTCTGCCCGGTGGTTGGCACCTATCTGATTGTGCAGCGGATGGCGTTATTGGGGGATGTGATCGCTCACGCCGTGCTGCCGGGACTGGCGATCGCCCACTTTCTGGGCATTGAGATTCTTCTGGGCGCGTTTGCTTCAGGTATCCTCAGCACCTTTTTGATTGCCTGGATCCGCACCCAGACTAGAGTGAAGGTCGATGCGGCGATGGCGCTCACCTTCTCAGTATTCTTTGCGCTGGGGATCACGCTGCTGACCCTGCTGGACAGTCGGCTGGATTTGAAAGAGATCCTGTTTGGCGACATTTTGAGCGTGACGCCAGAGGATGTGTGGCGCACCGGATTGGTGACGGTCGTACTGCTGGGTTTGGTGCGACTGTTTTACAAGGAACTGCTGTTTTACACCTTCGATCGCAGCGGAGCAGAGGCCGTTGGTTTACCGATTAACGCAATTTATTTGGGCTTGATGGCGGCGATCACTCTGACGATCATCGTGGGCATGAAAACCGTCGGTGTGGTGCTGGTGATCTCGCTTCTAGTGGGGCCTGCGATGACGGCCTACCTGCTGGTGAAGGAACTCCACTGGATGATGGCTTTAGGGGCTGTGCTGGGGGTCATTTCCACTGTTAGCGGTATGTACGTCAGCTATTATCTCAATCTGCCATCGGGAGCGGCAATCGCCCTCGTCATCTTTGCCCTTTTCTTTGTGGCGCTGCTGTTCAGTCCCTCTCAGGGAATTCTGACCCGACCCGGTCGTAAGTAACGGTGGCAGGCTTCCTTTTGCGCGATTTGAGCCGCACAATACATGGCTCAAATCGCGCCGTCGAAGTCAGATCAGAAGACAACACTGGTAGAAACAACCCGCTGCATCCCGGCGGCGGCAAATCGCTCGTAGGCGGCTTCTGCTGCGTCGGTGAAGTCTACGACACCGGGGACAACCACAGGCGAAGCACAGTCCTCCAGCAGGTAAACCTTTTGTGCCAGGGCGGGATCTCTGGCCTGGATTTCGCTGAGCAGATCATCCACCGTCCAGGCGACGCAGTGGCTTTTGGCCTGCCCTGCAACAATAATCTGGTCAAAAGTCAGCAGGTGGTTAATCAGGGCCACGTTTTTCTGGGCGATCGTCCGCTCCCGCTGATCCGTCAAGACCTCTGGCTTCAGCACCGAGTAGTTTTCTGTCAATGGATTGTTGCCTTTCAGCTCAAAGCGAGTTTGTGTCTGACGCGCCAAGCTGTGAAACAGACAGGCTTCCTCAAAGGCAGAGACAAGGGCATGACCAATGCCCCCCAACATGGAGTGGTAAGGCCAGATGGTCAGGGGATATTTGCCTGCCTCGTCCAGATTGCGGACGTAGTGTAGTGCGTATGCCTGGAGTTGTTCGACATTGCCGTTGGTGAGAGTGGGGGCGATCGCTGGACTAGCCTTCCAGACACCATTCTCTACATCTGCTAGCGAAATCATGGTCATAGCGGGTGGATGCTCGCCCGCCTGATTGACCCAGAACACTGAATGAAAAATCTGGACTGCCGTGTGGGTATCCATCGTTGTGACAATTGCGGTAATGCTGCCCAGATGGCGGTAGATAAACTCGCACAGCCGCACGTTGTCTTCAACCGCTCCCATACCCGATCGCCCCCCCACAAATAGCTCAAACTGCGGGATACAGAAGGTGTTTTGCACGTCGATCGCCAAAAGACAGATTTTTTTCCGGTCTTCGGCTGCTGCAGAAATTCTCTGCTGTCTGGCCCACGCATCTGCCTCGATCGCCCGCTCCTGATAGGGAACTCGCCAGACCTCGCCCACCCGACGGGCATCAAAATGTACTGGAATGGGTAATTGCGTTCCTAAACTCATAACTGCCCTCAATGGGTATTATGGTATATTTTACCAAAAATATTGGATTTCGGCAGGCATTTCTGTAACTGGACTTTTGACTAAATTGCGCCAATTTTCCCGAAACGCTCTCTAAGAGAGCGTTACACGTCACTGTAGTCAAAGTGGTCAAAACTCCAGTCTGTAGTAGAAGCGGTGCTTTCCAGCCCCCAAGACTCCAGAAGATGTCGTCTCGCACTGCGAGACGACATCTTCTGGAGATCTTCTGGAGTACTGAGGGTTTAGTGCCTATCCGAAAATCGAAAACCCAGATTTTGGTAAGCGCGACACTACAGCGTCGCGCTTACCAAAATCTGGGTTTTCGGATAGGGATTTAGGGCTTGTAAAGAAAAAACCTCATGAATTGAACCGACCCCACCCAGCTCTCCCCTTACCAAGGGGAGAGCTGGGTGGGGGGTTCCCTTACCAAGGACGTTCGGCGAGCGCTCAGTCGAGCCGTCGAGCCGGGGGACTAAGGGAGGTGAAGCTGTTTATTTACAACGCCTTAGCATTACGATGCGGAACCCATGGCGCGGGGGCCATCTCTAACAAGCACAACCCTAGTAAAGGTCGGCTTCGACTTGGCTGAGGGGCACAAAGCACTCCTGTGGCAACAGAATTGGCTTGCCGCCAAAGATCAGCTTGCCGCGCAAGGTGAAGCGATCGAGGGCAACACCGACTGGCTTCTGAACCTGGTCGGGATGCACTTCAAAGTAGGTGCGATAAATATGACGAGCGGCCTGCAACAAAGAGGGGTCAAGCAACGCCGAAAAATCGATATGCTCCGGGCGGCCATTGACTCTTGTATCGACGTTTGATCTGGTAGGGCTTTTTTGCTGAGAAGTGTATACCACAGCGTCTACTCCGATTAGCTAGCTCGACTATAGTCCATCAGTATCATTCCGGCAATACTTCAGGGGGAATAAAGTTTGGGCCTGGTCTGGGGCATCGCAATAAAAAGGATAAATTAGGTAGGTGCAATTAAGCTTGAAACCCCAAAAGTTGTTCCGCCCGCTCAGCGGGCGGAACAACTTTTGGGGTTTCAATTTTTTCCACGCCCACTTACTTATCACTGCTCCACACCAGCGGCTAGAAATCCCGGCGGTCGGTAGACTGGGCGTTGCGCTGGGGTGGGAAACAGCGCTTTGAAGGCCGCATCGCGTTTACCAATCGTTTCGTAGAAGAAGAAAGACACTCCGGCGTAGCCCTTTTCTCGGACAGCGGTCACCTGCTGTTGCAGTTTTTCCATATCGGTGATGCGATTTTTCAGGCCAGAGAGCAACCCAATGCCGACGGGAAGATAGTCTTTGGCCGTTTGCACCACGGGTTGACCAATCTCCCATAAGAAGCGGCTAAAATCGTCGCGGTAGACCTGCACAATCAATTCTTCAACTAACCCCCGTCGCTCCCAGGCTCCCCAATCCTGGAGATATCGCTGGTAGGCAAAGTCTCTGGGGTTGGGCGAAAGCGAGATAATGCAGTTCGGTTTGATGGCTTTGATGCTGTCCACCAGCTCTTTCATCAAGCGAGAAAGATTATCGGCTCGCCAGCGCACCCACTCCGGATCTTCAGAATTCGTTGGAGGAGTGCTACCATTGTGGATTTCTTTGTAGCGCTGAACGGTGTAGGGGTCGTAGCCAAAATCAACCGACATACCAAAGTGGTCATCCAGTTGAATGCCGTCGATGTCATATTTTTTGACGGCTTCGGTGATCAAATCCACCATGAACTGTTGAACTTCTAGATGAGCCGGATTGAGCCAGACGCGAGGCAGATTTCCCTGCATCCAGATTTGCGTTCCGTCCTGACGTGCTGTGAGCCAGTCGGGATGTTGTCGGGCCAGTTCAGAGTTGGCCGGGGCCATCATGCCGAATTCGAACCAGGGAATGACAGACAGTCCCAGGCGATGCCCGGTGAAGGTGATTTCTGCCAGCAGATCGCGCCCCTGGAGGCCGGGGTAGGGGTCGAGTTCTTTGCCAAACGTGCGCTTTGTCGTTTCACTGGGAAACAGAGTGTAACCGCCATTCCAGACGGTCGGATAGACCGTGTTGAAGTTGAGTCGCTTCAGGCGCACCAGTCCTGCCGTCAGGTTGTAGCGGGAGAACAGAATCTCGCTGTCAATGTTGGTGAGCCAGACACCACGCAGCTCTGTTGGGGGTGTTTGGGCAGCAGTGGCAGCAGGGAGAGAGAGGAGGAGGGCGATCGCCCACCCCAGCGCAAGCAGTCCGAAAAAGCGACGTTTGATGCTCACAGGTCACCGATCGAAAGCAGAACGCTGTCGATCATAGAACGTTTGGTGTTCGAGAACAGCCACTTCACTGTTCGCCACTTTTTTGCCAGCTTATTTACTGCTGTACCGTGCCAAAACCCACAGCGCGATTCGCTCTAGAAGTACCAGCATTGCTGTAATCCCTAAGGCCAGCGAAAACAGCACCAGATTGTTCTCCGCACCTACCCGTAGTGCAAAGCTGAGGGAGGTCGAAACGGCAGGCGGATGCACCACATCCAGCAGGATCATCAGGCTGATGGTCAGCACCATCGCAATCCCACCCGATAGATATCCCGGCCCCAGCAAGAGAAAAGTGCTGAGTCCGAGGAGGGCAGCCAGCATGTGGGAGATGATGAGCGTCCGTATCGAGTTCGTACCGTGTTGTGGGTCAAGGTAGATGAGAAAAGCACTGGAGGCCAAAGAGGCAAACAGGAGACGCTGACGGCTCAACACTTCAACCAACGCCAGCACTAGCAGCACAACTACGGTGGGAGCGATCGCCATTGCAAATTCACCCTTCAAGTTTAGTCGCTGACGCAGCGCACGGTTTGCCCCCTCGACAGGCTTCAAGCTCGACCGTTCATTTGCCATGTGTCCCCAATCCGCTTTTTCTCCGCCACCTCTGTGTTAGATCGCGCATCAGGAAAATCCGTCTGGCCATTGGCAGAGATTTGCGTCCTCAACAACTCCATGAGAACGACATATCGAGCGAGTTGGTGGAGTATTGTGCTGGACAGGGTGGCTCAGCTTTTACAACTGCTCAGGAGATATCAAGCCGCACTGCGACACGATTCCAAAATTTCGACCATCCCTGACGGAAGTTCATTGGTCCGCTGGATCTCAGCTTCGACCTGCTTAAACTCATCAAAGGAATACCGCTCCTGAATTTTGTTGATGCTGCACGAGCACTGTGCCTGATTTCCGCCACTCTTCATGCAGGAATCCATAAAATTCTGCACAACCTCTTCAGGATAAGCGGCCTTGTCTGTCGATGCAGATTCGCCGCTTTTTGCTGTGGGACTGGGTGCCGCATCGCTACTGGGCGTTGATGCCGCAGGGGAAGCTGGCGTAGCTGGAGTCGAGGACTCAGTGTTTGATCCAGAAGGGCCACATCCGACCATCAGGAAACAGGCAGCCAGTGTCGCTGTGAAAGAAGCGTAAACGGAAGTCTTGATTCGCATGTGGAACATTCAAAGTTGCTTTTTGCATCAATAGCTTTCCCAGCAATGTTCCTACAGCGAACAGAGATTGATCTTTGTGAAGCTGCGCTGCGGGAAAAGCGACCATCGAGTTAAGGAAATGTTGCGTTGCCCTCGCTGGTTCTCACCTGGCAGTAGGGTGATGAAGTAGTGCAGAATCATTGCTGCCTCTATTCCAGGTCAACTTTCCATGCTGCGTCGTCTCGTTCGTAAACCTCCCTCTACTCAAAAAGCCGTCGATCGCTTCCTGGCCCTTGCCGCCTGTGTCAATCTGGCACTGGTGGCCTTTGATATCAGCTATATTCCGTTTCGAGATACCTATCTCCGATATTTGCCGGGGTTTACCGGGTGGTATGGCGAAACGTTCAAGGGCATCGAGCCACATCGAGATACCGCTGCCTATTTGCAAACGGTGAATAATTTTGTGGTTCAGGGTGGGTTAAACGGGCCGCAGGCCGATGCACTGCTGCAGGATCTGCGTAACCGTAGTGTGGAGATGATCGACCAGAATCCATTTGAAGATGCAGGCAAATCGGGACGACTGGAGCGGATCAAGAATTTGGTGCGCGATCGCACGGGCATCCGAGATTCGTCTAAACAGGCATTTGAAACCTTCTGGAGCCGCAACTACCTGCAACAGCGGGGAGAAGCAAGAGAACTCGCGTTCTTTGACCGTCAAATTCGTTTTCCCATTACGACGAACTACTACCGTCACATTGGAGAGAATGGCAATCCGGTCGATCGCTTCTGGCTGATCGACATCTGGTTTATGGGCCTGTTTGCCACCGATTTCTTGATTCGCACCTACAAACTACATCGCCGCTACCCCGGCACCCGCTGGCTGGATACGATGCTGTGGCGCTGGTACGACGTTTTTCTGTTCCTGCCCTTCCTGCGCTGGCTACGGGTAATTCCCACCACCGTTCGACTGAACGAGTCTGGCCTGGTCAACCTGGAACCGATCCGCACAAGGATTATCCACGGCATGGTGACCAGCGTCGCCGTAGAAATCACCGAAGTGGTTGTACTTAATGTGATAGATCAGGTTCAGGATCTGATCGAGAAGGGTGACCTGCTGCACTGGCTGCTGCAATCGGAGGCACGGCGGCGCTACGTGGATTTGAATGGCGTGGATGAGGTGGAGGCGATCGCCCGCCAATTGCTTTCCACCGTCGTCTATCAGGTTCTGCCCCAGGTGCGCCCCGACCTTGAGGAACTGCTGCGCTACACGGTCGATCGCGTCCTGCAACAGTCGCCCGCCTACCGCAGCCTGACGCAGATTCCCGGTGTCGGTGGGATTTCGAATCAAATGAGCAATCGTCTGGCCAGCGAACTGACTCAGACCACCTACAGCACCCTTACCCACGTCCTGGAAGACCCCCAACTGATTCAGAAAGCACGCAGTCTGATCCAGCACTTTATCGACGCCACCCGTAGCGAAGTCTCCAGAGCCGAGTCCCTGCGCGAACTTCAACCATTAATTATTGATTTACTGGATGAGGTCAAAATCAACTACGTGAAGCGGCTTTCGGACCAGGAAATCGAGGAACTGCGGCAACAGAGCCAGCGGTTATATGAAATGACCCAGGGCGATCGCACCCAACTGTTGCGGCAGCGTCGATTTTAGTGGGTAGGAAATTGCTTTGTGTCGCGGCGAAGCCGCGACACAAAGCAATTTCCTACTGGATTTCTGCTTCCAATTCCTCAACAGGTTCATCTCCCTTGTCTGTTTCATCCCCGGCGTTGGGGCTTACCTTTGCCGTGGCAGGAACGCTAAACTGCGGCAGCTTGTCCACCTGAAAATACTGGTAGAACTTGTCGGTCACCTGCAACCACGCGGACCGACTATCGGACTTGCGCCGCTTTTTTACAAATCCCTGCTCCGCCAGCTCCTGCACGTGCTGGTAAGCTCCCGAACCGCGCAGTTCGACCAGTGCTGTCAGGGTAATCGGGCCTTTGAGGGCGATCGCCGCCAAAGTCCGCAGTGCCCCCAACCCTACATCCACCGGAATCAGTGTCTGTACCAGGTCTTGATAGGCTTCCCGCAATTGAAGACAGTAACCATCTGGAGTCTCGACGATCTCCAGGGCACCATCGCGGTGAGCATAGTCTGACATCAGGTCAATCAGGGCTTCTTCCGCGTGCGCACGATCGCACCCCGCAAACTCGGCAATCTTGCCCAGGGTCAGCGGTTGCCCTTTGAGGTAGAGAATCGCTTCAACTTTGCTGGCAAGACGAGACATAGAATCCAGGGTGTGGCCAGTAATTGTTCGACCAGTATTTTAGCCAAAAGCGATCGCGCTTCAGTCGGTGAGGCGTCCAGGAGATTAAATCATCTTTGAAACTCATCGCAAAAGTGCAGAAAGCGCAAAGATTCCACTCTGCGTACTCTGCGCCTCTGCGGTGCCCCTTTATGGCCCTCACTCACACGACTCCAAAAACGATCGCACATGCCCCATATACGTCGGCGCATCCTCCAGCATAGGAAAGTGAGCCGTATCCGCCATGACCACATGGTGAATTTTCTCGGGGTTTAGTGCCGCCGCCGCCCCCCCCAGCTTTGCCGGAATAATTTTGTCGTACTGTCCTGAGACCAGCAGTGTTGGCGTCGATAGCCGAGCATACTCACAAGGCATCACCTCCACTGCTTTTTCGCTGACCGCTGTATAGACGGTTCCCAACGCCGCGTCATAGTCTGCCATCAGATAATCTTCCAGAAACGCCTGACGGGCAGCAGCGGGAATGGGACGACGGAGAAACCGCGCCATGAAAATGCGATCGACAAACGGAATCGAAGCCAACCAGTGGGGACGAAAATCCACCACGTACTTGGCAAATTTGTAGAAGGCTTTGAACGCCTGCTCATCGTACTCAAAGATCCCGCCACAGGTGAGAATGGCCCTCTCCACACGGTCAGGGTACAGGTTCAGAAAGAAAACGGCGATCGAAGTCCCGGTTGAGTGGGAGTTCAGATAAACCCGTGGCAGATTGAACGCATCGAGTAACAGTGCCAAATCGTCCGCGTAGGTTTCCAGCTCATAACCGATCGCCTTGACTGTCTCAGGAATTGGGTCAGGCAGGTGCGATCGCCCAAATCCCCGCAGGTCATAGAGCAAACAGTCGTAGAAGGGGGCTAATTCCCTGGCGGTCGGCTCCCAATATCGGGTCGAGCCAGCCCATCCGTGCATGAATACCATGACGGGCTTCTCTCCCGCAGGTGGCTCACCCGACTCAGTGATCCACTCGTAGTAGTGGTCAACGCCACGAATAGGAAGGTAAGGCATCGCTAAGCCGATTCAGGCTTGGGCAGGGAGGAAGGATGGAGAAGCAGCTCAGCAGTTGAGCGCTTCTCGACCATCTCGCGGGTAATTGTGCAGCGAGTTACGTCTTTGCGCGACGGCAGCTCATACATCACGTCCAGCATCAGTTCTTCCACGATGCTGCGCAGTGCCCGTGCACCCGTCTTGCGGCGGTAGGCTTCCTTGGCGATCGCCCGCACCGCATCGGGTTTGAACTCAAGCTGCACGTTGTCCATCTTCAGCAGCTTCTGGTACTGCTTCACCAGAGCATTGCGAGGCTCGGTCAGAATTTGGGCCAGTGCGTCTTCGTCTAGCGGGTCAACAACGGCGATCACAGGAACCCGACCAATGAATTCAGGGATCATACCAAACTTCACCAGGTCATCCGGTTCCATATGCTTCAGCGCGTCTGCCGTCCGCTTCTCTTTGGACTGCTGACTGTCTCCCGGCTGAATGAAGCCCATTGACTTTTTGCCAGTCCGCTGTTCGACGGTCTTGTCCAGGCCAACAAAGGCACCACCACAGATAAACAAAATGTTGCTGGTGTCGATCTGGATACAGTCTTGATAGGGGTGCTTACGCCCGCCCTGAGGAGGCACATTGGCGATCGTCCCCTCCAGCATCTTTAGCAGCGCCTGCTGGACACCTTCCCCAGAGACATCCCTGGTGATCGAAGGATTTTCGCTCTTGCGGGCAATCTTGTCGATCTCATCGATATATATAATGCCGCGCTGGGCTTCCTCTACGTCCAGGTCAGCTACCTGCAACAGCCGCAGCAGGATATTCTCTACGTCCTCACCCACATAGCCAGCTTCCGTCAGGGTAGTGGCATCAGCCACCGCAAAGGGTACATCCAGCATTTCGGCCAGTGTTTGGGCCAGGAGGGTCTTACCACAGCCAGTCGGACCAATTAAGAGAATGTTTGACTTTTGCAGTTCAACCGAGTCATCCAGCTTGCTGCCCTTGCTCTGGACAAAGCTCAATCGCTTGTAATGGTTGTAAACCGCCACCGAGAGAATCTTCTTTGCTTCATCCTGACCGATTACATGATCGTCCAGGTGCTTCTTAATCTCACGGGGTTTGGGAATCTGGTTCAGTGAGATGCTGGGTGCGCGAGAAGGCCGTTTTTCCGGCTGCTGCTCCCGGCGGGGGGAAGGCTGGGGCACGGCTGCACTGGAGTCGAACAACTCTTCATCCAAAATCTCATTACACAGATCAACGCACTCATCGCAGATGTAGACCCCAGGGCCAGCAATCAATTTGCGGACTTGCTCCTGCGACTTGCCACAAAATGAGCATTTCAGATGGGAGTCATATTTCGACATAATGCCCCTTAGTTCATAGTGGTGACAGAATCTCGAACGACAGAAAGCTCCTGCCGCGAGATGACTTGATCGATCAAACCGTAGTTCTTCGCTTCCTCAGCCGACATGAAGAAGTCACGCTCGGTGTCGGCCTCAATCCGCTCCAGTGGTTGCTTGGTGTGGTGAGCCAGCAGTTCGTTCAGCGTACGCTTATGGTAAAGAATTTCTTTCGCCTGAATCTCAATATCCACTGCCTGCCCCTGGGCACCACCCAACGGCTGGTGAATCATGATACGGGAGCTGGGCAGCGACATCCGCTTGCCTTCTGCACCGCCAGCCAGCAGGAATGCCCCCATGCTGGCCGCCAGTCCATAGCAGATGGTAACGACATCGGGCCGCACCTGCTGCATTGTGTCGTAGATGGCCATCCCTGCGGTGACAGACCCACCCGGAGAGTTGATGTAGAGTTGAATGTCCTTCTCAGGTTCCTCAGCATCCAGATACAGAAGCTGAGCCACGATCGAGTCGGCAACGTTATCGTCTACCGGGGTCCCCAGAAAAATGATGCGCTCCCGCAGTAGACGGGAATAGATGTCGAAGGCGCGATCGCCCCGCCCCGACTGCTCCACCACCATTGGAATCATGCTGGTGATGCTCTGAGGGTCAAAGCCTATGGCGTCGAACGTCACAGGGCAGGAGCTGGTGAGGGAGGAATCAGGAAACCGGGGGTTCAACATATTACCGGGGCAGATTGTCAGAAACGATAGCAGACGGAGGAGGAATCACAACCTCAGAGAGTCCAAAACTCTATCCGCCATTATGCCTTATGTCATTGGAGACTGGCGGAAGATTATCGAAAAACCTGAAGGCAGGTTATTTATCGGTTTTAAGGTAACACTTCTGTCTCGTCAACAGAGGGCGTTTAGTACGACGGATATGAGGGTTCCCACATCCGTAACTGCAAGCTTATACCTTAGAACACTAGCTCTCTTCGGACGGTTCGGCCTTTTTCTTTGTAGATTTTTTACGTCCGGGCTTTGCCGCAGGTTCCTCTGCTTCAGCCGCAGGTTCAGCCGCAGGTTCAGCCGCAGGCTCGGCGGTAGGAGCCGCTGTAGGCTTGCCTTTCTTAGCTTTGGCAGGTGCTTTGGCCTCAGCAGACGCTACTTCCGGTTCTGGTTCAGCCACGGTGGTTGCTTCTACCTCAACCACCGCTTCTGCTGCTTCCACTTCAGGATCAAGAGTTGGCTCCGCTGCAGGTTCAGCTTCTGCCTCCTCCTCGTCTTGCTCCAGAGTTCCTTCAGGAACGAGTTCGATCGTGTTGTTTGCTTCCAACCAGGCGAAAATTTTGTCCCTCAACAAGTCTTCTTCAACCACCTGTCGCACGCGGTCGATATCAATATCCTGCTGGCCCTGCAGATCCTGCAAGACTTCCTGCATCTTGGTGGTAATTTCCGCCTGTTCGACTGTGATCGACTCCTGCTTGGCGATTTCACCCAGGGCCATTGTTCGCTGAATCCGGGCGATCGCCTCTGGACGGGAGCGCTCTCGCATTGTTTGCACCAGCTCAGGGGTGAAGATACTCTTAATATCCATGCCCTGGTTGGCGAACTGCATGGCCGTCTGGGTCACCATGTAGTCAATCTCGCGCCGAACCAACGTTTCTGGCAGGTCAACCTCCAGGTACTTCACCAACTCCTTGAGTAGTGCTTCCTGTTTGTTGCCATTGGTCTTGTCCTCCGCTTCTTTCTGGAAGCGCTCCTCCAGAGACTTGCGCAGATCCTCCAGAGCCTCGAACTCACTCACTTCCTGTGCAAAGTCGTCGTCCAGTTCAGGCAGTTCTTGTTCCTTCAATTCCTTCAGGGTGATGGTGAAGACCGCAGGCTTACCCGCCAGATCTGGCTGCACGTAAGGATCGGGGAAGGTGGCACTGACTTCCTTGGTTTCACCCACGCTCATGCCGATGAT
Source organism: uncultured bacterium (assembly GCA_964630955.1). Taxonomy (GTDB): domain Bacteria; phylum Cyanobacteriota; class Cyanobacteriia; order Elainellales; family Elainellaceae; genus CAZVXA01. The sequence continues at coordinate 22,978 of CAZVXA010000007.1, read as the reverse complement.
GCCTTCAATGAAACCGGGGATGAAGCGCCCCTCCACCAGTTCCAGCTCAAAGTCTTCCGCGCTACCGCCAGGAATTTCCTGGGGTTCCTCGTCCGAATTTGGGTCTTCCTTCGCCAGGTATCCAGAGAAATCAAGAACCGCCAGGTCTTTTTCCTGGGCAGGACGGCCTTCCACGGGCACACGGGTTGCCATCCGTTCGCGATAGTTTTCCAGCAATTGGTCTACCTTCGCCGGGTCATACGTCACTTCCTCGGCCTGCACCTGCAATCCCTTGCTCTGGTTGAGGGTGGCCTCAGGGGGTACGTCAGCCGCAGCAGAAAACGTGATGCCCGCGCCCGGTTCAAACTGAACGACCAGGTCTTCAAAGGGCGATCGCAGCTCAAAGTTGCTCAAAACATCAAGCTTCGCCTGCTCGACGGCCTGCTTCAAACTGTCCTGGATCAGATCCTCCAGCGCCAGTGCCTTAATCTGCTGGGAACCAAACCGCTGCATCAACACCTGACGGGGCACCTTGCCCTTCCGAAACCCAGGAATGTTGGCATTACGCATCAGATTCTGTAGCGTCTTGTCGTATGCCTTTTGAGACATTTCGGGGGTAACTTCGATCTCCAGTCCAACGCGGCTGGCGGGTAATTTTTCCTGGGTAACTTTCATCAGAATTCTCTTGACATGTTATTGAACTGCCGCAGTTCGGCAATGCCGCAATTAGCTATAGTAACCGATTCTGACCGAACCGATTCAAAACCGACGGAAAGACTTCCAAACCGTTGTCTTCGCGATGTCTTCACTGAGCTGATAACTCTCCCAGCTTCTTCACCATTCTCGTTTCCAGGCTGAGCCTGGGAAAAAACGCTGGAGGCGGAGCCTCCAGAGGGCATCCCCGGCCAGAGGCCAGAGACGAGGGAGAGGCCAGAGACGGAAGAGCGACGAAAGGGGAGCAGTTGCCCTAGTCGTCCAGGGGGGCAGAGGGACGATGGGGAGCAATCCGCCACGCGAGCGGCAGCAGACCCGTCGCGAATACCAATTTCAGCAGGTCACCCGGAATAAAGGGAACCAGCCCCACCATCCAGGCTTTTTGAGCACCGATAAACATGGCCAGCCAGGGGAGTCCAAAAAAATAAATCACGATATTGCCCAGCAGCATCGCCAGAAAGTTGGTCTTCAGGCGGCGATCCCAGCCCCGCTCGGCCAACAGACCCGTCACGAAGGCCGCTGCGACGAAACCGATCAGGTAGCCACCGCTGGGTCCCATCAGCGCGGCCAGTCCCGCCTTGCCACCAGCGAACACAGGCAGTCCGGCGAGTCCCTGAGCCAGGTAGGTGAGGATGCTGAGCGCCCCCCGTCTGCTGCCCAGGACAGCGCCCGCCATTAGAACGGCGAAGGTCTGCCCCGTAATCGGCACGGGCTGCATAGGGACTTCAATCTGGGCAGACAGACCAATCAGCAGGGAGAAACCCAGGATCAGGAGCAGATGATAGATCCAGCGTTGCCCCGGATTTGCAGGTCGGAGGAGATCGGCATAAGTCGCATTGGCCATAGTCGTTCAGTGTGTGAATGTGTAGAAAACTTTACAGGGAAACTATCGGGGTGCTGAGGTGAGTCACAATCGCTCGGCACCCTTTGCCCTTTCAGGTATTCTCAGGCTAAAAGGAATCCTGGTACAACCCGGTTTTACGAAACGCAACTGCCAGGTAAGCGATCGCCATAGGAAATCCTGCCAAACTCGGCTATAGTGAGAACAACTACCTACTAGTCCACCAAGGAAACTTTGCCTGGTTGGCGTGGTGCGCCTCGTCCGCTACGCCAACCAGGCGACCGGGCAAGGTTCGCTTGGCGAACGGCTACACTGTAAGGGTTTGTTTTCCCCAGATGCTGCTCTACCAGAAAAGCCTGCGATACGAATAGAGCCTGTGATACAGTTGGGAGCTTGAGATCGTAGTCTATCCTCACCAGCGCGATCAATCAGCAGGAAATATCAGATTAAAGCTTTAATAAACAAAAAGTTATCGTTTTTGCGGGATCACCTATATAGATTGTTTGGAGGAATAGTTAGTTTGTCCGATTCATACAAAGTCGCTATTTTGGGTGCGACCGGAGCGGTCGGGACTGAACTTCTCGAACTGCTTCAGCAGCGCCATTTTCCTATTGCCGATCTGAAGCTACTGGCGTCGGCTCGCTCCGCCGGGAGCCATTTAAACTTTCAGGGTGAGAAGCTGGTCGTCGAAGAAGTGGGCGATCGCTCCTTCGATGGTATCGACATTGTGCTGGCTTCTGCTGGAGGGGCCACCTCTAAGGCACTAGCGAAGCAAATTGTGGCTGCTGGTGCGGTAATGATCGACAACTCCAGCGCCTTTCGGATGAACCCAGAAGTGCCGCTGGTAGTGCCCGAGGTCAACCCGGAGGCCGCAGCTCAGCACCGGGGTCTTATTGCGAACCCCAACTGCACCACAATTCTGATGAACGTGGCGGTCTATCCGCTGCACAAGGTTCAACCCGTGCAGCGAATCGTTGCCTCCACCTACCAATCTGCCAGCGGTGCAGGAGCCAGGGCGATGGAGGAAGTGAAGGTTCAGAGCCGCGCTATTCTGGACGGTGAAGCGCCTATAGCAGAGTCTTTCCCCTATCCGCTCGCGTTCAACCTGTTCCCCCACAACTCACCGATGACCGACAGCGGCTACTGTGAGGAGGAAATGAAAATGGTGAACGAAACTCGTAAGATTTTCGGTGAACCCAACCTGCGGGTATCCGCGACCTGCGTTCGGGTTCCCGTCTTGCGTGCCCATTCAGAAGCCATTAATCTAGAGTTTGACGCGCCGTTTAGCGTGGCTCAAGCCCGTGAAATCCTCAGCAGCGCTCCCGGTGTGAAGCTTGTCGAAGACTGGCATACCAATTACTTCCCGATGCCAATGGATGCAACGGGTCAAGATGATGTCCTGGTCGGGCGTATTCGGCAGGATATTTCCCATCCCAATGGCCTCGAACTCTGGCTCTGTGGCGATCAAATTCGCAAGGGAGCTGCCCTGAATGCAGTACAGATTGCAGAATTGTTGATTGAGAAAGGTTGGGTGAAACCAGCGGTGGCGATGGCCTCCGGTGTTTCGGCCTGACGCCCCAACTTTGGCTTCCCATGCCGATTTCATTCTTCAACCCCCCTGTGAGGAGCGAGTGACTATTTTTGGACGGGTTTTGACTGCAATGGTGACGCCGTTTGACGAAGACGGCCACGTAAACTACGCGGTGGCAGAAAAACTGGCCGCTTATCTGGTCAGTCACGGCACCGATTCGATTGTGGTTTGTGGAACCACGGGCGAATCCCCCACACTGACCTGGGATGAGGAATATGAGCTGTTCCATGTTGTCCAGCAGGCTGTTTCTGGGAAAGCTAGAATAGTGGCAGGGACGGGTTCCAATTCGACCCGTGAGGCGATCGCGGCCACCCAGAAAGCCGACAGGTTAGGGTTGGACGGTTCTCTCCAGGTGGTTCCGTACTACAACAAGCCACCCCAGGAGGGTCTCTACCAGCACTTTAGGGCGATCGCTGAGGCCAGTCCTGATCTACCCATGATCCTGTACAACATCCCTGGGCGCACCGGGCAGAACCTATCTCCCGAAACGATCGCTCGCCTTGCAGAGATTTCCAGCATCGTTGCCGTCAAGGAGGCAAGCGGAAACCTCGATCAGGTGAGTCAGATTCGCCGCTCCACCCCTCCAGAATTTTCGATCTATTCTGGGGATGATTCTCTAACATTGCCGATGCTGGCAGTGGGATCTCAGGGAGTCATCAGTGTGGCCAGTCATCTGGTGGGTGACGACTTACAGCAGATGGTTCGCGCCTATGAGCACGGACAGGTGCAGACCGCGACTCAAATTCATCTCAAGCTATTCCCCTTGTTTAAAGCACTGTTTGTGACTACGAATCCGATTCCTTTGAAAGTTGCGCTCCGTCTGAGTGGGTGGCCGGTCGGTGGCACTCGACTGCCTCTGGCAGATAACGTCGAACACCTGGAAGCACTCCTCCAGCCCATCCTGGCTGATCTGAAATTGATGGCGATCGCCTGACAAGTTTTCCGACAACTGAATAACTTTTGGCTGATTCGGGTTTCTGTTTTTGCACAATCCACCAGTTCAAGGATCTTTAGTGCCCAGAACCCCAGCATTTCTCGATTTTCTGTTTACCTAACCTAACGAGCGTACATGACACAAACCGAACCAACCCTTAAAATCATCCCCCTCGGTGGCCTCCACGAAATTGGAAAAAATACCTGCGTTTTTGAATACGAAGACGAGATCATTCTCCTGGATGCAGGGCTGGCCTTTCCGACCGACGGGATGCACGGGGTGAATATCGTCCTCCCGGACACCACCTACCTGCGCGAGAACCGCAAGAAAATTAAGGGTATGATCGTCACTCACGGTCACGAAGACCACATTGGCGGCATTGCCTTTCACCTGAAACAGTTCGATATTCCCGTGATGTACGGTCCCCGCTTGGCGATGGCCCTGCTGGAGGACAAGCTGGAAGAGGCAGGTGTAGCCGATCGCACCGAACTGCGCACCGTTCGCCCCCGTGATATGGTGCGTATCGGTAAGTATTTCCTGGTGGAGTACATCCGCAATACCCACTCGATCGCCGATAGCTTCACCGTAGCGATTCATACACCTGTTGGCGTGATTATCCACACTGGCGATTTTAAGTTTGACTTTACTCCGGTCGATGGCGAATTCTTCGACATTCAGAGATTGGCGGAGCATGGCGAGAAGGGTGTTCTCTGTCTGATTAGTGACTCCACCAACTCTGAGGTTTCAGGACACACCCCTTCTGAGCGGTCTGTCTTCCCTAACCTCGATCGCTGCTTTGCTCAGGCACCTGGTCGCCTGTTCGTCACCACCTTTGCCTCCTCCGTCCACCGGATTAACATGATCCTGGAGCTGGCCAAGAAGCACAAGCGCGTTGTCTCGGTGGTGGGTCGCTCTATGCTCAATCTGATCGCCCACGCCCGCAATCTGGGCTACATCAAGTGTGATGATGACCTGTTTGTTCCCCTGAACATGGTGAACAAGTTGCCCGAAAACAATGTGCTGATCCTGACTACAGGTAGCCAGGGTGAACCGATGGCAGCCATGACCCGGATTGCCAACGGTGAGCACAAGCAGGTGCAGATTCGTCAGGGTGACACCGTTGTCTTCTCGGCGAACCCGATTCCCGGCAATACAATCGCCGTCGTCAACACCATCGACAAGCTGATGATGCGTGGCGCAAACGTGGTCTACGGCAAGGAAAAGGGCATCCACGTTTCGGGTCACGGCGCTCAGGAAGACCAGAAACTCATGCTGGCGCTGACCAGGCCCAGGTTCTTTCTACCCGTTCACGGTGAACACCGGATGCTGGTGAAGCACGCGGAGACCGCCCAGAGTATGGGCGTCCCTGCTGAGAATATGGTGATCATCAATAATGGCGATGTGGTGGCTCTGACTAAGAACAGCATTGGTGTTGCGGGTAAGGTGCCTTCTGGCATCGAACTGGTGGATGCGTCTCGTTCTGGTGTGGTCAACGATCGCGTTCTCAAAGAACGGCAGCAGTTGGCAGGTGATGGCATTGTCACTGTTGCGGCCACTGTGGGTTGGAATGGTCAGCTGATTGCTAAACCCGAAGTTCACCTGCGGGGTGTGGTAACGACCCTGGAGAAAGCCAAGCTGGAGCGATCGGTGGTGCAGACCGTTGAAGCCGTGTTGAGCGATCGCTGGCCCGACTTCACCCACAACTTCGGTGATGGCGAGATCACAGTGGACTGGACTAAACTCCAGGCCCAGCTTGAAATGGAACTCCGCCGTATGCTGCGCCGTGAACTTCAGAGCAATCCACTGCTGGTGTTCTTGATGCAGTCTCCGCTAGCTCCCGCCCCCAAGATGGAGCGAGTCGATCGCACCGCTAAGATTGCGGTATAGCCGCAGCCAAGGTTGTGACGGGGGGGGCAGGGGGCACCCTGCACCCCCGTCCTCACGAGGGTACTGGAGTTTTGACTATTTTTTTTGTAATGCCGCGAAACGCTCTCTTAGAGAGCGTTTCGCGGCATCTTTGGTTTTAGCGCCGATTTTTTCTGAAACGCTGACGGAGTCAGCGTTTCAGAAAAAATCGGCGCAATTTAGTCAAAAGTCGAGCAGGGTAGCGATGGCGATAAATCGCAATTTTCCCAAAAAAGAAACGGGGTGCAGAACTCAGTTCTACACCCCGTTTTTGTGCGATCGCACTCAGGCCGCGACCGACGATATCACCATCCAACGTCCAGTCTCAGGATCACGGTAAGTGGTGAATGGATTTGGGCTAAGAGGAGATTGCCCTGATTGGGCAGGCGATGAAATGGTCGAGCCGACCACAGTTTGGCTGTTGTTTTTCATGATGCACCCTGAGGACAGTTGCGATTGATACACTGTCCCTCAAGTATATCTGGCGGTCTGGGGCTACCCCACAGAGTGAAAACCCGGAATTTGAAGGGCGTTGGGAAGCGAAATTTGAAGGGCGTTGGGGAGCGATGTTAACTCACCTGAGTAATCACATATGAAAGCGGCGCTGCGCCCTCTGTTGCTGTAGACGAGAGAGAATCGGCACACCGACAAAATACGTTGCAATAGCAGCAATGATGCCCACGACCACGCTGCCTACCATAACAATCTGGACAATTTCCCCACCCAACTGAAGAATTTCCTTAGGGTTTTTAATCCGGTCAAAGGGAAAGCTACTCCAGCTACGTCTCAGCAAGATTTGCCCGATATGGAAATTAAAGGCGGTCATCGGCAGTAGGGTGATCGGATTGCTGAGCCAGGTCGCCGCCGCCGCTGCCAGTTTGCTGCCCCCCAGTAGCGTTGCCGTCAGCACTGCACCCAGAATCTGAAATCCAGGTAGCGGCAGTACCCCCCAGAACACTCCACAGGCAAAGCCTTTAGAGATTTGATGCGGGGTTGCCCGCAGGCGGAGCAGGCGAACATGCCAGTAGCGAACTATTCGTTTCCACTGGGCAGAGCGAGGTTTCCGTCTCATAGGTTTGGGAAATTTGCAACAGTCAGTTGAAGGTGAGTTAATTAAGGTGGAGGAAAGCCTTCAGAGGCAGTTTGATCAGGTCTGGCGCACCGTAGCGATGAGAAATGTTGATCCCCAAAGCTGACTTGATGAGATAGAGCAAGTACAAAGCACTCATACTCAGCAGGGCCAACCTGATTCGACGCCAAAATCTCATAGACTTGGAAATTCACTTCTCTGGTTATAACAGGACAAATTGCGGGAATTACGGGTAGAGCGATCGCCCTCACTAAACCTTTACACCCGTAGGTTATGTGCCTTACAGATTCTAAATATCAACAGTTACAGCGCTTTTTTAAGCGCGTGAGGTACAAAGTTTTTATTGAGAGCCGCACGGAGCGTGGCTCTCAACAAAAACTTTGGTTTTATCTGAGCGCAAAGCGCTGTATCTCACCTGGCATGGTTGTGATGCACGTCGTGCCTCACAACCATGCTGTTATATGCAGGAGTGTTACGGGTGAGTAAACCAGCATCAAGTTAAGTTATGCTGCTTCTGTTTTGGTGAAATAACGCGATATAGTCAGGCCAGGTGAGGTTTTCACTGCTTTTTCAAATTTCTTAGGGTAATTCACGGTATAAGGAGCGCTGATTTGTGAAAGGGGGAGCCAACTCGGTCAAAATCCTGGTCGTGTTGAACGGCAAGGGAGGAGTTGGTAAGACGACCACCGCAGTCAATCTTGCCGCAGCCCTGGCAGAACAATATCGGGTGCTGCTAGTAGATTCTGATCCCCAAATGTCAGCAACCTGGTGGTTTCAGCGGAGTCAACAAAAGCTGGGGTTTGACCTGGCTCAGGAAACCAACCCGATGCTGTTGGGCGATCTGCGCAAGGTGAAAGACTACAATCTAGTGGTGGTTGATACCCCGCCTGCTCTGGGTTCAGATGCCCTGGCTGCTGTTGTCCCAGCCGCCGACTATATTGTGCTGCCCACCCCCCCCGCTCCAATGGATTTAACGGCATTAATTGACACCGTTAAGCAGGCGGTAATTCCGGCAGGCAGAAGCTACCGGGTCTTGCTGACACGGGTCGATCCGCGCAGTTTGGGAGAAGCGCTGGAGGCACAGAATACCCTGATGGAACTGGGCATTCCGGCCTGCAATGCATTCGTTCGAGCCTATAAGGCCCATGAGCGAGCAGCGCTGGACGGCACGTCGATTCTGGAGTGGCGCGGTAAAAATGCGCGTGAAGCAGAAGCAGATTACCGCCGCGTGGTAGAAGAGATTCAGCGGGATTGGAGGCACTGATGGCAAGAAAACGACTGGCAGAATTTTTGCGGGAAGAGGCACAGAAGTCTCTGGATGTGGCACCTGTGACCGAAGGGAAGACCACCAGCAAAACCGAAAAAACAACGAGTCGCAAGCAGCAGCAAACTGCGACAACGGCCTCTGAGTCAACAGCCGGAACCAGTCGCAAAACGCAAACCAAACAAACTGGAGCGAAACCAACTGAGAAGGTCCTCGCCACTCAAAAGCGTCAGACAACCCAGACCAGTCAAAGCCGAGAAAATCTGAAAGCTGAGCAATTACCCCTTCAGGAAACTGCAAAGCAACCATCGCAGACTGCTCGTAAGGCCCGAACAACCCAAACTAAACAAACCGGAGCAAAAGGAGAACAGGCTATGGCTCCTACAAAAGCACCTGCTGCACCTGCTAATGATGAGGTGAGTGCAGCTCAGGCACGTTTAGAAACAACCGTTGCAGAGCTGAAGGCAGCCCTCCAGGAAGCGAAAGTTCGAGAAGACGTACTACAACGCCAGGTAGAGTCTCTACAAACGGATCTGACGGCAGCACAGGAAACGCTGGGTCAGCTTCAGAAAGAGCAGAACCACGCCGTTCAAACAAAAACTGAGCTGGAGGAAGCCCGTAAAGTCATCCTGCAACTGTCGGAACTGAATGCCGATCTGAACGAACAGTTGAAGGTAGCAAAGACGGTTCCTGTAAAGACAGTCAATCAACCTGTGCCCTCCACTCTACAAGCTCCAGCCAAGTTTCCTGCCCATGACGCCAGTCGGATGATCACACCTGAAATGCACTCTCAGGTAGAATTGCGTCGAATGCTGAAACACCCTACCGCACCAGGTGCACCGCCGAATACGGCGATGACCAATGAAGAAATTGGATGGGTGGATTAGCTTACCCGTTGCCAATCTCCGCTGGCTGAATGGGGTTTTGACTAAATCGACGTAAAAATAAATTTGCCGCGAAACGCTTTCGTAGAGAGCGTTTCGCGGCGTTGTAGGAAGAAATAGTCAAAAGTCCAGTAGTTTGGCATACAGCCCTTTACTGGCAAGTCTTCTAGGGTGATGGAATTTGTGTACTGGAGCGTTTGCGCTTTGCGCCAATGTTCTTTCCTAAAAGCTCATCTATTCTTTTGCCTGAACTGTTATGACAGCGACACTACCAATGCCCGGTTCGATCGCCACTTTAGCCCAGCACCCCCTTGATCCACTGAGTCCCACTGAAATTAATGCGGCGATCGCCATCCTCAAAGAACAGCGATCGCTCACCCCCAACTTTCGCTTTGTCTCGGTTCTGCTGAATGAGCCGTTGAAGGAAACGGTGCGGAATTTCAAACCTGGAGATGCGATCGAGCGGGAAGTGTTCATCATCCTGCTGGACAATGCGGAGGCGCAAACCTACGAGGCGATCGTTTCTCTCAATCAAGAAACGGTATTGTCCTGGACACGCATCCCAGGCGTACAGCCGCCCATCATGCTGGATGAATTTATCGAGTGTGAGAATGCAGTCAAAGCCAGCCCAGAATTTCGGGCAGCGCTGGAGCGGCGAGGCATGACCGATCTGGATCTGGTGATGGTCGATCCCTGGTCTGCCGGAAATTTTGGAATTGAGGCAGAAAAGGGGCTACGGCTGTCGCGGGCGTTTTGCTGGGTGCGCTCGGAGCCGGGAGACAACGGATATGCTCGTCCAATCGAAGGCGTGGTTCCGGTGGTAGATTTGAACAAGATGCAGGTGCTTCGGGTAGAGGATTACGGTGTGGTGCCGTTGCCCCCCAGAGCTGGAAACTATTCCCGGGAATATATCCCCCAGTTTCGCACTGACCTGAAACCCCTGGAGATTGTGCAGCCGGAGGGGCCGAGTTTTGAGGTGGATGGCTACAAGGTGTCGTGGCAGAAGTGGCAGTTTCGCATTGGGTTTACCCCCCGTGAGGGACTGGTGCTGTACGAGGTGGGCTATGAGGACGGAGGCAGGATTCGTCCAATTCTGTACCGTGCTTCTCTGGCCGAGATGGTGGTGCCATACAACGATGCCGGAATTCCAGAGTCGAACCACCACCGCAAAAATGCCTTTGATGTAGGCGAGTATGGCATTGGCATGCTGGCTAATTCGCTGACGCTGGGCTGCGACTGTCTGGGCTATATCCGCTATTTCGATGCTTTTTTGACCAACAGCAAAGGTGAAGTGGCCATTATCGAAAACGCCATCTGTATGCACGAAGAGGACTATGGCATCCTCTGGAAGCACATGGACTGGCGGACGAACCATACAGAAGTGAGGCGATCGCGCCGCCTGGTAGTCTCCTTCATCGCCACCGTGGGCAACTACGAATACGGATTCTTCTGGTATTTCTATCAGGATGGCACGATTCAGCATGAGGTGAAACTGACGGGGATTCTTAACACGTCTGCCTGTGCCCCTGGTGAGAAGCCCAAACACGGCAGCCTGCTGGCTCCGCAACTGGTGGGCCACATTCACCAGCACTTCTTCAACATGCGGATGGATATGTGCGTGGACGGTGAGCAAAATTCTGTGTACGAGATCAACACCGAAGCCGTTCCAATGGGGCCAGAGAATCCCCACGGAAATGCCTGTATCGCCATTCCGACGCTGCTTTCTACCGAGCAGGAAGCCCAGCGCACGGTGGATATCTACAAGGGGCGCTACTGGAAGGTTGTGAATCCCCAATCGCTCAACAGTGTCGGCGATCCGGTCGGTTATAAACTGGTTCCCGGTGAGAACCTGTTACCGTTCTTCCACCCAGAGTCATCGATCGCCAAACGTGCGGGCTTCACCACCAAACACCTGTGGGTTACCCCCTACCACCCCGCTGAGAAATATCCAGCGGGTGACTATCCCAACCAGCATCCCGGCGGCGACGGATTGCCAAAGTGGACAGAGGGCGATCGCTCCGTTGAAGACACCGACCTCGTGGTCTGGTACACCTTCGGGCACCATCACATTCCCCGTCCCGAAGACTGGCCTGTGATGCCAACTTCCTATATCGGTTTCTACCTGAAGCCCGTCGGTTTCTTTGAGCAGAATCCAGCGATGGACGTGCCGCCTTCGCAGCCGAAACACGCCTGCTGTGGTGGAGTGTAAAACTTGAGGGTGAAATGATGGGAGGGTGAGAGGGTGGAAGATTGGGAGTGCGCTCACCCCGTCATCCCACCCTCTCATCATCCTGCCCTCCCATCATCTCGCCCTCTCAACACTACCGTCCCCTATAATGGATGCAAACGGTCTCAGGACTTGCGACCATGACGACAAACCTTGAACCAGTGCTGGCGGCATTGTACGAAACAGACTATGTACGCTGGGTTGAAGCAAACCTGGAACGGTTGAAGGTGGGGGACTATGCCCATGTTGATTGGGTGAATTTGCTTGAGGAAATTGAGGATATGTCCCGCAGCGAGCGGCGGAGTCTCAAAAGCAATCTGGTCGTTGTTCTGACCCACCTATTGAAGTGGCAGTACCAGCCTCAAATGCAGAGCGGAAGTTGGAAGGGAAGCCTGGTTGAACATCGTCGGCGCATTCGGGAAAGCCTCAAATCTTCACCCAGCCTGAAGTCCTACCTAAAGGAGTGCTTTGATGAGGCGTATGTAGATGCGATCGAACAGGCGGCAGCTGAAACCGATCTTCCTCGTTCCTTATTTCCCGTGATGTGTCCGTATCAAATTGAGCAGGTTTTGAATTCAGAATTTTTGCCAGAATAGGAGGCATAAGAAATGGCGCGGGGCTAAGCCCCGCGCCATTTCTCATTTACTGCCAGCCCAGAGGCGGTTCGATCATCGTCTCCTCTGACTGATGGGCGCGGACTCCCGGCTTATCTACAATATGTACTGTCGTAGCCTGGAGTCCCTTGTCTCCTTCTACCGCTTCGTACCTTACACCCGTCCCCACTGCGATTCGGTCAAAATCATCATGGGTTACGCTATTGCGGTGAAAATAAATCTCTTCACCTGTTAAATCTCGAATAAATCCATAGTCCTGGTCGTGAAAAATTTTTGTCACGATCGCCGTTGTATCATTCTCAGCGCTATTCTTTGACTGTTTGAATTCTTGTTGTCTCCGGGTTAGTTCTTTGAGCTGTCGTTCTGCCTTACTAAACGCATCCCGAATAACGGTGTCTATACCGACATACTGTTTTGTATCGGTTGGATGGCTCTCTGCGCACAACTCATGATTGGGTGGCACTGTCATGTCAATTCGTACCCGGTAGGGAGAACCATGACTGGGGCGATCGTTAATCTTCTCAACGGCAATAAGGCAGCTATTGATATAGCTACAGATGCGTTCCAGTTTTGCAACTTTTTCGTGGATGAGCGTATCGATCGCCGCTGTTTTTTCGACATCTCGATAGGTCACTTCCAGAGCTACTTGCATGGTGGTCTCCTGCTTCAGGTATTGAGCTATACCAAAAATTTAGCGAACTGCCTGGGCTGAAACGTCTATCTTAGGGAGCGCGATGGTCTGCCACCTTTGGACATCCAATGATTGTGGGCATCCAATGATTGGCGATCGGTACTCTCCACCCTGTACCAAAGGCGCGATCGGTGATTTTCAGACCGGGAGGAGCCTGTTTGCGTTTAAATTCGGCACGGGTGACCAGTCGCACGACTTTGTTGACGATCTGGGAGTCATGGCCTGCGGCGGCGATCGCATCTGGTGATTGGTGTTCTTCAATGAAGCGCTCCAGAATATCGTCCAGAACTTCATAGGGGGGAAGGGAGTCCTGATCGACCTGGCCCGGTTTCAGTTCGGCGCTGGGAGGTTTGGTGAGAACGTTGGGGGGGATTTGGGCGTTGGGGGGGAGTCGGAAGGGGGCGGGTAGGGTGGATGGGTGGATAGGTGGATGGGTGGATGGGTGGAGGGGTGGAGGGGTGGATGGATGGGAGGCCACCGTAGGGGCGAACGGTCGTTCGCCATGATCAACAGCGGACAGTTGATTCAGCGTTTGGCAGATAGAGTAGACGCGGGTTTTAGGGACATCGGCGATCGCCGCCAGCCCACCATTCATGTCGCCGTAGAGCGTACAGTAGCCGACGGCCATTTCAGACTTGTTGCCAGTGGAGATGAGCAGATAGCCAAATTTGTTGGAGATGGCCATCAGCAGGTTGCCGCGAATGCGAGACTGAATGTTTTCTTCGGCGATGCCAAATTCAGTTCCGGCGAACAGTTTGGAGAAGGTGGTATCGTAGGTTTTCATCAGGTCACCGATGGGCAGAATTTCGGTGCGGATTCCCAGACTCTTGGCCAGTTCCAGTGCGTCTTTGACAGAGTGGTCGGAGCTGTAGGGGGAAGGCATGAGGATGCCCAGGACGTTTTCGGGGCCGATGGCGGCGGTGGCGATCGCCGCCACCAGTGAAGAGTCAATGCCGCCGCTCAGACCCAGCACAATTTTCTGGAAGCCACATTTGTGGACATAGTCGCGCACCCCTGTAACCAGCGCCATCCAGATTTCAATATCCTCGTTCTCGGGTGCGGGCGAAATCGCATCGGGAGACAGGACAAAATCTCGTCTGCTTTCATCAAACTCAACTGTCAATAAATCTGTTTGAAATGTATTTGCTCGAAAGGTGAGATCTCCCTGTCGGGTCACACCAAAGCTGTTTCCATCAAACAACAGATCATCATTGCCGCCAATCTGATTTGTATAGAGGATTGGTTGCCGATAGCGTTTTGCGCCATGACTCAGCATTGCCTCGCGGATCTTCTGTTTGCCTGCGCTGTAGGGCGATGCCGATAAGTTCACAACAAAATCAATGTCCTGTTCCGTTAAGTCCCCGATCGGATTGGCAGTATAGCTGCGTTTGCCCCAGAACTCCTCATCGTTCCACAGATCCTCGCAGATAGTGACCCCCACTTTCAACCCATCCAACTGAAAGAAAGTACTCTCTAATCCTGGTTCAAAATAGCGATCCTCATCAAACACATCGTAGGTGGGGAGTAACCGCTTGTGGAAATACTGCTGAATTCTGCCGTTTTCTAACAATGCGCTGCTGTTGAAGAGGGGTTTTCCTCCCTGGGGCGATCGCTCATTTGGCACCACTGTCCCTACCAGTACCGCCAGATCCTTCGGGAGGTCTTTCGCCAGTTTCTCCAGGGTATTTGTGATCGCCTGGACGAAGGCAGGTTGCAGCAGCAGATCGCGGGGAGGGTATCCACACAGTGAAAGTTCCGGGGTCAACATGAGTCGTGCCCCTTGAGACTGAGCCTGTCGGGCTGCTTCTAGAATGTGTTGGGCGTTTTGGGGCAGGTCGCCGATGGTTGGGTTGAGTTGGGCGATGGAAATTTTCATGTTGAATTGGGAATGAGATTAGATAAAAACGAGCGGCTTCTCCTTAAACGGTGCGAATGCCTCAGCGTCAAAGCGATAGAGGCTGGCGGGGCGACCTGCGCCACGGGAGACTTTGATTCCGGTATCGTGCAAAAAGCCCAGTTTCAGGAGGCGCGATCGGAAATTGGAATAATCCGAGAAGCCTTCGCCCAAAACAGTGGTGTAGAGTTGGTACAGATCACCCAGCGTAAACAGTTCGGGTAGAACGTCAAAGGCGATCGGACTGTATTCCAGCTTGTTACGCAGGCGACGGTAGCCGTATTCCAGGATCTGCTTGTGGTCAAAGGCGAGGTCGGGAAGCTGGTTCATGGGGAACCAGGCAATCCCGCTGACACCATCGGCGATCAGTTCGGCATCGACAAAACGCACCAGTGCAAAGTAGCTGACCGACAGGTAGCGCACACCGTAGCTATTCTTAGCCTCTCGCGGATCACGACGGGGACCCCCGAAAGAGTAGAGCTGTTCCAGATACAGATTATTTACCCGAATCTTTTCAGAAAGCACACGGTAAGCACTGTCTTCCAGCGATTCTCCCTGGCGCACCAGCGTTCCTGGCAGCGACCAGAATCCCTGATAGGGGGCTTTGTGGCGCAGCACCAGCAGCACCAGTAATCGATTCTGATCAGTGTCAACGGAAAAAATCACGTTGTCCACGCCAACCTTAAAATCTGCTAGCTGATGTGACGGGTCAGTAACTCTTTTGTGGTTCCGTCCTGCCATTGGTATAGTCGCTCCCGGTGAATGTAAGCTTCGATGGGAGGCGTCAACGCCTCAGCGTCTCTATCCTCACGATACGCGGTGGAGGAGACGGGCAACCCGGTGAGATCGGCGATCGCCACGTCTGCCCCCAATTGCCGCAGCCGATCGAAATCCTCCAGGGGGAGGTCATACCCCGGACGTGGCACCACCAGTAAATGCACCTGCTGAAATAGTTTCTCCACCCGAAACCAGCGCGGCAGTTGGTTCACCAGATCCGATCCGACAACCAGCGTGAAATCCGCATCTGGCCACTGCTGTTGTGCCCGTTCAACGGTGATCAATGCTCTGGGATGGCTGAGATCGGGACACAGATGGATATTGTGCCGGGGGGGGGCGATGTCTGCGATCAGCAGACGCAGCATTTCCATGCGGTGCACTAAGGGCGTCTGGTGTGCTTTAAAAGGGTTGTCGGAGGCCCAGACAGCGACCTGGTCAAAGTGATAGGAGAGCCAGTGGATAATCTGCTGGTGGGCAGCAGTGGGTGGGTCGGCACTGGTGCCAAAGAGAGCGAGGGTGGGCATAGGGGTGGATGGGTGGATGGGTGGATGGGCGTTGCGGTGAGCGATAGCCGAACCGTGGATGGGTGGATCTTTCGGCAGGCTCAGGAACAGGGTGGATGGGTGATAGGTAACAGGGAAATCTGGGAAGAAAGGTAGTGTCTTGAGGGAGAAGACAGTTAATTGAGGGAGAAGGGTAGCTCCCTGAGCGGAGTCGAAGGGAGCGGAGTCGAAGGGAGTCAGGAACTATCGCGGTGAGGACATGATTTATGAATTCTCTGCTTTGTCTGTTCTGTGAGCGACTGGAGCGACCGGGCAATTTCCAGGGGTGTTGGGGCTGGATCAATGATTTGTCGAACTTCTGCGGGAAGAATGGCGACGTTGGTAGACACTCGCTGGGCGATTTGTTCCAGAGATTCAATGGGGTGCAGACGTTGACCGTTCTGCATAACGAGCTGCATGAGGGGTTCCGTTCCCTGTGAGTCGTCGTTGATGAGGCCGAGGCGATCGCCCCTCCAGACTCCATCGATGATGCGCCGGAAAGTTTGCTTGCGACCGGGGTAGGTGGCTTTGCCACTGGCTTCTTTCATGGTGGGAATTCCATCAATTTCTACCAATTTATAGACGCCGTTAATTGGTGTCCCTGTTACTAATCGGGTGCCAAGACCGTAGCCATCGATGATAGCGCCCTGCTGCTGGAGGCGCTGGATTTCGTATTCGTCCAGATCGCCGCTGGCAAAGATGGGGGTGTGGGGGAGGAGCGATCGCACCTTTTGGGACAACTGCACCAGATCGCCAGAATCCAGGCGCACACCGCCGATTTCGATTTCTTCCTGCTGGATGCGCTGGGCCAGCGTTTGGGCGGCAGCGACGGTATCGTAGGTATCGATCAGCAGTGTGGCCTTGGGAAAATAGCGCAGGAAGGCAGAGAAGGCATCCTGTTCGCTGCCCTCGATCGCCCCCAGGGCCATCACCAGCGCGTGGGCCATGGTGCCGGAGGGTTGACGGTTCAGCTTCAGGGCAGCGAGGACGTTGGAGGTGGCATTCATCCCGCCAGCGATCGCGGCTCTGGCCGCCCACATGGCGGCTTGAGGACCGAAAGCGCGACGGGTACCAAATTCCAGGAGCATCGCCGTTGAACCTGCGACATCACGTATCCGGGCAGTGCGGGTGGCAATCAGGCTCTGGTAGTTGAGGGTCGTGAGCAGATAGGTTTCCACCAGTTGGGCCATCCACAGGGGGGCTTCGATTCGCAGCAACGGTTCGTGGGGGAACATGACGGTGCCTTCTGGAACAGCCCATACATCTCCGGTGAAGCGGGCGGAAAGAAGAGTTTCCCAGAAGCGATCGGGCGCGTGGGTGAATAAGCCAGTGGCCTGGAGTGCTGCCACATGGGTTTCGGTAAAGCGTAACTGCTCCAGGTATTCCAGTGCTTGCTGGAGCCCCATTGCCACCATGTAACCGTAGTTGTCCGGCAGGCGACGGGTGAATAGCTCAAAGCTGGCGGGTCGCTGATCAAGATCCTCGCCGACATAGCAGGCGGCCATCGTCAGTTGATACAGGTCGGTCAGAAGGCTATAGTCTTCTGGGACAAGGTTGAGCGCAGGAGTAAGCATAGTGAGAGGATAGTAAAGGGCCTTTCGCGCTTCGCGCAACTCGGGAAGATGCGCCCAACGATTTATAGTAAATATAACCAAAATTTCGCGGATTGGATCTGATTGGTATGGCGAAGCTGCAAGCACTCATCTTTGACGTAGACGGAACCCTTGCTGATACAGAGCGTGACGGTCACCGGGTGGCATTCAACCGCGCTTTTAGAGAGGCGGGTCTGGACTGGGACTGGTCAGTGGAACTCTATGGCAAGCTGCTGGAGGTGACGGGCGGCAAGGAGCGGATGAAGTTCTACCTCGATCGATTCCGCCCGGAGTACAAGCAGCCCCATAATCTGCAACAGGTAATCGCCGATCTGCATGCTGCCAAGACGAGACATTACACCCAGTTGCTTTCTGAGGGGGCAATTCCCCTGCGTCCGGGGGTAAAACGGTTGATTGAGCAAGCCAGAGCGGAGGGGGTAAGACTGGCGATCGCCACCACCACCACGCCCGCCAACGTCATCGCCCTGCTGGAGCACGCCCTCGCCCCCAACAGTCTTTCCTGGTTTGAGGTGATCGCCGCCGGAGATATTGTTCCTGCTAAAAAACCGGCCCCCGATATCTACTTCTACGCCCTCGACAAAATGGGCCTCCGGCCTTCGGACTGTATTGCCTTTGAAGATTCTTACAACGGTCTGGTCTCGGCACGCAAAGCGGGACTTGAAACGATTATTACGATTAACGATTACACGAGCGATCACGATTTTACAGGTGCGCTGGTCGTGCTGGACAGCTTCGGTGAACCGGGTACGCCCTACAAGGTCATTGGAGGTCAGGTCGGTTGGACGACCTACCTGGATCTGGATCTGGTGCGTCAGCTTCACCATAAAGCTGTAGGGGGTTTGCCATAAAAAAATCTCAGTAAAACCCCAGTTTTCACTTGGCGTGGTTTTGCCGCGCCAAGTGAAAACTGGGGTTTTACTAAACAGCAGCTCCTTAAGGTATTGGACTTTTGACTAAATTGCGCCGATTGTTCCTGAAACGCTGACGTAGTCAGCGTTTCAGGAACAATCGGCGCTAAAATTAAATTCGCCGCGAAGCGCTCTCGCAGAGAGCGTTTCGCGGCGCTACAGGGAAAATAGTCAAAAATCCAGTAAGGTAAACGACGTTGTTAAACTTCTTCACTTTGCTCTCAGATTGTCTACCTGAGGATGGACGGAAGAGGAGTTCGCGCTTGTTTATGGTTGATGGTAGGGAAACTGCGAGGCTGCAAGGGCAATTTACCTGTCAGTGGATTGCTTCACACCCATTCCCTCACACAACTGATCACAAGTGACCAACTTCTCTATGATGGAAACTTCAAATCCGATTCAATGGATTAAGGAGAAAATCGCTGCACCTGTATCGACGGTCGAGAAAACAGATTTTACTCAGTCTGAACAATCCTTCGTTGATCTGTTCACCATCGAAAATCTAGACCAGAAGATTCGAGAAAATCCTGAGCTGGTCAACGCATTTGAGCAAAGTTTATCCACCGCTCTACGGGCGGCCTATCGGGGAGGAGGGGACGCTGCTGCTCACCTGTTCTTGCAGCGAATTCTCTACCGGATTAACCGCCTGAATCTCTTCTGGTACGACAACCTGGAGCATTACCGGAACGAGCGCTCGTTCTACCTGCAGTGGGTGCGCGATCGCATTGAAGAACCCTGGCAGGCATGGGAGATCGCCCAGTGCGATCTGGATCACTACCACCAGATGGATGTGAAACAGGCATTGATCGACCGCTGTGAAGCAGACCTGAATCCCCCTATCAATGAGAACAAGCGCTACCTGCGGGAAGAAATGTCCTTTGAGGGCTATCGTCGGCTACTGGCGATCGCCTCCCTGGATGGTCTGGTGGAAGCCAGCCGCATGTCTCGCATTCTGGGGGGGGCCAGCAATGAAGTGCAGGCAATGCTGATCCGGGTGCTGATGGAGGAATACGGCAACGGGCGCTTTCACAAAAAGCATTCCACCTTCTACGCCCAGATGATGGCGGAACTGGGGCTGAATACCCAGCCGGAGTCCTATTGCGACCTGGTTCCCTGGGAACTGCTGGCATCGATCAACCACAACTTTCTACTGACCGAACGCAAGCGCCATTTCCTGCGCTACAACGGCGGCCTCACCTATTTTGAGATTGCAGGGCCTTCCATCTACCGCGACTACATGACCGCTGCCCAGCGGCTGAGTCTGTCCGACACCGCGATGGGCTACTGGGAACTGCACATCCGCGAAGATGAGCGTCACGGTCAATGGATGTTGACTGATGTAGCGCTGCCGCTGGCGGAAATGTACCCCGAAGACGCCTGGGAACTGGTGCTGGGCTACGACCAGGAGAAACAGATGGGCGATCGCGCCGGAGCCGCAGTGATTCGGGCGATCAAGGCCGCTGAGCAGTTTGGTGAGGTTCTTTAAGTATTTCTGTAGGATGCGTTAGGCAACAGCCGTAACGCATTATCAGAACGTCAGGCGATACGTTACGGCTGTTGCCTAACGCATCCTACTAAAACCACAGAAACTTCACTAATACAGCAGATTTAGTCTCTTTAAGAACATAGTAATTTGTGTCAGTAGGACGCTCGATCTACTGTCTCAAATCCGTTCGCTCAAGAATTCTGGAATTGTCACTTCAACAGGTCAAAAGTATGAAGAAAGCAACGGTATCGGATGTAATTCAGATGAGTGCAGCACAGCTCATGGATCGCCACTCCGTCGCTGAGTCAACTGACTCCAATCACGAGGTTTTCTTCTGCCCTGAAGAATCGCAGTTCTACGCCCAGTGTCTGGAGAAAATGGTGCTGAACCACTGCCCTCCTGATGAATCGGTGATCGAGTTTGGAGCGGGAGATGGTAGCCCGGTGATCAGTGGTTTGTTGAAGAGCCGATTTGAAGGGAAAGTGAACGGCTATGAATTGAGTGCCGCAGCCTGTGAGGTAGCTCGTTCTCGCATTACTCAGTATCAGCTCAGCCACAAGTACCAGGTACATAACGAGTGCTTTTTCAAGGGACTGGAGCAGACGCCTTCCACCTATCTGGTGGCCAATCCCCCTTACATTCCTGCACCTGACAACGACATTTTAATGCCAGCGCTTCACGGTGGTGAGGATGGCGCAACGATTACCAAAAAACTGCTGTCGGTGGACTGCGACAACGTGATGGTGCTGGTGTCTGCGTATTCTAACCCGGTTGATACGGTGGAGTGGGCGATCGCCAACGGCTATAAGGTTGCTGACTTTATGGTGACTCCCCTTCCCTTCGGCTACTACAGCTCTGAGCCTAAAGTTAAAAATTGGATTATGGAACTACGCCAGAACCGCAAAGCTTTCTACTCCGACAGTATCTATTTTCTGGCAGGCGTGCTGTTTCAGAAGCGATCGCGCTCCGGCCAGAATCTCTCGGCAGAACTCCTGAAGGTGATGACTGCCCTGTAGCTCTCTTTCGTCAACTCTGGCAGAGGGATATTGCAAACAACGCTCGTTCCAGGCAGAGCCTGGAAACGAGGTCTACAGGTTCAGCAAAATCCCTCTGCTGTGAGGCCAAACCCTTGTCAGTAGGTGTAGGGAACTCAAAAGAAAGATAGATTTCACAAAATCTAGAAGAATATTAGAATCGCATCATACCCATCATTGGTAGGGGCAGGGTTGGGGCTATGCAAGAATTGGTACTTCCCTCGAAGACAGAGGTGGAGCGGTTTCGATCGCTTCAGCTTAAGTTGCGCGATCGCTGGCATTCGATAGATAAGTTTGACCGGGCGGACACCGATATTCTGGTGGTTCCGTCTCTCAGTCTGGATCAGCGAGAGCTGCAAAAGGTCAAGGGAATCCATCATTACGAGGAGCGACTGCTGTTCTCGCTGATCCGTCTGCGGAATCCGAGAACCCGGCTAATCTACGTCACCTCCCAACCGATTCACCCTAGCGTCATCGAGTACTATCTCCAGCTTCTGCCGGGGATTCCCTTCTCCCATGCGCGCGATCGCCTGCTCCTGCTGTGCACCTACGACACCTCCTTCAAGCCTCTCACCCAAAAAATTCTGGAGCGTCCCCGTCTGCTCACCCGTATCAAGCAGGCATTACGGGCGGACCATGCATACATCACCTGCTTTAATTCCACGGTTCTGGAACGGGAATTGTCCCTGGCGCTAGACGTTCCCTTGCTGGCCGTTGATCCCGACCTGCTCTGCTGGGGAACCAAGAGCGGCAGCCGGGAGGTGTTCACCGAAGCAGGAGTCCCCCATCCCGATGGCAGCCTCCTGACCTGGAAATCAACCGATCTGGCGGTAGCGGCTACAGAGCTGTGGGAACGCCAGCCAACCCTCCAGCGTGCTGTAGTGAAGCTCAACGAGGGCTTTTCAGGACAGGGAAACGCGCTACTGGATCTGCGTCCAATTCACCACCTGGCCCCTGGACGGGTCAGCAGCAGGGAACGAACCGAGGGACTGTTGAACCATTTCAACCACCTCAGCTTCCAGTGCAGTTCTGAGACCTGGACTAGCTTTAGCGACAAAATTCCAGAACTGGGAGCAATTGTGGAATCATTTATCGAGGGCGAGGAGAAGCGATCGCCCAGCGTCCAATGCCGCATCACGCCCACCGGGGATGTGGAAGTCCTCTCGACCCACGACCAGATTCTCGGTGGTCCCGATGGACAAATTTTCCTGGGGTGCAGTTTCCCCGCTGACGAAGTCTACCGACTCCAGCTCCAGGACTATGGCTATGCAGTCGGTAGGGTGCTGGCCGCCAAAGGCGCATTGGAGCGATTTAGCGTAGACTTTATGGCGGTGCGCCAGCCCAAGGGGGATTGGGATATTCAGGCAATTGAAATCAACTTGCGTAAGGGCGGCACAACCCATCCCTTCATGGCTCTGAAGCTGCTCACAGGTGGGCGCTATGACCATCCAACAGGACTCTTTTACAACCAGCAGGGCAAACCCAAGTACTACATCGCCACCGATAACCTGCAAAAAGACCGCTATAAGGGCCTCCTGCCCAGTGACCTGATGGACATCATCGCCCACCATCAACTGCATTTCAACAGCATTACCGAGACAGGTACCATCTTTCACCTGATGGGCTGTTTGTCAGAGTTCGGCAAACTGGGTCTGACCAGTATCGGCAACTCTTCTCAGCAGGCTGAGGACATTTACAATCACGTGATTCACGTTCTCGATGAGGAGACCCATCCTCACAGTTCCCATGTCTGTACCCTGGAAACACCTGCACCCATCTATCGGGGTTAATCGTTCATGAGAGGCGAGTCTCAGCGATCGTTGATGGGCGGTATCTAAGGAATCTTGCAAAAATAACTTGGACAGGCAAGGGGCTTAAGCCCCTTGTTCGAGAGCAGGCGTTGACCCAAAATGATCAACTTATTCTCACAAGCTACCTAAGGATCGTGAACAAATTAACCTGTAATTGTTTTTGAGAGAGGGGGGGGGGG
>CAZVXA010000006.1:0-67405 GCA_964630955.1 uncultured bacterium | reverse complement strand
CCATGTCTGAAGCCAGGGGCATTGCATCCCCTCTCAAACTCTCCCCTTCGGTAAAATCATCAATATTCCTAACCGCTGTGACCCTTGAGGCAACTGCATGGCCTTCGACCGCTTTGGCCGCAACATCAACTACCTGCGCATCTCCCTGACCGATCGCTGCAACCTGCGCTGCGTTTACTGTATGCCGGAAGACATGAGTTTTCGTCCCAAAGCAGACCTGCTTCAGGATGAGGAACTCTACCAACTGCTGCCCATCTTTGCAGAGCTGCTGGGCTTCCAGAAGTTTCGCCTGACGGGTGGCGAACCCACGCTGCGGGAAAATATTGTGCCAATTGTGGGGCGCATTGCAGATACACCGGGGGTGAAACAGGTGGCCATGACCACCAATGGCTTACTGCTGGGGAAACTGGCGGCTTCGCTGGCGATCGCCGGACTGCACCGGGTCAATATCAGCATTGATACCCTCAACCCCGACAAGTTTCGCAAAATCACCCGCTGGGGCAGCGTTGGCGAAGTGTGGGATGGCATTCTAGCCGCTGAATCGGCAGGACTACAAGTTAAACTCAACGCGGTCGTGGTACGCGGCTTCAATGACCAGGAAGATATCGTCGAACTGGCCCGTCTCACCTATCAGTACCCCTGGCAGATTCGCTTTATTGAAATGATGCCCTTTGGTGAGGTCGCAGACTTCCAGCAGGCCAACACCGTCAGCGAAGCCGAACTGCTTGCCACGATCGCCCACCACCTGGCCCCACCTACCCTGCTCAATGACGGCCAACTCGACGGAGAAGCCCGCCTCTATCAACTCCCTGGCGCTGCAGGAACGCTGGGCTTCATCAGCTCGGTAACTCAGCCTTTCTGTGCTGGCTGCAATCGGTCACGACTGACGGCTGACGGTCGCCTGCGCCTCTGCCTGCTGCGCGAGAAGGAACTGGATCTCCTGACCCCACTCCGCCAGGGAGCCAGCACCGAGGATTTGAAGGCGCTGATCGAGGAAGGCATCTGGTTCAAACCCTGGGGGCATGGATTGGCGGAGCAGGAGGTGCCGCTGAACCGGGTCATGTCTGAGATCGGGGGCTAATTACCTGAGGTAATGTTCTTTCAAGCATTCCCTGGTACTGCATGACGGAAATAAACCAATGGTTGTGAGTGGGGGCGCTTCGCGCCCCCACTCACAACCATTGGCAAACTTAAGCCGCTGAGTACTAGCCATTTTTCCAGGCACCCAACTAGCTTTTTCTCCGATCACGACTGACGGTCGCTTCCGGCAAGCTAGAAACAGCAGTTCACATCTCAACACTGAGGAAAGGAAATGAGTACGGGATTCACCGAGGGTTCCAATATTCTACTGGCGCTTTCAAACAGTCTGGCGGGGGCGATCGCCCAGGTCGAATCGGCAATTGTCGCGGTTCACGCCCGTCAGCGGCGCTCGTCCAGCGGGGTTCACTGGCGCTCAGGGATTATCGTCGCCGCAGACCACACGATTCGGCGGGAAGAAGAAATTTCAGTGACACTGCCCAACGGTAAGACAGTTCCAGCCACTCTGACAGGGCGCGATGCAGGCACCGATCTGGCCATTCTGCAAATTAATGCTGGTGATCTGCCAACGGTGCAGGTGAGCCAGATTCCCCTCCAGGTAGGAACTCTGGTCATGGCGGTGGGGCGATCGGGTGAAAATGGCACCAGCGCCAGTATGGGCGTTATCAGCGCCCTTAGCGGGAGTTGGCGATCGTGGCATGGGGGGCGCATTGACCAGTTCATTCGTCCCGATGTGACGCTGTATCCCGGTTGTTCGGGTGGCGTACTGATTGACGCAGAAGGCAAGGTGATTGGCATCAACACCAGCGGCCCTCGCCATATGACCCTCACTATTCCCGCCAGCACTATCGACCGGGTGATCGACCAAATTCTTCAGAACGGACAGGTGTCTCGTGGCTACCTGGGTGTCGGTATGCAAACCGTGCGATTGCCGGGGAGCATGGTCAATGCCTTAAATCTATCCGGTGATGGCGGCGTGATTGTGGTCAGCGTCGAACCCGACAGTCCCGCTGACCGGGCAGGGATTTTGCTGGGAGATGTGCTGGTGTCATTGGGAGATAGCCCGGTACAGGACTACCGCGACGTGCAGGCCAAGCTTGATCCCGAGCAGGTGGGTAAGCCTCTGGGTGTGCGCGTGATTCGGGGAGGAACGCTGGTTGATTTAACCGTGATTGTGGGGGAGAGGCCGAGACGGGCGTAAGAAACCGGGGGATGGGGGGATCTTTCGGCAGGCTCAAGAACAGGGTGGATGGGCGTTGCGGTGAGCGATGAGCCGAACCGTGGATGGGTGGCGATTGCGTAGGGGCGTAGCATTCGGCAGATCTGCTACAGCCGAGGGCAAAACGCAATGGCCGAATGCTACGCCCGTAAACGTTGGCCGCAGTCGAAAAACCAAATGCCGCACCCACCAAGAAATTCGGAGAATAAGGAGCAAACGCAATGAATGTGCAATCGCAATTGACGGAGGCGTTGTCTTCACTGGCTGCGGGATTGCGCCGCTCGACAGTTCAGGTGCGAGATGGACGCGGGGGAACCGGATCGGGGATTATCTGGCAACCCGACGGGCTAATTGTGACGAATGCCCATGTGGTCAGCAGCAAACGGGTGGAAGTTGAGCTGGAAGGGGGACAAACCCTGACAGCGACGGTGGATCAGCGGGATGATACACGGGATCTGGCAACGTTGCGGGTGTCGGCCACCGATTTGGCTGCTGCACCGATTGGCGACTCAAACCAGTTGCGGGTGGGAGAACTGGCGATCGCCATTGGCAACCCCCTGGGTCTGGTCGGAGCCGTCACCGCAGGCATCATTCATTCACCTCCCAATCTCAAAGCAGATCAACCCTGGGTTCAGGCAGACGTGCGGCTGGCTCCCGGCAATTCTGGAGGGCCGTTGGTCAACGCTAGCGGTCAGGTGATTGGCGTCAACAGCATGATTGTGAATGGACTGGCGATCGCGATTCCCAGCAACACGGTCAATGCATTTGTGCAGCAGTCTGGACATCGCCCCTTGCTGGGGGTCACGCTGTACCCCATTCATATCAGAGGCTACGGGGGACAACTGGGACTGCTGGTGCTGGAGATTACGAGCAACAGTCCCGCTGAAGGGGTATTACTTCCAGGAGATGTGCTGCTGGGGGTGAATGGGGAACCGTTGCGATCGCCCTGGTGGCTCTCTGCGATCATTTCCCGCAGCACACCGGGCAACCGACTTACCCTGGACCGACTGAGAGGTGGCCACATCAGCAGTGTCACCATTACCCTTGGGCGACAAAGTCAGCATCGGGAGGCAGCGTGACTCGTGTTCTTGTGGTTGCAGCGTCGGTTGTAATGCGGGCGGGGCTGGAGGCAGTCCTATCCGGGGGCACAACTCTGGAAGTGCTGGGGGTTGCTCCCCCTGACCTGATGCGACAACTGGAAGCATGGCAGCCTCAGGTTCTGCTTCTACATCTGGAGTCTGTGGACGAGTTGGCTGCTCTCCTGCCTGACCTGGAAACAGATTCGCTCAATGCCCCCGTGGTGGTGCTGTTAGAGAATGACCCGTTGGAGGGTTTTGGTGAACTACTGCGCTCCGGTGTGGTAGGAGTGTTGCCAGCGGGAGCGATCGCCAGCGAAATTATCGCAACTGTTGAAGCGGCCACCATTGGCCTGGTCACCCTCCACCCCGACCTGCTCCCACTCCTACTGACAACACCCGCCACTCCGGTTCCTTCCCCCCCAGCAGCGACCGCTTCTCCGCTCAGTACCCGCGAAATTGAAGTGCTGACTTTGCTCTCGGAGGGGGTAGGAAATAAGGCGATCGCCCGACAACTCCACATCTCAGAACATACGGTCAAATTCCACATTGCTTCCATTTTCAGCAAGTTGGGCGTCTCCAGTCGCACAGAAGCCGTGACTCTGGGTATCAAGCAGGGGTTAATCCTGTTGTAAGTGCCTATCCGAATAACGAAAACCCAAATTCTGGAGGGCGCGACACCACAGCGTCGCGCCCTCCAGAATTTGGGTTTTCGGATAGGCTCTAAGTGAATGATGCAACAAAAGAGGGCTGCCTATTTGCTTAAAATCCGTGGTACGAAGCGACATGCTTCTCTTCACCCCACCCCGTGTCACGAGGTCTTAACTTTACTTACAGCGCTTTGCGCTGAGATAGATCTAAAGTTTTTGTTGAGAGCCGCGCGGAGCGCGGCTCTCAACAAAAACTTTGTACCACATGTACTTGCAAAGTGCTGTAATTCTACTGACGACATTCGGGGGTATATCTTCGTATAGAGATGAACCTATCCAAATTACCCCGGATATTGGAATTCCTGAATTCTATGCAAGTTTTGCACGATCCCCATGCAGTTCCCACCTTGCATCTTCCAAAGGAATGATGCCTTTTCTTCCTGGATAGGAGATGATAATAACTGAGGTTAATCACTCAGTTAAGAAGATTTAATATCCGCCAGGAGACAATTATGAATACTGCTCAGATTGAAGAAAAACAGAAAGAATTACCTCAGCCTTCTCAAGTTGTTGTTCCAGAAAATTTCGACTTTGATCACTGGGCAGGTGCAGTGAAACGGCAGATGATTGCTTCTCTCCGCAAACGGGGCGATCGCACAACGAACGACTAGGCTCGCTCATACATCCACTCCCGCAGTACCACCAGTGCCTTTTGTAGGCCCAGTGTGTCGCTCTGCTCCAGAAACTCCACAACCCGACGCGGTGGCAAAAAGGGGAACTGCGGGCTGGATTTGCACTCAACGTAGCGATCGCCCTGTAGTTGGTAGATGGATAGCTCTCCCTTCAACACGTCATCCCCAATTGTGGTGACATACCGCCAGACCTCTGGAACGCCCATTGTTGCATAGACCGCAAGCTTGTTCAGTTGGCTTTTGGTAATGGCAACTTCCACCAGTAGGTCTGGTGGTGCATCTTCTGGAAGAGCGATTTCGGCCTGTCGCTTAGAATCCGGTGTGACTCCCGCTGGCAATGGCGTTTCCAGGTAGTAGCAAGCGTCTGGCTCCACTGCACACTGAAAATCAGGATTGGTTAACATCACGGGGGCGATCGTCTCTAATCGCAGCCGCAATCCATCAGCCAGCGCTTGCACCAGTGAATCAATCAGCTTACGGCAGCGCTCGTGATCCGGGGTGGGAGTCATCATCTCCAATTTGCCCCGGAAGTAGGTAAGGCGAGCGATACGCTCTGATCCAAGCTCCTCCAGCAGGCTCTGAAACTGTTGCCAACTAACACCGGGCAACACCACGCGCTGTTCCGGGGGCTTGGTTTTTCTAAGCATCAAACAATCCTCATAAGTCAAAGATTCTGGTAGCACCGCTCCAAAATCCACCTACTCTGAGTATCGGACAAGATGCTCCTCCCAAAGCACCCCTGTAACAAAAACATGGTTTGCGGGAATGCTATGATTACTTATGAGCGCTGGTGTAGCTCAGTTGGTAGAGCAGCTGATTTGTAATCAGCCGGTCGCAAGTTCGAATCTTGTCACCAGCTTCTAGAAAAATCAAGCGTTTCCCTTACGGGAGAAGCTTTCCAGGACGTGGTTTCAGCCAGTCCTATTTTTTTGCGTCGGTTCTTTTTGGAGCGATTTTGGAGAGTTTGGAACGACTTTGGGGGTAAATTTGGGGGTAAATTTTTGCCCCCAATCTGGACAAATGCGGTAGGGTGATAGAACGTCCGTTCGCTTCATGCATCTACCCACTACACCTGTTTGCTGCATACATCCATTTACTGCACAGGGAGGATTTCCCAGATGCACTCCAGGAGTAATACTCGTAGTCGGGCAAAAGTCGGTACGGTTCAGATCAAAGTTTCCAACAATCGTTTGCAACTGGTTTTCCGGTATGGGGGTAAACGCTATTACGTCTCGACCGGACTCCGCGATACACCTATCGGTAGTGTTCTAGACATGTGGACGAGAGTTAGACAGCGAGATCAAATTCATAACGGTTTACAAACAGTCCAATGACAATGTCGTGTAACCACTCCGGCTTGGAAAAACAGATGGTTTTGCGGGCTAACCGCTTAATGCGAGTGCGTAACGTTAAGTGTTTGCGCTCAATCCTCTGGGTGTGACCCTTGCCCACTTGATGTTGCTCTTCATCCAGGATGCGAGTGTAGCCGCCCCAACCATCGGTGTAGAATCGCTCAATCCCAAACGGCTGCAACAGTTGCATCAACGGTTGGAGGGCCGCATCTGAGTGAGGAGCCAGAACATACGCCAGAACCTTGCCCGTCGCGTGATCGATCGCGTGCTATAACCAGCGTTGATGCTTCTTATGGCCCACGAAGCTCCACATCTCATCCATTTCTGCTGCCTCGACGTGCTCGACAACGACTTCAGCAAGGTCAGGTTGGGGCAGTTGCTCCAGCAGCTTTGAGTTAACCTGCCTCAGGTGACGAGGTTTTTTTTAATTCCTCAATGACCGTTGTTGGGCTGATACTCAGCACCCGAGCGGTATCTCGAATGCCGCTGCCGTTGAGTGCCATCTCAGTGATTTGTTGTTTGACCTCTCTCAGGTAACCCCGGTAGGAATAGTGCTGAATGAAGGTGCTGCGACAGCACTCAGGGTTACGACATTTGTAGCGTTGTTTTCCCGCAGCAGATTGACCGTGTTTGACGACATCAGAACTTTGACAATCAGGGCATAGAACAGGTTCTAATACCATAAGCGAATTTGTGGATAGCGGCAAACCTCATTCTCCCTCAAATCCACACGTCTAGAACACTACCCAATCTTTCAGTAAGGAGGTGATGCGATCGCTCTGGAAATGGCATCGAGCCGCTCACGAACTGGGGAAATCGGAGAATTACCTGAGAAGGATTGTAGAGGTTGCCAGAGGGGTGGTGCAGGGGAACGGGCTGTCTGACCAGGCAAAAGCAGCCATGCAGCATGATTTTCGGGAGGTGCAGCGGCACTTGCAGGAGAAACAGAATCAGGGGGGGAGGGCGATCGCAGAAACAGCACCAGCAAAGCTCCGAACCGCTAACCTGGAGCAGATCGAGCTTGAGTAGTGCAGTTTCTCAGGGATACTCACCACACCAGGGGAAGCCATATTCGAATGATTGACTTCTACTGATTTACAGCGCTTTGCGCTGAGATAGAGCCAAAGTTTTTGATGAGAGCCGCGCGGAGCGCGGCTCTCATCAAAAACTTTGTACCACACGCGCTTGCAAAGCGCTGTAGAAACTACTGTATGGAATTCTGTCCTCTTTCTATCCAATATTCCTCCAGCTCCTTCTTAATATACGCTCGAGAAAATTACCATAGGCACACGCTCAACGAACTGGAGCAACTGTTAACCCCAGCAGACCAGTCCCCAACGGAGTGCGACAGATGCAGACGACTGGTGAGCCACCTGGTTATGAGATATTGGTTTAAGCAGCGATAGGTGTTCCGCTTTGAGCTACAATCCTCTGCGACAGATCATTTACCTTAACCCAGGATCTCTGTCTGAGCATGACTCAGGAACTCGAAGCACAAGCATCAGCCATCTTAAATTCTCTCGTCTCTACTCCATTTGACCAATGCATCCCCGTTACTCGCGCCTTTAAGAATGTGACAGCCAGTGCCAGCATCTATGCAGTTCGCCATCGAGAGCTAGGGCTTCTTTATGTAGGTAAGACTCGCTACAGCAGGGAACGGTTTCGAGATGGGCATAAGGCGTTTCTCTGGTCCTGGCTCGATTGCTACAATCCTGATGCTGTCAGGCTCTTGCTATATCCACTTAATTTCATCGAGCTTCAGACGTTATCATCGTCCTTAGAAGCCATGATTATCGCGGCTGCAAAACCACCCTACAACGCTAGATACCCTGCGAGGGACTAATGCAATCAACCAGTACATCCCTTCCTCCTCAGCAAAATGATGAACATCTCAGCCCGGTTGCGGCAAAGATGTTTCTAGCAGCATTGCCGGAGCGCATCCAAAGGGCACTACTGGCTCACTCTCAGGAAACTCAATATCCCCTGGAGATGGTGCTTGAAATGGCGATCGCAGGCTTCCTCGATAGTGAAGCCATTACCTTCACCGATTGCCGTCCTGAGTACGAGTAATGTGTTTCTTTGCCCCAGTTCGATTTGCTGATGTCGGCATCTTTAGAACTGACCCTGTTATAGACAGTCTCGACGATTCCCCGACACTCAATTGATACTCCCGTCGCCACAGACGGAGAGCAAACCATAACGTCATTGCTCGGCAAGTCCCCCAGCCTGGTTTTCATAGCGCCGCTGCATCATACCGGTGGCAGGAATCATCGCAAACTGGCTGTAGAACCTCTGCAAGTCCGGATCACAAAGTAAATCCACCATATATAGATGCCTCAGCTTATACAGCATCTTCTCCACCAGTTGTTGGCCGATGCCCTGGTGCTGATAGGCAGGAAGGACTTCTAGCAGGGGGATGTAAGCCGACAGCACCTGATCAGTAATAGCCGTGATAAACCCAACAACGGCTCCAGTATTCTCTTCAATGGCCAGGATCACCTCATCACTGTTTTTGAGCAGCGCCAGATGGGTAACTGGGGAAGGGGGATTGGGCCATCCCACAAAAAAGCCTTGCAACTGGTCAGAGGTGAGGGTGTCTAGCGAGTCTGTAAACTGAACCATAGAAATTCCTCTTTTGCTATTAGCAAAATTATCTGGCCTTGCCCTCCGATTTCGGCCTGCCTGAGACTCCTCCTCAGATTGGTTTGTAACGTTTCGAACCACAGACGCCTTGCATCAAGGAGACGAAATTGAAAGCCTCTACAACACCGTCCTCAAGTTCCTCAGCCCCTCGTTTATGGGGTGAACTGCTCCCCGGTTCCTATGGCGTTGGGTTTCAATCTTATATCATCCGCGACTACAGCCGACGTTTCGATTTGCCTGGTGTCGCAGAAGGGGAATCCCACTTTTCCCCAACAGGGCGTCCCCTGGCCGTGCAGGTCTGGTATCCAGCAGAACCTGCCGCTAACACCGCTGCCATGCCTTACAAAGGCTATCTCAGCCTGTCTTCTGGCGACCTTTCGCTGAAGGATTTTGTTGAAGCCCTGAATACATTCATTTTTGAGACAGCGTGCCAGGAATCGATGGGGCAGCGCTGGGCTGACCTTGAACCCGCCGATGCTAACACCTTTGAAACCTTCGTCCAAACCTCTACCGCTTGCTACCAGGATGCTCCACCTCTCGCAGGTTCTTTTCCAGCCCTGGTTTATCACCAGGGGTTGGGAGGCAACATTGTCGATAATCCCACCCTGCTGGAGTTTTTAGCCAGCTATGGGTATGTAGTCGCCACCAGCGCCTTTCAACCAGCGCATGGCCTGTCTTTTGGAGTGGACTCGAATTCAAACCGTTCCATCAGGGACATTGCTTGCATCATCAATTCGCTGTGTGATCGGTACAGGGTAGATCCGGCTCGTATCGGATTGTTGGGCCACAGTTATGGAGCCTCGGCGGTACTGAGTTGTGCGGCTGAGGAGCAAGCCAACATTCGTGCGGTGGTGAGTCTGGACTCAACCCGAGAATGGGATGCGGAGTGTGAACCAATGTTCAAAGATATTGCTGAGCGCTTGAGCAAGGCTATACCGTCCATGCCACCACTGATGATCTTCAGCATGGCCACCCCAACAGTACGCTTCACCCACTACGAACCTCTGATGTGAAAGTATTCTGGCTTTTTTTGATGCCTACCTGAAAGGGAGTGCGCTTGATCAAAAGCATCTGGAAAAAACTTTACAAACCCTCAATCACGACTCCAATGCTTTGTCGATCCAGGTTTGTCAGGCTGAACTTAAACCCTTTTCGGCAAAGAAATATTTGGACATTTTTCTCATTGAGGGTGCGACAGCCGGATGTATGCAGATCACTCAAGCCGCCACTGCGATCGCCCCAGAGATGCTGATGAAGGTAGGCAGAGCCTTGGAAGAACGGGGACTGTATCAAGATGCGCTGTTGCTCTATCAAACTCTCACCCAGCAGTTCCCTGATTTCTCCAATGCTTATGAGGCTTCAGGCGACATCTACCACTATCATCTCAACGACAAACCCAAAGCCAGAGCTGCTTATCAGGGTGCTCTGAAGACGCTCCCCAGAGATTCGGCCCTGACAGCAGAACAGAAAGCCTACCGACAGCGCTACCTGAGCGAGGATATTGCAGCCCTTACCTGAGGGTCAGGTCATAGCGATTGCAGTCATGCACCCGCTGAAACTGTTGGCGTATGTTATGTGCTGAATCCCCCTGATAGTGGGCAAACGCATGAATGGGGCACAGACCCGGCAGGCTGCTGCAAAGCCCCTGCTGCACTTCATCATCCTGTAGATAAACGTGCAGGTAGGTCTCCACCTTCTGAAAGCCCTGGGCTTCATACCAGCGCAGGGTGGGAGCATCGTCGCGAGTCCAGGCTTCCAGGCGACAAAGCTGAGCTTGCCTGGACAGGACAATTGCTGCTTCCAGCAGGGCCTTGCCGATGCCCAGGCGACGATAGTCGGGGTGAACCGCCAGGTTACAGATCACGCCTGCTTTTCCAGCCAGTTCAGGGACGGCTGGGGGGGAGCAGACGCTGCCAGGTTCCTCATACTCAACATCGATGAGGCCGATGATCTGGCCGTCCAATTCGGCAACCAGTTCGATGGAAGGATTAGAGTAGTGCTCCTTTTCCCGATATACATTGTCGAAGTAAGCTGTGTCGAGAAAGGCCAGCACCCTGCACCGCAGCCACTGAGCTTCATCCGATGGCTGGTAAGGGCGAATCGTCCAGTTCTGCGTCTCTTCGTCGTTCCAGACGACAGGGGTGATCGTTTGATTGACCCAGTCTTCCCGCAGGATACCGTATTGAATCGTGTCATACTTCTGACCGTCCGACCCATCCCAATCCTGGCGGAAGTGCCCTTCTTTTACGTAGCCGCAGTGGCGGAACACCTGCCGCATTGACCGATTATCGTGTCGAGTAGTGCCAGCGATACGCTCCAATTGGGGCCATGTTTCGAACAGGTAACGAGTGAGCCACTGAACCGCCTGTTTGCCGATGCCCTGGCCTCGATAAGCGGAATGAATGCGTAAGTCAAAGAGGGGGTAACCATCATCGGCATCGTCCAGGTCGTACAGGCGAATGAGACCGACCCGTTCCTGGGAAGCGGACAGAATCCAGAAGGGTTGGTGGTCGGTGCCAGTGAAGATGCCCTCTTGAATCCACTGCAACACATCATCCCGGCTGAGGTGAGTCTTGACATGGAAAGGCCAGATTTCTCTGGACAACCAGGTGACTAGAAAATCTGCTTCTTTAGGGAGTTCAAGGGGTTGGAAAGACAAAGACATAAGTAAGTTTGAACTGATTCAGCAGACGGCTCAGGTCGCCTATGAAGCCTCCCAGAGCATTGCGAAGATTTGGCTGCCCACGGTTGAAGATGCCGTTGAGGAAATCGATGAAAGCTTTGAGCGAAACGGTCTTAGCCAGGTCTAAGCCGTTATCCTCAAGAAGGATATAGCGATGCCATCCGGCTAAGCTGAATAAAGTGAACCCTGTTCTCTTGTCCCTACTTAGGGCACTGAAGGTATGAACCCAACGAGTAACGAAACCATTACCTTTGAAGTTTCCCAGGACATTCTGGCGGCCCTGAAGATGGGGGCGACTGATTTAGGCCAGCAGTTGCGGTTGTTGGCGGCGATCGCGTTCTTCCAGAATAAGCAACTGTCGTTGGGCAAAGCGGCAGAACTGGCGGGGCTTAACCGTCTGGCATTTATGGATCTTCTGGCTCAAAAGGAAATTGTCGTCTTTGACTATGATGAATCTGCTCTGCAGACGGACCTGGCCGGACTGGCTGAATTGACGGATCATGACTGACATTATCAGCAACGCCACGCCGTTAATTGCCTTTGCCGTTGCAGATCAGGGTTACGGGATCGGTAGGGCTGCTGATTCAGGCGAAGCAATCGGGTGAAATCAAAGCGGTCAGGCCGCTATTGGATGCCATGCATGAGGCCGGGATCTATTTCAGCCAGCGGTTCATTGATTCTGTGCTGCGGTATGTCGGGGAAGGGTGAGGTCATCGGGGGTGAGGCCGGGATAGAGATTGAGATTCTGACTGCCCAGGTCGAGGATAAGTCAGTGCTACGGCATCTCCTGGAGCTGTGCCTGCATGATTACAGCGAGTTCAATGGAAAGGATGTCAATGAGCATGGGCTGTTTGACTATCCTTACCTGGACTACTAAAGGTTTGATCCACCGTGGGTGAAATGAATCATGGGCTTAACCCACCTGGGCGTGGGAAAATAGGGCTACTTGATTGCCTCACGTTGAAATGGAGCCTTTTCGCATAGCCGATCTCAAACCAGAGGATGCTGAGCTGATTCGGCAGACGGCTCAAGTTGCCTATGAAGCCTCCCAGAGCATTTCGAAGATTTGGTTGCCCACGGTTGAAGCGGCGATGGAGGAAGTTCATGAGAGCCTGGAGCGAGATGGCATTAGCCGGGTACTGATGGAAGGCGATCGCGTTGTCGTCTGGGCAGGAGCCTTTCGGCAATTCAGCGGACGGGTGGTAGAAATCCATCCTCTAATTGTCGCTAGAGCTGATCAGGGGAAGGGTTGGGGCCGCCAGATGGTCAGCCATGTGGAGGACTGGGCCAGGGAGCAAGGAGCATTAACCCTGCTGATTGGCACCAGCGATGAGACCAATGCTACGTCATTATCAGGAGTAGATTTGTATGGGAACCCTGGAACTGCCATTGCCAGCTTTCATCAGGTCGCCCCCCATCCCTGCGGGTTCTGGTGGAGGTTGGGGTTTCGTATCGTTGGGGTACTGCCAGATGCGGAAGGTATAGGGAAGCCCAATATTTTGATGGCCAAATCTCTTCAGCAGCCGGGAGGAGAGATAGATGAAGCTTGAGATTGTGCCTGCCCAGGTTGACGATAAACCAGTGATACGGCATCTTCTGGAGCTGTGTTTGCATGATTACAGCGAGTTCAATGGAAAGGATGTCAATGAGCATGGGCTGTTCGACTATCCTTACGTGGACCACTACTGGACAGAACCGGGGCGCTACCCGTTTCTGGTACGGGTAGAGGAGACACTGGCTGGATTTGTGCTGGTCAGAAGACTGGATGTGGATGAGCCATTGTGGCAGATGGCGGAGTTTTTCATTCTGCGCAAGTATCGGCGGCGGGGAATTGGGCGGGAGGTGGCGCATCAGGTGTTTGATCGGTTTCAGGGCAGGTGGGAGATCACGCAAGAGGAAGGGAATCTAACTGGCCAAAGGTTCTGGCAACAGGTAATAGAGGAGTATCAGCAGATAAATCCTGGACTGTCTTTCTCAAATAATTCATAGAAAAGCCCCTGATCTAGCCAGATCAGGAGCTTCCGCCTGGTTTCCATTGCTTTTTAGGGCAGTAAGTCCCTACCCATTCTTCAGGTTGGCATTGAGGAAATGCGCAGGTTGCGATTGCCACCGATACGTCGGGTGCTGTTGACCTGGTTGGCAAAGGGAGACCCCATCGCCTCCAGGACTGGTCTCGCGAGACTATCCTGCACCCGCAGGGGATCAGCATTGTTCGCTGCAGCGATCGCGTCTCTGAAGCTGCCTCCCATTACCCAGGTGCCCAGGAAAGCAGGGAAGCTCACCAGCGAATCGGCATAGACTTGCTCAGAACCAGAGGTTGCCTGGAAACCGCAGTCTAACCACTCATCAATGTGAGAAGCCCCAAAGCAGGCAGTGGAGAACACCATGCGAAATTTGCGACGATAGGCCGTCGGGATCGCTTTGATTTTGTCTGCCACAAGGGCAATGGACACCCCATCGTTGGGATAGAAGTACAATTCGTCATTCAGGCCATGGGGAGAGATGATCAAATCAACGGATTTGACCGAAGACTTGGCAGCCACCTGCTCCAACTGGCGACAGAGTGCCGATAGGGTGGCCTGCTGTTCCTGTAAATAGTAAATGTTCCCATAGTAGGGACCCAGCAGGGAATTTGACGTCAGGGCCGCCCCAGCTTCTACCGCTTCGTAGAACTGCTTACTGGCTCCATCCATCTCTTCGCTCAGGGTAATCAGATGAATGACTTCCCGCTGGGCTTTCAAAACAGGAGGAGCAATGGGCATGACAATGGGCACGGAGGCATTATCACCGATGTGAAAATAGGGCCCTTTGTGGACTCGGCCATCGGCATCGACGCGAAACTCCAGAGCCAGGACATCTGGCACCTCCTGGATGAAGGAACCGAAAGGGGTATTGATACGAATAGTATTGCGGTCAACCCACTCCTGGGACAGACCTGAAAATTCGCCGTTGCTGTTGGTTCTTCCTTCGTAGATTCTGTCGTTGCCATTGCCGCCCCGGTCGAGATCGTAAATCTGAACACGGGCATTGACGACAGGGGTTTGCATGTCGCTGTAGAGGACTTTTCCACCTAACATCAGTCTGGACATTAATGGTCTCCTTTGAACAATTGAGATTGGTTTGAAAACAGTGGTAGGTAGTGCACCCCATTTACGAATTGGGGCACAGGTGTAGTTGTTTGGAAGCAGGGCAAAAATTGCCGCTCTAACCCTGGTGCACAGAACCGTTAGTGCTGACGAGCCGGGGTAGGAACATCCCCTTGCTGATTCGGAGCCAGTCGCAAAGCGTGGAAGAGAGCAGCTTCGTAACGCTGCACGTCGTGGTTACTGGTGTTACCGATCATGCGGGTTTCGGGAGCATCGAGATCCAGCCAGGAATCGTAAGGCCCGGCTCCTGGAAAAGGTAGAACGCGAATGTTGTTGGTTTTACCTATATGGCGATAGCCCAAAAACAGATCGTCGGGGGCCATGGGCACCAGGTCTAAGGCATAGACATAACGCTGCACATTCATGCGGGAGAACAGATACAGATAGCGAAACTGTTCATTACCCACCCGAGGACACCCGTAGGTATAGAGCCCCTGTACCGGAATGTTCCAGGACTGGAGCGTGATGGCAGTCAGCACGGCCATGGCACCACCCAGGCTGTGGCCTGTAATCCAGATTTTTTGATTAGAGGTTTGGTGCCGCTTCACCACGGTAATCAGGTGATCTCGCACTTCCCGAAAGGCTTTCCAGAAGCCTGAGTGGACTTCGACTCCTGCACCGAGTTCTGGGACAGCCGTCTTGGTAATGTTGAAGTCGGTCTTGATGAAGTCCCGAACCTGGGAGGTGTAACCGGCCTGCTGCTCCGTGCCTCGAAAGACAATGATGATTACCTTGTCGTTAGACATGACAACGCCATCGGTATCATATCTATGGCTACTGGACAGGTCGCTGATGAAGTCAAACTGGTGAATACCCAGGGGCCGAAAGCGGGCTTCAAAGGTTTGCTGAAACTGCCACTGGTCAGTCCAGTTGACGCCGAGTTGATCGGCAAAGATTAAGCGGCTGGCCATCATCAATAAGTAGGCATTAACGCGGTCGTGACCTTTAGCCTGGGTATTGAACTTGGTCTTGAAGCAGTTTGCGCCTCGGACGGAGGTATGGGTTGAAAGGGTTGTAACCATAACAATCTCCTGCGGATGTGAACGCTGGTGTTGCGTTGATAGGTTCACTATCGCGACAGGAGGTGCCCATAAGGAAATTCCGCTCCAGGTGGCCGAACCCCTTGCCAGACAAGAAATGAGAGACTTGCGAGAAAAGGTCAACCTGGGGGATCCCCGAAGTTTCCAGGGACACAATCTGGATGGAGGTGATTGAATTTAACTATTGCTATATGATTTAGGCCTTGAAGGACGGTGGCTGAGCAATCACACAAAAACCGTTGCAAATAGGAGGTTATGCAATGTTAAGTTTTCTACAAACCAGAGCTGGCAAGAATTCTACTAGCCCTAAAATACAGCAGGCAGCTTTGGCTAATGAACTAAACTGGAAGAAGCAGCCAAATGTTTTTGCTTGATATCGAAGGATGGAGCAGCCATGTCTGATATTCAAAGCATTGCACAGGATCTCTTGGAGCTGGACGAGGAGGAGTTGGCAGCTCAAATTGGAGCTCGTGCTGAAGCTATAGAAGCCAGTCCACGGGGAGCAGAGCAGAGTGAACTTGAGTCGGTTGAGTCTCTTGAAGAGGAGATTCCTGTGGCAAGGGGTGCTTTTGATGACTTCTTAAAGGCAGGCCAGGATATTTTCGCCTCTGCCAGCTTACAAGCTTACAAGCTACTTTGCTCTCCTATTGGTGGAGATAGTGAGTTAGCAGCGGAACTGGATAAACTCATGGGTGAAAAGACAACGGAGGCTGCGGCTAAGATGACAAGCCTGTTAGCTCCAGTTCTTGTAGGAAGTTTGGGTTTGCCACAATCTATTGCGGTTTTAGTAGGGACTCTGATCGTTAAGAAGGTTGCCAAGGGAACCTCTGACTTTATTTGTGAGAACTGGCGAATCAGCCTGGATATAGCGGAGGCAGAAAGTCCTTCTTAGTTAAGACCTGTTATGAAAATTTAATTCTTAATCACATTTTGTTTCAGTCCACTTTTGGCAAATTGTTCTAACCGAAGTGCAAGATGCTTGTCTCGATGGATTTAAAACTAATTGAGGACTTTTAACATTTGGGTGATCCATTAATCTGGTGCAAGCAGACTTTATCCACTCTCCCGGAGACGCTCGCCACACACAAACTTTCTTGGCAGGATCGCTTTCAAATCGACATGCACTGGCCAAGAATTTTCCATCACTACTAAACGTCAAAAAACTTACCCAAGTATGATGCTGTCCAAATGGTTTCCCGACTAAGTTTCCATCAATGTCCATCAACTGAATTGTACCGTTTGAATATCCGCAAGCAACCAAGTTATTGGAGGGGCTGAAAGCTATAGATTTGACCCCGTTTTCTGCTTTATTAGCACCTAAACTCTTCAAGAGGTTTCCATCTTTATCCCATAGCTTAACTGTTCCATCAAGATGTCCTGAAGCGATAATTGAACCATCTGGACTTATGGCAATAGTATCCATATTTTTACTGAGCCCATTGTCAGGAATGACTTGTCCTTCAATTTTACCTTCATTTTTCCTCCGGAATACTTGACCTTTGGACTCAAGTGTGTAAGTTTCGGAATCCATAAAAATTACCTTCTCAAAATAATCATTTATTGGATCAATTTCCTCAATCTTGGAGAGCATTACAACGAATTCAGAATCATCGGGTTTTCCTCGATTTACTCCCACGAAAAAATCGATAGCCAGAGATTTCACGTCCACCTTTTTATCTTCTCTGTGAAGAATGGCACCATTTTCGTCGAGCCACTCCAAACAGTCATTACTTTGACCCAAGATGATTACATGATCGTTATAGAGTAATAGACTATAGATGAAAATCAAACTATCTATTGAGAAGCTCTTAACAATTAGTGGATCCGAAAGGTCCCATATTCTCACACTGGTGTCGCCATTTGAACTATCGCCGATTCTGGGTTCTCCTGCTGCACAGCTTATCAACTCTTGCCCATCAGGACTAAATGCTAAGTCTGTGATAACGCGTCGGTGCCCAACAAGATTGTTAAGGTGTTGTTTCCCATTCAAATTCCATAAACGAATTGTATAATCGGTTCCTGTGCTTGCAAGACAGCTGTTATCTGGACTGAACTTAACTGCTGTAACAGATGAATCATGAAAAACAGGAAAGCCTTGTTTTTGAGTCCATCGATTATTGAAATGATTTTCCAGAACTACAACAGCTCCACTGTGGCAGCCAATCGCCAGATAATTTCCGTCTTGACTGAAATCAACAGAACTGACGGGACCTTGGTTGTCAATAAAGTATGTTTCTCCGTCTTCGTCATTTATATTCCAAAAGCGTATGCTTTCATCGCTGCCAGCGGATACAATTAACTGGCCGTCAAATCGGATTGCTAAATTTGATATGCCTACCGGATGAAATAGAGACTTTAGAACTTTCCCTTCCTTGTCTAGTACCCAAAATTTTCCATCAAGACTTCCCGCAAGAATGAACTGTCCTGATTTATCGGTGGCTATAGAACTAACTTTTCCCAACCTCATTTCAAACAGTTTTTGTACTGCTTCGCCAGATTCATCAATCGTCCATACCTTGACAACGTCATTTGGGTGACTGGAAAAAACTAAAAGGTTATTATTTTCATCAAAGGTCAAATAATTTATCTTGTTACAGTAATCGGGTATTTCCAGAGAGAAATATAAACTTGATTTTACATCCCAAACAAATACTCTATTGGTACTACATGCGGCAATTTTATAGTCATTATCTCGAACAGCAATAGAGTACAAAGGGTAGGTGATATTATCATGGCTAGCAATAAAATAGTTTTTCTCTCTTGCTATACATAAGGATTGCATTAGTGCATTTTGAACCTGGCTTAATAAGCCTAATCCAGAAGCCTCCGCATTACTTTGCGTAGCTTCGAGAGCTAATAATAAACCATCTAAAGGTTGGTTAGGCAAGAGGTTTAACGCCTGAGCAGCTTTTTCTCTCAATTCAGCTTTAATTCGCCGTTCCTCTGAAATACGAAGATCCTCTTCGAGTTTCTTGATCCGGTCTTCCCTGGCCTCAGTACTTTTTATGACAAATTCCGTCTCCAATTTATTGAGCCAATTATTATCCCTTGAGGCTAGAATCTTGTTTGCTCTTGCAATGCGATCAACTTCTTCTACCCATAATTCTCCAATTCTGGAACCCCAATCGTTTGCTGCAAGAGTCAAACGTTGCTGTAAGCCTAAGTTCTCTTTATATTGATTAATCCATTCTTGAAGTTTAGACCATCCCTGCACCAAATAATCATGAGAAGGTTCTGTATAAACTATGCCTGTTTCCTGACCTCTTACGAGTAATCTTGCCTGGGTTAGAGAATCAAGTACAGATTTCACACGCCCATTTTCTACTGGATCCAAATACTCAAACTCTTGCTCAGGAACACGGCGCTTTGCTACCCCTTCACCATCAAGGGTGACCATTCTGAGCATGACTCGCTGCATAGTAGCCTTAGATTTATCATCCAATGCCTCATATATCGCTGTTGCCCGTTGGGTCAGGGCTCCCGCTACTCCTCCTAGCTCGTTATAATCTTCAAGGCGTAAAGCTCTACCTGTGGTTTCGTCCACTTTCCAGCGTTCGAAAAGCTTGATGTAAAGCTCACTCAGGGTAAAAGATAGTAAGGGTAATGCCCCTGGCATCTGGCCTACTTCGTCCACCAACTGCCCAACCAAGCTCTCTGGCTCGAAATACAAAGCCTGCCTTAGAGCCGGTCCCTCAATTGCCTGTCGCAATTCGTCTGAGGTCATTGCTCGAATGGGAAAGCGTGAATCCTTCCAGGACAGTTGCAGTGGGGACTCTAAAAACCTCGGCTCGAAATCTGAACGCAGGGTTACTACTATGCGTAGAGAGTCGGTACAGCGGGTCACTGCCTCCTGCAACAGGGATAAAAAGGGCAATTTATTGCCTTGATGAGGGGAAGGTATTGCCTCTGATTCGCTCATTACCGATGTTTCAGGAGCCAGGGTAATCAGCTCTTCGAACTGATCGATGACGAGCAGTATTTTTTCATCTACAGCATTTTGGTGCCATGCCTGGACAATCCCCCGCAATGATTGAGGATTGTTTTGTAGATTGTCCGTAATCCCATCCAGTCTGCTCACTATCTCCTGAGTAATTTGTTCGACGTTCTCTTTCTCCTCAAGCGAGACATTGTTTTCCAAAAGGTCACTAACTTCCTGTCTATAGTCCAACAGCAGCAATAGTTTTGCGCCTGGTGAGGCGTTGGCCCAGGCCAACGCGGTAGTTAAATTGGACTGCTCAGCCAGAGAAGACTGGTTTAACTGATTAGGTGATGGCTGGTGTTGCTCAACTATCTGGCTGAATTGCTGGTTCAGGGTTGTCAGGGCTTCAACCCTTTGGATGAGTTTTGGGTCAGCAATGGGGAGCAACGTTCTCGCCAGTGCCCGAAAAGGAGATTCCCCTGGACGAAAAGGATTAAGGATGTTCCATCCCTTGGACTCTGGCTGGCGTAACTGGGGAATTAAGCCTGCTCTGACAAGGCTTGATTTACCGGATCCGGAGACTCCCAGAACCGTAGTTAGAACCTGGTCAGGCTGGTTTAGTTTTTCTATCAGCTCATTGACCAGGGCCTGTCTTCCAAAAAAGAAATGGGCATGCCGTTCGTCAAATGGATTAAGCCCTCGATAG
This sequence comes from uncultured bacterium, assembly GCA_964630955.1. GTDB lineage: Bacteria > Cyanobacteriota > Cyanobacteriia > Elainellales > Elainellaceae > CAZVXA01. The sequence continues at coordinate 47,241 of CAZVXA010000006.1, read as the reverse complement.
GGATTGTTATCCTCATTCAGAACTGGGGCAGGTTGGAGAGAATGGGCGTTGAAGTTGGGGCTGGTGAAGATAAATTCACCCTTATCAAACTCCCGTCGTAAAGGGTAAAGGCCTGGAGCCTGTCGTTCCTGGGAGAGTTCGCTGACGCGCTGTTGCAGGTAGACAAGGAGTTCATGGGCAGTGACTACGCCATCTCTGGTGTAATCGGCGTTTTTGTAGCGGACGGCTTTTTTGTCAGGAGCACCATCTCCTAAAGCTTCAAGTAGTGCCAGGGCAAAGGGAGAGTGTTGTTTGTCAGGGGTAGTTCCCCTTTGGTCTGCACTTAATTTCACCGCATCCAGAGCTTCTTGATCATGGGCGGCGGAGGTGATGACCTGCCAGGCCGGATAGCGGATAAAGCGGTCGTAGTGTTCTCGATGGACAGTGGACAGGGCACTCAGCAATTTGCGGCTGGTAGCCCAGCGAAATCTACCAGCGAAACAACAGTCGAGAATGACCAGCAAATGATGGCACTGCAACTTGCTGAGTGACTCATACACCGTCTGCATAGAGAGCAAAGACTCTGGCTTCCCCAGGTCTGCATCCTGGGGCACTAGGTAACCTGCTGGCCCTTCATCACTGTTAAGGGGTAAACCGTGACCAGCGAAGTAAATAATCAGGCGATCGCTTCTGTCGGGCTTGAGCTTGTTGGGAAGGGTATCGGTGAGTAAGGTTTGAAGCTCGCTCAGAGTAGGTTCAACGTGGGGCTGAAACAGCCGGATGACTATATCTTGCGGCTGGTTGAAAAAGTTTTGTTCCAACAGGGTCGCCAACGCTTCGGCATCGCTGACAGCAGTGCTGAGGTTGGCGATGTGGTTACTTTTGTACTGGTCAATTCCGATAAGAACGGCCAGGTTGCGATCGAAGCTTGTTCGCTCAGATGGCCACGGTGGCCCCTCAAACCCCTTGGCCATTGCCCTACCTCTATCCTGAATCGTTAATTAACTGATGGTAACTCCCTGGTTTCGGCAATCCAAGGAAATGTCAAAAAAATTGAAGGTGAGTTTGTTTTTGGATCTTTGAATTTTGCTTAAGCCATCTCACTTTTCAGGATTACGGCTTACTCTGGGAGAGGAGCCTGCGAAGAACCTGTATTTACTTCTACCCATGGTGACGCTCTATGGATAGTGCTCTTTATTACCAGGTTAGTGAAAGATTTCAGCAGTTTCGGCAGCTTTATCAACAGGGCGAGTTTGAACAGGCGATTCAAGCTGGGCGACAGCTCAGAAGTTTTGCGCAACAGCACTGCGGAAAATGCGACCCAGATTACATTCATTTATTGAATGATCTGGCGATTGATTACAAATATATGGCCAACTATGAGGAGTCGGAAATCCTTTTCAAGGAGATTACCAGCTCTCTTCGCTATTTAGTTTCACAACCAGCCGCCCGACTGGATTATTTGATTGAACTGGGAAATGCCTGGTTAAATTGTGCCGGTCTGTATAGGGAATGGGGCGACTATCGACAGGCTATGGAAGCCTGCGAAGAAGCGTTAGGAGCCTATGAGCTTGCCCTGAGTGCTCAGTATCCTGGTTATGAGCAGGTTATTTATTCTCGCTTGGTAACGGCCTTAAACAATACATCAAGTCTTCTAGTCTGGACAGGTAGCTACAAAATTGCGGCAGAAAAACTTGAACACGCCTTGCAAATTGCTTCTGCCCTGTTTAGCGGCAGGCAGCAGGCTTACATCGCCAGCATGTTAATTAAGCTGGGTTCGATTTATAACCATTTGGGTAATCGCGAAGCGGCAATTCAGAAAACTGAAGCAGCCTTAAGCATGACTCAGGAGATGTTTGGGCATGACCATCCAGAATGTATCCCACCCCTGTCCTATTTACCAAGTTTGTATAGGGGGTCAGAGAATCCTGAAAAAATGGGGGCGTTAGTTCAAGCTGTTCGAGAAATTTATGCTCGACTTGAGCAAAATCCTGCTGAACAGGAGTTTCATCATCTCCATAACCTGGCATCGTTATTAGAAAGCGTTGGCGAAGAAAGCAACGCTCAGGCAACTTATCAGCAAGTCTTACAGAAAATCAAAGGCTCTGGCACCGGGAAACAATTGGAAGCAACGGTTACCCTACTGAACTACGCTTATTTCCAGACGAGCCATGACTGTTTGAATGACGCAATCCAAACCCTGCAGGAAGCTCTTGATATTCGTCAGCGATATTTGGGGCCAGATCATCCAAACTGCGGAGAAGTGCTCCAACGGCTGGCTGACCTCTATATCAAAACGGGTAAGGAGCAGGAGGCTATTGCCTGTCTGACCCAGGCGACAGCAATTACCTGGAGACAGATACATCAGGTATTTTCAACCGCAACTGAGTCGGTGCGGCTGGACTATTGGAAGACCATTCAGGATGAGACGCGCCTGTTTATGGATCTGGTGCTGCGGTTTAAGCAAACTCCGGCCATTGTCCAGCAGGGATTTGACCTGATTGTGCAGCGAAAGGGCATTAACTTTGACTACCTTCGCATTCAGAAGGAGGTGGTTTTACAGGATCAGTTTCCTGAGTTGGCGACGAGGTTGCAAGATCTGGTGGTGACCCGGCGCAACATGGCCCAAGTAACCCTGTCCGGGCCTCAGGGGGAAGATATTGCCACCTATCAAAACAAACTAAACCAGCTGGAACGGCGGCGTCAGCTACTGGAAGCGGAGCTAAGCCGGGCGATACCGCAAATTGCCCTGGAGAATGATTTAGGCAATGCCACGGGAGAAAGCATTGCTGCCGCCCTGCCAGAAGGGACTGCTCTGGTGGAAATCGTGCGAACCAGCCGGTACTTAGCCTTCATTTTGCTGGCGGGGCAACCTGGCAAAGTTAGCCTGATCGACCTGGGCGAGGCGTTTGAGATAGACCAGTGGATTACCCGGTACAGAAATTCAATTACTGGAGAGGTGGACGCGCGAAAACTCGAAGTTGTGAAGACCAGGGATGAGGAAGAATCGGATGCCGGGCTCGGTGATACGCTACGGCAAACAATATTTGACCCCATCGTTCAATGCGTTGGGGATTCTCGCCACCACCTCTTTGTGGCACCAGATGGAGATCTTTGCCGGTTGCCCCTGGAAGTGCTGCCCCTGGAGCAAGATCGATTTGTGATTGATGAATACTCGATCAGTTACCTCAGCACCGGACGAGATGTTTTGCGGTTTGGGCAACAACCAGGGCACCCTTCTACCGCCCCGCTAGTGATTGCGGACCCAAACTTTGACCTGGCGAGCCAACCAGGAGGAGAACAGGGTGAAAAAGTTAACCCATCAGCCCTGGGACGACTGAGAGCAGTTGACCGCAGTGGCCTCTCCTTTCAGCCACTGGCGGGCACCCGGCAAGAGGGAAACATTGTGGCTGAGTTGCTCGGTGTTGAAGCACTCATGGGAGATGAAGCACTGGAGTCGCGGCTAAAAGCTTGTCGGTCTCCCCGGATTTTGCACCTGGCGACTCACGGGTTCTTTTTGGAGAACCAGGCTTTGACGAAGCAGCCTGATTCAGCCGAACAAAGGGAGCGATTGACGGGACGCGGGCTGGAAAACCCAATGCTGCGATCGGGGTTAGCCCTGGCGGGGGCCAATACCTGGCTTAGGAACGGGGCTCTACCCCCAGAAGCAGAGGATGGCATTCTGACGGCTGAAGATGTGGCTGGTTTAGACCTAAGCAATACGGATTTAACGGTACTTTCGGCCTGTGAGACGGGGTTGGGAGACATTCAAACAGGGGAAGGGGTATTTGGCCTGCGAAGAGCGTTTATACTCGCCGGGACAAAGACTTTGATTATGAGCTTATGGAATGTGCCTGATAAGGAGACCCAGCAGTTGATGGAGAGCTTTTACGAGCTGGCAATTCAAGGAAAACCCTACGCGGAAGCTTTACGAGAGACTCAACTGAACTTGAAAATGGATAACAATTTGGCATTTTATTGGGGAGCCTTTGTATTTCAAGGAGAAATTTAGACAAAATCAAAAAGATCTACAAAAACTCCGGCAAATTGAATGTCATTGAATTAAGACTGTGGGAAGTGCCTACTCTATTGGTTAGCCTTTTCTTCCCAATTTTATGACCACAGAAGAGAACATTTTTTGGCCTTTAGAATAAGAATTTTGAAAATTACAGCCTAGGCAGTTAAGGAAACTGTTAACTCAAAATCTAGTCCTTTTTGAGAATGCATAATAGCAATTCGCGAGTGTCGAATCTTGAGATCAAAGATAAAGGTCGTGCCTAAAATTGATGCTGAAATTCAAGTTTTTATAGTTCTTCAAAAGACGATCAATTATTTCTCAAGGCTCAATATTTTGTATCGCCTCAATAGCACCCTTATTCATTTCATTCATGATTTGCTGTAGCCTTGCTTCACTGTTTTCCAGGCATTTTATCCGTAAACGTAGCTTGTTCAGGAGCAAATTTCTACTTTCCGGTGTAGATTCAGTAGATTCAGTAGATTCAGTAGATTGTGATGTAGAGGTATTGGAAGGTATGAGTTCCGCCGCTAGGCTCCACACTGAAACAGTTTCAAGAGGGAGTTCATCCCATAACTTTTGCAAATCGAACAGAACTTCACAAGGGAAGCTAGTGATACTATCTTCATCGAGCCATCCTTCTTGCTCTCTCTGGGCAGCAGTAAGAATAACATTCTTTGTCTGCTCCTTTGCTTTTTGAACATTGCCATCCTTTAGGAAAAGTCTTAGTTCTTCTATGCTGAGCTGTATCTGTTGCTCAGATGCAAGTTGGCTCATAGCGGATGCTGTTCTATCTTCAAAGCTGGTTGACGATGAAGTAATGGGCGTTTGTTGAGACATAACTACTCCTGCAACAGCTAACAGCAAAAGACCGCCACTGCCTAAACCCCAATACAAAAATCTTTTCCTTGTCTGATTTTGCGAAGAATGATTCCTTTCTCCCGAACTTTTAATGCCTTGAAATCGTTTTGAGTATCCTGCTTCACTATTAGGTGAAGCTTGCAAGTTTTGTGGTGAGGCGTTAACATCGCTGCCTCTATTATCCTCGGTTGGGGCAACTACTCTCTCAGGCTTGCTTGAAGGAGTGCTCTGAATTTGAGTGACTAATAAGTATAGATCCCCCCGGTCTTGAGAACCCTGGGAAAAGTTGCCCTTTCCTTTCAACCGAATCCGCTTACCTGGACTAACCCCAGCAGGAATCTTAACGGTCACATTTTCTCGCCCTGTAAAGATTGATTTTTCAGTACCCTTAAGCATTTCATCAGTCGTTAAGGCAAGCTCTTGAGTAACATCAGGACTTGTCTTAGCCAGGTCTGTGTAACGTTGGGTATCAATAACAGCTACCGGCAGACTTCGGTCAAACGGGTTCGTTCCCTTCGTCGGATGTTGTTCATAATCGGTCTCTTTCAAAACACTTTCAGTGACATAATCAAACAGCTCACCAACCGTGATTATGCCATTGCCATCACGGTCAGCATTCCCCCGCATTCCTTGCAGCAAGAAATGCGTAAAAACCCCATGCCCTCCGCCCCATTTAGCATCTTCCTGAGAAGTTTCATTAGCTTCACAGGAGGTCAGTAGAGCCGTCCCTTCCCTAGAACGCCTTAACTGTTCCAAATATCGATTGATTAGAGCTGAGTCATCCAGGATTCTTCTCCTGCCGATGCCTCCTCCAATAGCTGCGCTGTGGCATGAGTCAGCAAAGATGATGATTTTCCTGGCACGAAGCGTATACCGCAAAGCATCATCAATCTCTCGCATTGGCAAAGCCGTGCCAGAGAGATCGTTTGGATCGGTGTCGTGGGTAACTAGATACACATTGTCAGGAATCTCAAGGTCTGGTGCGCCATGACAGGCAAGATAAATGACAACCAGATCTTCACGGGAAGGCTTCTTGAGGAAACTGCGAAAGGTTCTTTGCAGATTACCTGTAGTTGCAGCTGCATCAGTGAGCTTATGAATATGCTCTGGCTTAAAGCCTCCACCATTAAGAGTCGTGAGTAAGTTGTAAAACTCCTCGGCATCCCGATGGGCATACTGCAAATCCCTTATTCCAGCATGCTTGTACTTCGAAATGCCAACAACAATAGCCCAGCGGTTACAGTTCTGATACTGAGAGAAAATCTCTGCATCAGTGGGGTACAGTTTACGACTGGGGGAATCGCTGTACATCTTGGCTCGCTTTGGGGCTTACTAAAGAGGGTAGTCTAAAACCCTTGAATTCAAGGAAATTTAGACTCAATCTGTAATGGATTAAGGTTAATAGAGCCTTTCCAGAATCCTATAATCAAAAAAATCAGGTCTCAGGTTACTTTAAGACAGATCTACACTAGTTAAGTTCTCATTTCCGGTCACTCCGTTACCGTTAGGCTAATTTGCTTCGTAATCCACTGGCTGCTTGGGGTAGAGACTTCATTCAGCTTGCGGGTAGGTGGTTGTTCTGCTGCAACGGCTGCAAACATTGCTTCTAAAGGGTTTGCAGCTCTCGTAGCACTTCTTCCCTTAATTTCTTCACCCATTGGCGGCAGCTCCAACCAGCGAAAATTGGCTGGCCCCAACGTCGCTAAAACTTTAACGACGTCCTCTCCAGCCTCCCCAGCCGAAATTGGAATAACCACCTTGTTATCTTCCTCATCCAGGGTGTAGAAATTTTCTCCACCTCCTGGGAAAATCTGCTCAATGGACCAGTCCGACGCCAAATCCAACACCGCTACATTCAAAGCCTGGGAAGAATTATTCTGAATCTTCAAGAAAATATATTCCCCTCGCTTAACCGTAGGCCTGGATGGATCGGGAAAAGACTTCATCGCAGATTTGCGTGGAATTTTGCTACCAGGAGTAAAGCTATCCGACGTACCCAGCCATTCAACCACCAACTTCCCGGTCAGGGCAGAACTCTTATCGGTATTTTCCAGCTCCTCAGTAGCATGGAATTTTGCCAGGTGAATCAGCTGCTTAACCACCGATGCTGCCGCATCCGGTGCATCAACTGAGACGGATGGAACCTCCTTAAAGGGCTTTCCAGTGCGATCGCAAATTACATACTCTCCATCGCCACTGACCACCACCTGGTAGGCAATCTCATCACCATCGTCTTCATCAGGAATGTCGTCCGCCAGCTCCACCCATCCATTATTGGCAAAAGCACCCTTCAGCCTATCCAGAGCCTCTGCAGCTATCGCCCCTTCCTGAATCAGGACTACCTGCCGCACCAGGTCAATCTGGGGGGAGGTTAACACCGCAAGATCTCCAGGTTCTACCTTTAGCTCCTTCCCCTCAAGCGGAGCTAACGTACACCAGGATTCAGTCGCTTCTCGTTCAGAGAGTCGTGCGATCGCAACCTGATTTGCCTTCGTCAAACTACGGGTTCCCCCAGGGTAAATAGCAAACTCAGCCCCCTTACTGATGCCATATGCCTGGCCGACGGAAATCTCAATCTTTAGTTCACCTGTATCCTGATCTTCCTTGACATGAAGGACAGTGGCCGTATGCAGACCTTCGGCTAACTCATTACCGAAAACGGTCCTAGACTCCGCCCCAATCAAAATCGGCGTTTGCTGCCGAAACTGGCTATGCACCCTGGCGTGAATGCGGTTATATAAATCCTTATAGTTCTGGCCTGGAATCTGTTGCCTGAGGGTGTCTACCAACCAGTAGGTCAGTGCGCCGTTTCTGTCTTTGGTTTGGCGACTAAAGGCATATTCATAGGCCGATTCGTTCTGACGGCAGGCCGCCAGAACCACACAGCCCTGGGGAGCCGGTACACCTCCTGCTTTCAGGCTGCGCGTCCCCTCTGGGGCCAAAGATTTCCAGGTAGAAGCCAGGGTCTCAAGGGGGGCAATTAGCTCCTGACCGGGGAGAAGGGGCTTATCATCAATGCTCTCGATCCCTCTGATACCCACGTCTGGCCCTCGGGTAGCTCCTCCAGAATGGCAGCAGTCCAAAACCAGGGTTACCACCAGACCTTTAGACTCAAATCTCTTAAGGATTTCAGCTATCTCCAGATCACGAATATATTGGCTATTAGAGGCACCAATATCCATTGGGACTAATCCCTCATCAATACCATCTTCGCCTTTTACATCCTGGAAGAGCGTCTTCGCCCGTCCGCCGTGACCAGAATAGTGGATATACACCAATGAACCTGATGGAGCCATACGGCCCAGCTGATGCAAACTGTTCACAATGTTGTGCCGGGTGGGCAGCTGTTCACCGGATTCTATGGGCTGTGATGAGTCCTGCTGGCTGGCAGTAGAGGTCAGCTTTAGGATATGTTCCGAGGGGACGTGCAGTTCTCCCCTCAGAAATCCTTCAGTAAGGTTAATGTCCCTGACGCAGCCCTTTAAGCTTCGATAGCTACCACCATCCGGCAGATTATTAGGCAAATAGAAATTTATTCCAATCAGGAGAGCATAAAGAGGTGTTTCCAGGGTTTTATCCCTTTCCGTAACCTTGGGAGATCTAGTGTCTTCAGACGAAGCAGCAGACATATCTGCCGAACTCTCGTTCCCGTTATTCATGGCTTTTCGGAAGACTAGGGGGTTTGTAGAAGCTACAGGGAGATATCATTGATTTTCGCAAGGGTTTTGCCGAAAGTTCATAAACTTTTTTGAATTACTCCCCATCAACGGCCCCCAATGCCCTGAGAGTCGTTCGTTGAGCTGGCGTTAATCCGGTGGCTCCCTGGATATTCATCCCTTCGTAGGGACGGGGAATTCTCAATGTTCTAACGCAGTTGCCCGAGGCTCCATCCCAGATTCTGATGGTTTCGTCTTCGCTGCCGCTGAAAATGAAGGGTATCCCTGGGCTAACAGCCACAGACCACACGGTTTTACTGTGCTCCCTGAGTAGGTGCAGGGGTTCTCCTGTCAGAATATTCCACACCCTGACCGTTTGATCATCCCCTCCACTCACTACACATTCACCTTCAGTAAGAAAAGCCACAGACCTGATTCGATGTTCGTGGCCTTTCAGAGTTTGCAAACATTCTCCAGTTTGGTAGTTCCATAGCTTCAGAGTGCGGTCGGCGCTGCCGCTAATCAAACATTGCCCACAGGGACTAAAGGCTACAGCCAGAACCAGCCCCGCGTGGCCTATCAGGGTTTTCAGGCAGGTTCCACTGACCGGATCCCAAATTTTGATGGTCTGATCATCACTGCCACTGGCCAAGTGACGACCGTCCGGGCTAAAGGCAACGGCTTTCACCCGATGGGTATGACCTTCGAGGACTTGCAGGCATTCGCCAGTATATCCGTCCCAGAGTCGAATGGTCTGGTCATGACTACCGCTAGCCAGTAACAGCCCGCTGCCAACAGAGGGTTTTGGGCAAACAGGGCTAAAGCAAAGGGCTCCTACCCAATCTCGGTGCCCCTTTATGGTCTTCAGGCAATCTCCAGTCTGGTAATCCCAAATTTTGATGGTTTGATCATCACTACCTGTAGCCAGGTAAGAACCCGCTGAACCCATTTTCTCCGGGGGAGCAAAAGCGATCGCCGTCACCAGATTGGTATGACCTGCCAGGGCGCGGGTACACTCCCCAGTTTCTAAATTCCACAACCGAATCAGGTGATCTTCACCACTGCTGACGAGCCATCGACCATTGGGGCAAACTGCGATCGCAAAAATGCCGTTGCTATACCCCGTCAAAGACCTCAAGCATCTGCCGGTTTCCCTATCCCAAAGCTTGAGAGACTGGTCATCGCTCAAACTGGTCAGGGTTCCGCCATTGGGGCTGAAAGCGACTGCCCAGACCCGCTGAGTGTGGTCTTGGAAAGTCCTCAGGCAAGCACCCGTCTCAACATCCCAGAGTTTAATGGTTTTGTCTTCACTGGCCGTAGCGAGTTGCCTACCATCGGGACTAAAGGCCACGGCCCAGACCTCGCTGGTGTAGTTGGGTAATGTGCGGAGACAACGCCCGGTGGCAACGTCCCAGAACTTGACGGAGGTGCGATCGCTACCTGTTACCAGCGTCTTTCCGTCAGGACTAAGGGCAATAGAAAGTGCCCAGTTCACGGAGATCTCAAAGACTTCTTTACTCTTACCCGTTTCAACATCCCAGAGGTGAACGGTTTGATCCTCCCCACTGCTGACGAGGGTAGTGCCATCTGGAGTAAAGATGACTGACAACACTCTCCCTGCATGTCCCTGAAGAGACTGGCAACATTCCCATGTTTTCGTTCTCCAAACCTGGATGGTCTGGTCATAGCTACCTACCGCCAGCCAGCTTCCCTCTGGGCTGAATGCTAAAGTCTGGACGGCCCCCTTAATCCCCTTTAGAGTCTTGAGGCACTGCCCCGTCTCCACATCCCAAATGCGTACTGATTGATCATGACTGCCGCTTGCCAGTGATTGTCCGTCTGGACTGAATGCCAAACTTTGTACCCAGCCACTATGTCCCTGGCAGGTTAAGACAGGTCGATTGTCGTTAATGCTCCAGAGATGGACATCATTCCCAATCCCCGCTGCCAAATACTTGCCACAAGGACTAAACGTAGCTGAAAAGAGAACACCCAGGGTCTGCGTAAAAACAGATTGGGCTAAATCGGCCCCCGAGAAGTCCACCCGTTGCAGATTGCGCCCTCCTAAATAGGCCTGCCGAACCTTCAGGTTCGAAAAGTCCAGCCCACAGAGATCCAACTTTAGCTGCCCTAAAATATTGATGAGATTACCCGCTCCATACCCTGACTGGCTAACAGGATTTTTGCGCAGTTCTGCTAAAACCTGCTTCAGCTTGGCACTAGCAGCTTCCGTACTCCCCCATTGAGCCATCAGCTTATCGGCCAACGACTGCAAGATCACTCGTATCTGAGTATTTCTCAGATAATCTTGAACCCAAGCCTTAGTTAAGGCATGACTGTTGAACAGCTCCAGAGGTCCTCTAACCAGCTCTTGAAAGACTGACTCGATCAGGGTTGCGGTTACATATTCCATGACAACCGGCTGCTGGGTGAAACTCAACGGATGACTATCGTTAGGCGATCGCTGCTCGATCAGGGAACGCAAGTGCAGAGTTTCCAAGGACTCTATTAAATGTCTTATCGCTACTGGGGGTAACAGATCCGCCTGAAGTTCAGCCAGTGTCATCCACTCCCGCTGAATCGCCAGCCAGTACATCACTTGCTTTTCTAAAGCAGAAAGACGGCTGAACTGCTGCTCCAGCAAAACAGCGATATCCCCAAAAATCACCGTTCCCTGCTGCAGAAACAGAACTACGTCACCACCAAACAACTCCTGAATCGTTGTCGCCACAATCTTCAATGCCAGAGGATTGCCCCCATAGTGAGCCACGAGAGCCTGACCGGCTTCAGCAGAAACAGCAAAGCCCTTCTCCCCCAACACCGCCTGCCCCGCCGATTGGGGCAACCCCGCTAGTCGCAGCGACCGAATCGGCAAATCCGGCCCTTCCTTCGTGCTCAGGCTTTTGAACTTCTCTCGACTGGTCAACACTAGACAACTCTGATGCCGGGTTTCCCCCACGCTTCTCAAAAGCTGACCATACCCCTCATACCCAGGACGAAACTGTCCCGTCCGCTGCTCTCTATTCAGTAAAGACTCTGCATTGTCCAGAATCAGCAGACAGCGAGCGTCACGCAGATAATCAACCAGGCAAGATATTTGAGCATCCAGGGATGCGGGCATCTCCCCCATCCGCTGGTCAGACAAAACCCCAATTACATCCAGCAATAACTCCTCTAGTGGAGGTGCATTCCGCAGCGATCGCCAGACCAAAACCTCAAAATCGTTCTGAACCTGCTCCCCCAGTTTGATAGATATCGCCGTTTTACCAATCCCCCCCATGCCCACCAAAGTGATCAGACGGCACCGATCCCGGAGCACCCATTCCCTCAACTGGGTCAGCTCATCCTCCCGTCCATAAAAAGTAGACACATCCAGAGCCTCACCCCAGCTCTGGCGCGCCTTCTGAGGCACCTCTCCCGGAGAGAACGCTGCTGCATGGGCCTCATCTGCCTCATCCTCATCCTTTGTCGCCAGCTTCGATTTCAGGGGGCGGCGTTCCTCCCACTCCACTTCAAACTGCCGGAGGTTCGCTTCCATCTCCTGTCGGCGATACCAGAGATTGAGGGTAAAGTGCCAGTCCTCAGCTCCCTGAGTCGCAGTACGGTTGTCCTCCAGAACCTCCACAAAGTCCTCTAACCGCTTCAGGGCTTCCTTGATCTGCTCTCCCGTCAGTGCCCCGTCGTAACGGTCTTTTGCTGTCAGCTCTTGCAGAAATCGCACCTTCGCCTGCACCACCAGACGCCTATCCGTCTGCCAGTTCACCCGAATAGAAATCATGTCAGCATCATCCAGGTCGTAGTTGGCAAAGGCAATCAAGTCCTCAAACAGCCGCTTTGCCCGCTTTTTCGCCTGTGGCCCATAGTTCGGTCGCGCCATAGATGCCCCCTCAATTATGGAGGAACTTCGGGGAATCCCCTAAGCAAAAATTATCCCCGAGGTTAGTTTTACTCGATTTTAGAGGACTTTCAGCCTCCCAGCGTACTTCAGATGCTTGAGGGCAGCATACCTGAGGATAGTGAACTTACTTTCAATTCAACTTAACTTGGAGAACAAAGATGGCTATCGTACTTGGCGATCTCCTTAAAGGCGACACAATCAACCAGCGGTCTACCGGGGTTGTGGATGACCTCATCTACGGATTTGGTGGCAACGACACTCTTTATGGTGGGTCGGGCATCGATCAAATTCATGGAGGTGATGGCCACGATTGGATCTATGGTGATGAATTTGGCGATCGGCTTTGGGGGGATGGCGGCAACGACCGCATGTACGGCGGCGACGGCAACGATGAAATGTACGGCGGTTACGGCGATGATTACATGTATGGTCAGGCCGGAGACGATATTCTGAACGGCGAATGGGGCAACGACCATCTCTATGGTGGTGCTGGGAAAGACCGATTAAACGGCTTCTCAGGGAATGACGTTCTCTGGGGAGGAGACAATAACGATGAGTTGTATGGCTCCTTCGGAAATGATGAGTTAAATGGTGAAGCTGGTGACGACTTCCTGGAGGGGGGAGACAACAACGATATCCTCAGAGGAGGCGATGGAAACGATACTCTCTATGGTGGTTCAAGTTCCCCAACGGCCCTTTATCTGAACGACCATGATCATCTCTATGGTGGTGGTGGCAATGACTCCCTATTCGGCAATTGGGGGCATGATATCCTTGAAGGCCAGGCTGGTAGTGATACCTTGCGAGGCGGAGCGGGGAGTGACATTCTGCTGGGAGGTTCAGGGACCGACTTACTCTATGGAGAAGATGGCGATGACGTGCTCACCGCTTTCGGCAATACCCCACGAGAATATGACCATCTTTCTGGGGGGGGTGGAAATGATGTCTTTGTTTTGGGAGATCGAAACACAGTCTTCTACCAAAGCTCAGGCTATGCCACGATTGAAGACTTTTCCGCCTTTTTCGGTTCAGGTGACAAAATTCAACTGCATGGCTCTTCTGACCTGTACACCATTACCTATGGCAATCTTGAAGGTTCGCCTGCAACCGATACATTCATCAACTATGGTGAGGACTTGATTGCCGTGGTTAAAGACAATACTAACGTGAGCTTCCGGTACGATTTTGTCTTCGTCTAAAAGTAGACCATTCTTGTTTCAATGGTTACCCTCGCCAGTTGCTCAGCAATTGGCGAGGCTTTCTTAACAGAGTGTGTTTGTCTTCTGCTAAACCCAGCAGGATGACATCATTCTAACCAGTCTCTCCCGAACCATCTTTAGAATTTGATAGAATCTGACTAGCACTGGTCAGGGAATAACCATGCCAGCATCAACACCTTCTCCTTCCCCACTTGATCGGTATCCCAACTGGAAGCTGGAGGACGCAAAAGCACGGTTGAGCGAAGTGGTTCGTCTTGCACGAGAACAGACACCTCAACGCATTACGGTGCGCGGGGAAGATGCAGTGGTCATCATCTCTGCTCAGGACTTTGCGAAAATGCTGCCGTTGTTGGAGCAACCCAGTCTTCATGCGCTGCTTTCTCAGTCTCCCCTCAGCCAGTTGGACTTTTCCCCATCACCTGGCGTTCAATCTCCGGTGCGGAATGTTGAATATGGTTGAACACCACATTGCGTCCCTGGTTCAGCGATCGCATTCTGGAGGTTGACGAAGAGGTGATTTTGATCTGGCGCAAGATGGTCGAGCAGGGACGCAAACAGGGGTACACCTGTCTAGCAGCGATCAGAACAGGAATAAAGCTGGGGACACCTTAAAGAACTCGCCTAACTTCTGAGCGTGATTTTTGTTAATCTCGCGTTTGCCATTGATGACTTCAGAAGCGATGCCACTGGAGCCAAAAACTCCCAGCAGATCTGCTTGTTTCAGCTCACCGGATTCCATCAGGTGCAGGAGGCGACTGTGGGGGGTTGATAGATTTTGTAGGGGATACTGCTCAGACTCAAATTTCTCAATCAGAATGACAAACAGATCAAGTACCCGGTCTTCTTCAGGGGTTGCCTCCTGCTTGTGCATCAGAGATTCGACAATCGTTAATGCTCTCTGGTACTCGTCTTCAGTTTTGATGGGTTGCGGCAGAACTTCTACCAGGAGGTTGGCGTAGGATTGACGATCAAAAGTAAGGGTCATTTTTCCAGGTATCCTTATCGTATTCAGCGTGGATCAAGGACTGAACAAACTACTCCCCTCGCAGAAAATTCTGACTCCAGGTTTGAATGGCTTTTAGGGCGATCGCCGCCTCTTCATCACTGGCTCTGGGCAGCCGCGTAGTCATATAATCTTCGTCGATCCCAACCTTGTCACCCAACGTCTTCTCGATCCCATCCAGCACCTGAGGATGGGTAAAGCTGAGTTGCCAATCACGGTCAAAGAAAATCCGGTCAGCCAGTTCCTCGATCGCTTCATCCCAGAGGTCGAAGTTGGTGGAACGATAGTTAAACGACGCTTCTTCATGATGAGCTTCAGGTTCAATCTCATTCATCTCGGACTCATCCGTCAGCCAGCGAGGAAAGACCAGAGCTTCAAAGGGTTTCCATACCAGCAGACGAAAGCAGTATCTAATGTCTTCCTCTTCTGCATCAAATCCCTCTACGCCATCTGCTTCGACCTCCTCATAGACTCGTTGCCTCAGATAGGCAAACGGCGCGTAGGCGGCTGCTTCCATTACGTTCGTCAGCGTTGGGGCGGGAATTTCTGGATTCAGCAGCGCTTCCAGACAGGTATGGAGCAACACTAATTTCTGATTGAAGTTAGCGGTGTCAAAGATGCGATCGCCCGTCTTCCAGTCCACCTCCACCTCAGCATCTTCTGAAACTTCCAGGTCATCGACGGCACTATGCAGCGCCTCCAGGTAGAATTCTGCTTCCACCCCTTCTAAGACCCTTTCTCCCAGCTGAGTTCGCCAAACCATAATCAGGAAACCTTAATCATCCACAACACTCCAGTTTCAGGGGTAACACCCCTGAGAGGACAGAAGCTGGCGTTCTATCACTCGTGTTGGAGTGTTCAGCATTAAAAGCTTGGCTGTAGCTCGACCTATCGGTGTAAGACCCTCAATTCCCCCATTATTTAAGCTGAAGTGTTCTGCCCAAGTTTGGTTTCGGGGATTAAAAAGTAAGGTAATTTCTCCTGTGACAGGGTCAAAAGTGGTCAAGTCTGTCCCTTTGTGGCGATTGCAAGGCAAGCAGGACAAAGCTAAATTGTCGGCGGTTGTTAAGCCGCCGTGTTTTTGAGCCACGAGGTGATCGACTTCGTGAGTATAAATGGAATAATCCTGGTGAAGCAGGCAAAATTCGCACTGCCCTCGTGCCCGGTCAATTACCAATTGGCGCAGGTCGGCAGGAATTTTGGTGGATGTCATTGATTCAGAGAGGGAGTTCCGTCGGATTTGCCTGCGGCGATCGCCCGCGCCTTCATGAGAACCATCAGGTGGTCGAGTTGCTCGTAGACATCAAGTTCGGCAGATTCAGAAGCAGTGAGAGTTTCCTCTCGATTTTTGTCCAGGAGTAACCACAGGCGGTCTTGTGCCTGTGGTGAAACTTTGAAAGCAACAATTTCCTGAGGGGTTGGACGAGTCACAAGGAAGTCAAGGACTTCGATGTATACCAGAGGAATTTCTTCCAGGTTGGCTGTATCGATTGCCAATGGCGTTACCGCTGGATTCGCTAAATCCAGAAGCTGGCTCAGCAATTCAGGCAGCCTACTCCGTAGAGGCTCTAACTTATGTGCCAATTCATCTGAAACTTGAATCGTCAACTCAACCATCGCAACCTGCTCTCAACAGTTCTTCAAGGATTGTTCTACACTCTCTTCACCCATTCTACTGCTCTGCATGGCTTTCGATGGTTTGGACAGGGAAGGGTAGTCCGACATTGAAGGAGTGTTACGCCTCGCTTCCGGCGTCAGGAAAGCCTGACATTTTGCGTTGGGGGTAAATTTGGGGGTAAGTTCGGTAAAAGTTGTGAGGGCGATCGCCACAACCAGCATCCCCCAAAGGTTTCAGAATCAGGACTGGCTGATTTGTAATCAGCCGGTCGCAAGTTCGAATCTTGTCACCAGCTTCTAGAAAAATCAAGCGTTTCCCTTACGGGAGAAGCTTTCCAGGACGTGGTTTCAGCCAGTCCTATTTTTTTGCGTCGGTTCTTTTTGGAGGGATTTTGGGGAGTTTGCAAAAGTGCATCTCACTTTTGCAACAAGCAGAAGAAAAAACTCTGTCTTTTTGGGGAGGGAGGCATTGGAGATACTGCTTAGGGTATGGATGGGTCGCACTGCATGATTGTTAACGCTGAATGAAACAGCCTCCTAACTCGAATTCGCCAAATTATGGAACTATTCTGGCTGTCCAGGGTAGTGTGGTTGATGTAGAGTTTTCTCATCGGATTCCAAAAGTTCATCATCAACTGAAGGCGGGCGATGAGCAGGAAATCATCATTGAGGTGATGACTCATCTTGATGCCAAAACTATCCGGGGCATTGCCCTGACTACCACATCAGGACTGGCGAGAGGTTCGCGGGTGCTGGACACAGAGCAACCCTTGCAAGTTCCGGTTGGCCAGCGTGTCCTGGGGCGGGTCTTCAATGTGTTTGGCAAAACCATCGATAACCAGGAGGCCATCACTGGCGGGGAGTGGCGATCGATCCATCAGGCTCCCGTGCCCCTGGCGCAACAATCTACGATTTCAGAAATCTTAGAAACAGGGATCAAGGCGATCGATGTTCTGACTCCTTTAGAGCGGGGGGGCAAAACCGGGTTATTTGGCGGGGCTGGCGTCGGCAAAACGGTGCTAATTACCGAGATGATCCACAACATGGTCAGCCAGCATGAAGGGGTCAGTCTGTTTTGTGGCATTGGAGAGCGCAACCGGGAAGCCGAAGAACTATATCGGGAAATGCAGGATGCCGGGGTGCTGGACAATATGGTGATGGTATTTGGGCAGATGAACGAACCTCCCGGTGCCCGATTCCTGGTAGGGCATGCAGCACTGACGATGGCAGAGTACTTCCGGGATGATGCCAGACAGGATGTGCTGCTGCTGATTGACAATATTTTTCGCTTTATTCAGGCAGGCCAGGAAGTGTCTGGGTTAATGGGGCGTTTGCCGTCACGGGTCGGCTACCAGCCCACATTGAGTACCGAACTGGCAGAACTGGAAGAGCGCATCACCAACACGGCAACAGGTGCGATCACGTCCGTGCAGGCCGTGTACGTTCCCGCCGATGATTTTACCGATCCGGCTGCCGTCCATACCTTTGGGCACCTGTCCGCTTCGATCGTCCTTTCCCGTAAACGAGCGAGCGAGGGGTTATATCCAGCGGTTGATCCGCTGCAGTCTACCTCTAAAATGCTGTCTCCCACCATTGTGGGCGATCGGCATTACCGGATTTCCCAGGCAGTCAAACAAACACTGGCAACCTACGAAGAGTTAAAAGACATCATTGCCATGTTAGGAATTGAAGAATTGTCCCAGGGTGATCGACAGACGGTACGGCGGGCACGACGACTGGAACGCTACCTGACTCAGCCGTTTTTCAGCACGGAGCAGTTTACGGGAAAAGCCGGAAAATTGGTGCGGTTGGAAGATGCCCTCAACGGATGCGATCGCATTCTCAAGGGCGAGTTTTCGGATTACCCGGAGCGATCGCTTTACATGATTGGCACCATTGCCGAAGTTCAACGTAGGCGGGATCAGCCAGCCACATCCCAGGAACCACAGGAAGAATCCCCCGCTGAGGAGGAGCAAGCGGCATGAACTTAAAGGTGTTATTACCAACGCAAGTGTTGGTGCAGGAATCGGTGAGAAAAGTCGTGGCTGAGGCGGAGAATGGCTCCTTTGGGCTACTACCAGAACATATTGACTTTGTGGCGGCACTGGTTCCTGGTATCTTGTCATTCGAGTCTGAGCAAGGCAGAGAGATGTTTCTAGCGATCGCAGCGGGAATTTTAGTCAAAAAAGGAGACATGGTACTGGTTTCGACTCGCAATGCGTTTCGAGGGGATGATTTAAACACGCTGCGACAAACTGTGAGAGATGAATTTCAGGCATTAGACGAACACGAAGCCCAGGCTCGATCGGCGATCGCCCGTCTGGAAACCAGCTTTGTCCGACGGTTTCTGGAAATCGAAAGAGGGAACCCATGAGACCCACCGATGACACTCCCCCCAACCCCCAATCGAATCGAAATGAGTTTCAAGACCAGATCGATCGCAAGTCTACCCGCATGGTGAAATCACGGCGGGCAGGCGATCGCAGCGTATGGTTTGGGCTGGGTACGATGGGACTGGTGGGATGGTCGATCGCCATTCCAACCTTGATTGGCATCGCGATCGGCATCTGGATTGATACTCGATTTCCCAGTCCTTACTCCTGGACGCTGATGCTGTTATTTGTGGGAGTCGTAGTGGGTTGTTTTAATGCCTGGTATTGGGTGCAGCGTGAAAACCAAAATGAGTAACTGATGCAGTCAGGAGCATCGCCATGACCCTTGTTTCAGGATTGATTCTCTCGCTTCTGATGGGATTTTTGTTAGGTTTGTTTTTCTTCGGCAGCTTATGGATCACGGTGCGTCAACTGCCGACGACTCAACAGCCTGTGCGATTAGTACTTGGCAGTTTGTTGGGGCGTTTGGCGATCGCACTCCTGGGCTTTTACCTGATCATGGACGGACAGTGGCAGCGGGTGTTGGCGGCTCTGATTGGTTTTGTCATTGCTCGCAGAGTGCTGGTGCGACGGTTCCAGCCTCGACTCACTGCAATACAGTCACTTCAGGGAGAATAGGCCATGATCGAAATCAGCCCAGACAACATTGTTTTTTGGAAATGGGAATGGATCACGCTCAATGCCACGATCGCCTATACCTGGCTGGTGATGACAATCCTGGTCCTCGGCTCCTGGGCAGTGACGCGCAATCTGTCGGTTAGTCCGTATATGTCTCCCTGGCAAAACCGCCTGGAGATCATTGTGGAACAAATCAACAACCAGATTCAGGAAGCCAGCCAAGAAGACCCCAGACCATTTTTACCGTTTGTGGGAACGTTGTTCCTCTTCATTGCATTGGCAAATTTATTAACCATTTTTCCCGTTTACGAGTCGCCTGCGGCATCACTTTCTACGACGACAGCGTTAGCGATTTGCGTGTTTGTGGCAGTACCACTGTTTGGCATCCGCTCCCAGGGATTCGGACAGTATCTGCGCCACTATATTCAGCCTACGCCCGTGATGTTACCGTTTCAAATCATTAGCGAAATCTCCAGGACGATCTCTCTGGCAATTCGCTTATTTGGGAACGTCATGAGTACCAGCTTGATTGTGGCCATTTTGCTAACGATCGTGCCGTTATTTTTCCCGATCGTCATGCGCGCATTTGGCATTTTAATTGGCATCATTCAGGCGTATGTGTTTGCCATCCTGGCAATGGTCTATATTGCATCTGGCACACGCACCCAGCAGCAAGTCACCGAACAATCAGAAGAGATGAGTTGATATGGATAATGTTGGCATTGTTGGTATGACATCAATCATCATGGCAGGCATCACGATCGCCCTGGGAGCCATCGCGCCTGCGATTGGGGAGGGATTGGCGCTGGCCAGTGCCCTGCGAGCGATCGCTCAACAGCCCGACAAAGCGAATGTCATCACCCGGACCTTGTTTGTGGGGATGGCGATCGTTGAATCAACGGCAATTTATTGCTTCGTGGTATCGATGATTTTGATTTTTGCCAATCCCTTTTGGAACTATTTTTTGAACCAGGCAGCAGGGGAGTAGTGAATGCTGATTGATTGGTTTACCGTTATTGCCCAGGTCATCAATTTTTTGATTCTGATCTATCTACTCAACCGATTCCTCTACAAA
The DNA here is from genome assembly GCA_964630955.1 of uncultured bacterium. Classification (GTDB taxonomy): domain Bacteria; phylum Cyanobacteriota; class Cyanobacteriia; order Elainellales; family Elainellaceae; genus CAZVXA01. Next base: position 26,906 of record CAZVXA010000006.1, on the reverse strand, counting down.
CCACTGACGAAAACAATGGCGGAACGGCAACGGCGGATTGAGGCACGCTGGCAGGATGCCGAGCGACAGCGGGAGATGGCACAGGAGGAAGCCGCAGCGTACCGTCAGAAGCAGCAAGAACTGGAAGCCGATCGCGATCGCCAGAGGGCCGATGCCAGAGAGCAGGCAGCCCAGGAACGCAAACACTTAATCCAGCAGGCTCGCTGGGAGGTTGACCAGCTCCAGACCGATTGGCGAACAGCCATAGAGCGGGAGCAAGGTTCATTTTTACAACAGCTACAACAGCAAATCGTTCAGCAAATCGATACGATTGTCCGACGTGTATTCAATGATCTGGCGAGCGCAGATTTGGAACAACACATCATTTCAAACTTCCTGGATCGGCTACAAAAATTTAATGAGTCCGAAATTCAGGACATATCAGAGTCGCAACAGAAGAGTGGAGATCAGATCCAGGTTTTTAGCAGTTTTGATTTACCTCAAGCTACTCGCCAACAAATTGCTCAGACCTTAAGGCAAAAGAATATTCTGAATCATCGCAATTTGAATTTTAAAACCGATTCCAGACTAATTTGTGGAATTGAATTACACCTCTCTGGATACGAAATTGCCTGGAATATCGATCATTATTTAACTCACTTAGATAAAACGCTAGCCACCCTGCTGCGAGAGCCAGAAGACAGCCCCCATGAACGGACACAGATCACCCCTACACATCGTGCTTGACCAGACCAGACACGCCTTCAGGCAAGTGGTGCAGTATGAGCCAACACCGCTGCAAATTCAGGAGGTGGGGACAGTGCAGTCAGTCAGCCAGGGGATTGCCACGGTTGCGGGTCTGCCCCATATCCGATCACAGGAACTTGTCCAGTTTGCGGCTCCAACCCGATCAGGTTCGCCACTCCAGGGGATTGCTTTTAACCTGAATCCCGATAAGGTGGGGGTGATTTTGCTGGGAGACAGCGATCGCCTGGAGGCTGGGGATCGAGTCTACCGGACAGGACGGGTAACGGATGTTCCTGTGGGCGACGCACTGTTGGGTCGAGTGGTGGATGGCACTGGACGCGCCCTTGACCAGCAAGGAAAAATTCCCATCCTCGATCGCCGTCCAATTGAACAACCCGCAGCGGCCATTATGGATCGAGCACCCGTCACCGTACCGCTCCAGACCGGAATAAAAGCGGTGGATGCTCTGGTTCCAGTCGGTCGAGGACAACGAGAACTGATTGTCGGCGATCGCCAGACGGGCAAAACCGCGATCGCCATTGATACCATCCTCAATCAGAAAGACCAGGATGTGATTTGCATTTACTGTGCGATCGGGCAACGGGCAGCAGCCGTCGCAAAAGTGATCGCCGATTTGCGGCAGCATGAAGCCATGAACTACAGTATTGTCGTGGTTGCAGCGGGAGAAGATCCACCGGGACTGCAATACATTACACCCTATGCCGCAACGACAATAGCAGAGTATTTTATGGAGCAGGGGCGCGATGTCCTGGTCGTGTATGATGACCTCACCCGTCATGCCCGCGCCTATCGAGAGTTGTCACTGTTGTTGCGCCGTCCCCCCGGACGGGAAGCCTATCCAGGAGATATTTTCTACATTCATTCCCGCCTGCTGGAACGGGCAACCCACCTCCGATCAGAACGGGGAGGCGGATCGTTGACGGCTTTACCGATCGTGGAAACCCAGGCTCAAAATATTTCGGCCTATATTCCAACCAATTTAATTTCAATTACCGATGGACAAATTTACCTGTCGCCAGAACTGTTTCGTAAAAATATTTTGCCCCCGATTGATGTAGGGCGATCGGTGTCACGGGTTGGCGGCAAGACCCAACTGCCCGCCTACAAAACTGTAGCGGGTGATTTGCGCCTGTCCTATTCTCAGTTTCAGGAAGTAGAAGTGTTTGCCCGGTTTGGGACGCAACTGGATGAAGATACGCTGCAAACACTGAAGCGGGGGCGGCGCGTTCGAGAAGTGCTCCAACAACCCCAGTATCAGCCAATTCCGGTAGCAGAGCAGATTGCTGTCTTGCTTGCCGTGACCAGTGGATTGTTAGACCCGGTGCCGAGAGAACAGATCCGGCAGGCTTCTCAAGCCATCGGGCGGGCGGTGACAGAACGGTGTCCCCAGGTCTGCCAGCGCATTACAACCGGGGCAGAATTGGACGATGCCGATCGCAATCGATTACTCAGCGTGGCAGAAGAGGCCATCTCTGAGGTTACAGCGGTTTTCTGATGAGCCAATTACGGGAGCAGGGGTATGCCTCCAGCCCCGTCTGCACCCCAGTCAACAATCGATTGAAGCAATCACGATGGTACAAACTCCTGAAGCATTACGGGCAAAAATTAACAGCGTTGAAGACCTGAAATCGGTGGTCAAAACGATGAAAGCACTGGCTTCGGTGCATATTCTACAGTACGAACAGGCAGTGGAATCTCTGGCAGACTACACCCGTACTGTCGAGATGGGACTGCAAATTGTGTTGCGGCAGCGGTATTTTTCCCAACAAGAAAGTATACTGGCGCGATCGACTCCTGTAACTGGCAATCGGTCTGGCATCGTCGTGTTTGGATCAGACCAGGGGTTGTGTGGTCAGTTTAATGAACAAATCGCAACTTATGCACTGGAACAGTTAGCACAGCGACAGATTCACCCAGAGAACAGTATCCTGGCAGTTGCAGGAGCGCGGGTAATGCCTGCCCTGGAATTAGCCGGACAGACGATCGCGGCTCAATTTGCCCTGCCCACTTCCATTGATGGCATTACGGCAGCAGGTCAAGAGATGCTGTTGACGATTGAGCAATGGCGATCAAAGCAGCAGATTCACCAACTATTGCTCCTGTATAACACCCCCACTTCCGGAGCATCCTATCAGCAGCAAACAGTTCAGTTGTTCCCCCTCGATCCAGACTGGTTGCGGGATCTGGAGCGGCGATCGTGGGCGTCAACCACTCTGCCTACTTTTACAATGGACTGGGACGCTCTGTTTTCTGCCCTGATTCAGCAATATCTCTTTGTTTTACTCTATCGCGCGTTTGCCGAATCGCTGGCCGGTGAAAATGCCAGTCGGCTTGCCTCGATGCAGGCCGCAGAGAAGAATATTGAAGAACGGTTGTCCGATTTGAATGCAGATTATCGGCGGCAGCGGCAAAGCTCAATCACTGCAGAATTATTGGATATTGTGTCTGGCTTCGAAGCATTGAATACCGGATGCAGCTAAGTCAGTGGGCATGGGAAAAGTCGAAACCCAAAAAGCTGTACCGCCCGCTGCGCGGGCGGTACAGCTTTTTGGGTTTCAAGCTTCATCACGCCTACCTACTTAGGACTCCACCTGGTGAGAGGCACGCAGGCAATTGATCAGGTGTTTGCGGGTGGTTGTGGGTGGGTAGAGGGGAGCCTGGTTGGGGTCGCAGCAGGGTTCCAAACAGACAATTTCAGCGTCAATATTGGGACGATAGAAAAAGGTTGCTGAATAACGCGATCGCCGTGCCGCAGGTTCCGGTGGCACCACAACCCGATGCTTGGTGGAGCGAAAGAAATTGTTCGTCCAGCGCTCCATTAAATCTCCCGTATTCACAATCACCGTGCCTGGAATGTAGGGAGCGGGAAGCCACTCCCCGTTATGGAGAATTTCCAACCCGCCGACCTCGTCCTGAAACAGAAGCGTAATCGTACCGTAGTCGGAGTGTGCCCCGGCTCGAATCTGTCCTGGTTTTACGTGAGTCGGGGCGGGGGGGTAGTGGAGCAAGCGCACGGTGCTGTAATGCAGATTGTGAGTTGGCTCAAAGAAGGATTCGGGCAGTCCCAGGGAGAGCGCGAAAGCCCCCATAATGTTTTGGCAGACTTGAGCACCTGCGGCGTAAAACTCCAGCAAGGTTTGATTTAGATGCTGCTGATCGGTCAACCACTTTTCGCTGGCTCTGGGTTGCAGCAGTCCGATATTGTACGCCTCCATCAGATCGCCCGGTGCATTGGGATCGAGGTGCTGGGTTTGCATACCAATGTACCCACAGTTGCATTCCGGGCTGTCCCAGGGAATTTGATCTTTCACCTTGATGGGTAGGTCAAAAAAATGTTTGGAAACCGCAAACATCTGATCAATGAATGACTGCGGTATGCCGTGGTGCTTCAGATACAAAAAACCAACGTTGGTACAAGCGTAACGAATGCGATCGGCAACCTGTTGGCGCACAGTTTGATCATCCGATTGATACAGCGAAAAGTCAATCACGGGAATATGGGCGATCGTCTCCTCAGAATCTATCTGCCCATACTCCACCAGCCTGGAATTCATCATGATCTCTACTTACCTCCCCCATCAATCCGCAAGCATTAGCCCTTCCCTGACATAAGTACAACAGATTCTCTTGGGGTTTGGTATCTGTGAATACGGGTCAATAGGCGGATACTTCCCAGGAATGTAAGTAGCAGGCGTGATTAAGCATGAACCCCAAAAAGCTGTTCCGCCCTTCGACTTCGCTCAGGGCGGAACAGCTTTTTGGGGTTCGACTTTTTCCACGCCCACTGACTTACTGGATTTTTGACTAAATTCTGAGCCAGCGTTTCAGGAAAAATCGGCGCTAAAATTCGGATGATATTCAGGTGATGGATACCGCTCAGGAGCAGTTTGCCCGCGATCTGAGGAGTGGGCATCGGGTGATTCACGGGGTAGCGGGGTCTGGAAAAACGATGGAATGAGATAGCGATTCTCTACCGCGATCGCTCAATTGCAGAGCGGGTTGAGAAGGCGTTTCGACAGCAGGGGTTGCCGCTGGAGTGGGTGAACCGCGATCGAGATAGCCGCTATTTTCACCCCACAGAACAGAGTGTGAAGATGCTGACACTACATAGCTGTAAGGGGCTGGAGTTTCCGGTGGTGCTGATTCCTGGGCTGGGGTATCTGCCGCATCCGGATTACCCCCTGGAGGAGGAGGCACGGTTGCTGTATGTGGGGATGACCAGGGCGCTGGAGCAGTTGGTATTGATGGGCGATCGCCCTTCGGTGTTTGTGCAGCGGGTGGAGGCGGCGTTGCGTAAGGTGGGGTAGGGAGAGGGCGATCGCCCTTTTGTGACGGGTTGCTGTAGAGGACGCAATCGCCTCGAAAGTTGCGGAGCCTGCTCTGTAGTTACCACGCACAAATCGGTCAGACTGAATTTGTTGTACCCGGTTCTCACACCTGCTGCTCTGGACTTAGCCAGATGCCATCCGAGTTAAGGGGGTTGAAACCTTTGAGATTGCGATCGCCCCCAACGAAACCGCCTAGTGCTCAACGCCTTACGGCATCAGAGGTTTCGCAGGTTCATTAACCGGAAGGAAACTTCACCTGTTACTGGTGGTGCTCAACGCCTTACGGCATCAGAGGTTTCGCAGCGCTGGCTGTTCTGGATTGCGGGCGATCGCCCCTCTCGTGCTCAACGCCTTACGGCATCAGAGGTTTCGCAGCGCCTGGATTCGTGAAAGCTTCCGCCAATCTGTCAGTGCTCAACGCCTTACGGCATCAGAGGTTTCGCAGTCAGAGGGAGATTGCCCGCCAGATTGAAGGTAGCGTGTGCTCAACGCCTTACGGCATCAGAGGTTTCGCAGCCTCTAAGCAATCGCCTTGAATAATCGTGTTTAAGTGCTCAACGCCTTACGGCATCAGAGGTTTCGCAGACAGATCCCGCTTCCACTCCGGCGGCGGTGCATCCTCGTGTGCTCAACGCCTTACGGCATCAGAGGTTTCGCAGGTCAAAGCTGATGTTCGGCCCCGGCACGGTCTGCGGCCGTGCTCAACGCCTTACGGCATCAGAGGTTTCGCAGTGCAGGAGAGCGATAGCATCGTCGTATCGCTCTTGTGCTCAACGCCTTACGGCATCAGAGGTTTCGCAGTTTGTTCTCTCCAACAACTGGGCGCTAGTCGAGTAGTGCTCAACGCCTTACGGCATCAGAGGTTTCGCAGTCCCAGACGATGATCGAGTACCCGGCAGCGTTCCGGTAGTGCTCAACGCCTTACGGCATCAGAGGTTTCGCAGGCCGATCGCTGTAACCCTTACTCCATCAACATTACTGAAAATATTTGCAAGGTGGAGAGCGATCATACTGCAACTATTCAACATTCTTCTATTTTAACCAACCCAAGCGCTTTGGAACCCTGGCCCAATGAACATTTCATCGATTGCAAGCACCCTGAGCGTGCCTGAAACCCTTGTACACCAGACAGGCCAAAGGTTTCAGGCGAAATTGATTGTTTTGAGACTCGACAGACAGCGATCCTTGCGTCAGAAAATCTGGTGCAGGTCATGGTCAACCTGCCACGCTTCTGGACGGTTACAGGCTTCGACCCGTTCAACGCAGCGATCGCACAACCCGGCGATCAACAGGCTGTCCTCGTCCTTCAGGATTTGCTCCAGCTTCCATCTGAGTTTTTCCCGCTCTCGCTGATTCAGCCGACAGCGGAAGATAGAGTATTGCAGCCGTTCGCCATGCCCTTGCAGCAACTGGTAAGCCTTGCGCCACCGCTTTGGGTCGCGGATGTCATAGCAGACCATGTAGTAATTTTTCGTCTCAGCCATTGTCCTTCACCTCAGCGGATAACCAGTTGGCCAAACAAACCACCCTCGCCCATCCATTCCTTCTCCAAAAGTCGCACCTCCAGCTCTATCAGGCGACGATAGGTAAGCGAATACTGAGTCACCGGGTGCTTCCAGCTTTCCTCCTTGCGTCTTTCATAGAGAGCAATAAACTTACGCCGCCCCTCCTGGCTCAGCCAGACCTGTTCGCCTTTCACCTCAAAGTCTGCGTTGACATCCCACTGATTGCGGTTGATCGAAGCCATCACGGGCATATCCACCAGTGGTACTCTGAAAATTTCCATCAGATCCAGTGCCAGCGGGGGTGCCTGAGTGCGGGGCTGGTGATAGAACCCCAGCACTGGCTCCAGCCCGACCGTCAGAATGGCATTCATGACATCCTTCAGCAGCATGGCATAGCCGAAGCTGAGCAGTGCATTGAAGCGGTCTTTGGGAGGGCGACGGTTTCTTCCAGAAAACTGGAACTCTGCTGGAGCATCAGCAGATAACAACTGAGGCAAGACTTTGAAATAGATTGCCGCCAGATTACCCTCCAGACCTAACAGCGAAGCAAGAGATTCAACCTGAGGAACCTGCTTCAAAACCCGTTGCATTTGCTCGATCGCCTCAGATAGCACCTCGTTGGGCATCTCACTTCCTCGCTGCCCCCGCATCAAAAATTTGCGCTGACTCTGGCCGCGACAGGTCACGAGTTGCTGGGCCAACTTCAAACAGATACCGGGATCAGTCAGCGCTTTGTACTGCTGAATTCGTCGCTGAATGCTGCCCTGACGGGTGTCCAGGCTACCCAGGTAATGCCCACCACCAGAAATGAAATGCACGCCAATCTCCTGTTCGGCACAGAAATAGAGCGCCTGAGTAGACATCTGGACATAGCTATGCAAAACCACCTGCCCCACCTGATGCGAGGGGATCGCCGTCGTGCTGTTGTCCCGCTTTGTAATTTTCAATTGCTCTCCGCTTTTACCAATGCGGGTTCCTGACTCCGTGACGTGAATAATTTTGCGTTCGTCATCTTCAGGAAACAGTCGGAGCGCCTGGTCGGTCTGCCCTTGCGCCAGTCGTGTCTCCTCTGGCAAACACACAGGAGCCAATGAACACCGCATACAGAGCCGTTCATTAGTGGTCACAGGGGGCCGTTCGGGGGAGAGGCGGAGTGCTCTGGCACGGGCGATCGCCTCCTTGACGGCCTCCCGTCCTGTATCATCCAGTGGAACGTGAACCAGTACGTTGTCTGCATGGTAGCGAATCCGCCCTTCTGGAATCGCAATGCCCAATTCGGCTTCGATCAGGCAGGCGTAGGCGAGAATCTGGAGGCGATCGCTCTCCCATGCCTGGGGTTTGTTGCTGCTATCGCGTTTGCATCGTCCCTTTTTATGTTCGTAGGGAACAGTCTGGCCGCTGCGGGTGCGCAAGGCATCCACCTTGCCTCGCAGTCCCAATGCCTGGTTTTCTAAAACAAGCTGCTGCCATTCTCCATCTTCGTCTCGCTCCAGTTCGACGTGCAGCCTGCGCCCTGCAAACACCGCAGCATCCTGGGTGTAGAGTTCTTCAACTTCTTCGAGATAGAACAATCTTGGACAGTATTCCAGCGCATGAAGCGCGTTCACGCGAATAGTATCCTGCTCATTCACAGGACTGAGTACGGTTTGTGTGCTCATCTTCAGAAAAGGTGTGTGAGGAACAGATTGCTGTTGTGACGCTACAGCAAGTCATCCCGAATTTTCTGATGAATTTTCCCCGCACTCCTACGGATCTTTCTTGGGGTAATACAATCGTATGCTGATACTTCCCAGGAATGTATTTACTGGATTCACAGATTGGTATTGAGGAGGGGCGATCATCTGTTTAGGCAATTGTGGGGCGATCGCCCCAGCAATTCCTGCGCCTGCTCTTTTGTGACCACGCACAGGTCAGTCAACCTGGATTTGTTGAATCCGGTTCTGATTCCGGCTTCTCGAAAGGTCAGCCAGGGTAAACCAAGCTGCTGTATTGCTGCGTCTAGCTGCTGCTCAAGGAACTTGGCAATCAGAAAATGCTCGACAATGGGAGGAGCGATTGCAACCAGTATTCCATCAACCAGCTCATAGCGGCTGTCGATGCCGTCGTCGTAGGTGAGATAGTCCTCAAAGCTGAGGCGCTGCATGGCGGTGTTGACCATAGCGACTCGCAGAACGCTGTGTTTCTAGTACGCTGGGGCGGAAATCTAGAACCCATTTTTTGTGGGGGGTGCGAAGCACCCCCCACAAAAAATGGGTTCTGAACTTAAGCCGCAGCCTACTAGTGTAAGGGATCTGCGGGGAAGGGGCGATCGGGGGTGGAGGAGCGCCTTGCGGCATCTGAGGTTGCACTGAACGATCCCAACACTAATAGTCTTATTTAATTTTCAAGGTTCAAAACTCTGGCTTTCAGGAAATCAGCCTTTTTTAGGCGATCGCTTCCTGCTCTCCTTCCCAGGCTGAACTACCGACGGTTTAGGAATCGTGACCCAGCATTCTTCGTGAAATTTATCACTGAAGCTAAATCGCTGAAAAGTTCCCTGCCCAGTGTCCCGGTTAATCCAGATGGGTAAACCAATCAGCCCCCGGTTATCTTTGACCAGCCAGCGAATCGCACCATCTGTTTCTCGATAGCTGCGAACCCCGTTGACCATTGCCCAGGATTCTCCCAGGCTCAAGCCACCAAATCGGGTGATTTGGGACGGTGTGGAGAGGGCGATCGCCACTCGCTCAGCTAGTTTAATTGGTGTAGTTTCTTGCCTGGAATTGATTTGGAATGCAACCTTTAAGTGGGTTAGCAATTCATGGTGGTTGGGTTTGGAGTACTGGCTAGTGGGATAAATGCCCTCACCGTACTTCTCCACGCGTTTTTTGTGATCAGAACCTCCATTATCAAATTTGTGGTGGCGCTGTTTACGAACAATGCGAGAAATTGGTGGATCGCCTCCAATAATCCCGATCGCTAGTTGCACACCCAGATGGGCAGTCATGTCTTCTTCACCAACCAGCGACAACAAAAAACCATAAATCGTTGAAGGTGGTGAATAAGGGTAAGTTTCTTTGAAGTCCCGTGCAAAACTTCGAGGGAAACTAGTGCAGGGACATTCTAGATAGAGGATTTGAAACATTAAACCTTCACCCCTGCTTGAGTGAGTCGCTTTTTTGCTTCGTCTTTAGCTTCTTTGATACCGTCATAGACAGTCACCTTAAGCTCACGGAGGCGATCAGCATAGGGTGTTTTCGCAATTTTCCCACCCACAATCACTTCTTTTGCTTCTACATCTTTTGCTTCGATCAGACGAATCAATTCTAAACAGCCTACTGTATCACCAACTCGCTCAAAGCAGTTCATAATCCAGGGACTTGGATCATCAGTAATCCGAAAGACGATCGACTCAGGGCGGAACTCATACAGAAAACGAGAATGGTTGCCGCCCACATGACGAATTGCAGGAATAGCATCAAGTAATATCCCTGCTCGTTCAGTTTTTTTCAATGTTTCGGGGGTTAGCGCCAGAGTGTATTGATAGGAGGTGTTGTGAATCTCAGTCTGGTGAATCGAGGTCTTCCCTTTTTCACCGCCTGTAGAACCAAAAGCTACGTCTCCCCAATAGGGATCAAGGCTGATTGCACGGCTCACTTCTAAAACACCCCGGCGCTTGACCGTTGCATCCTCATTATTGCTTCCCTTTTTGGCATCCATATAGCCAAAGAGGTCATCATCAATGAATTTAACTGGATCAAAAGTGGGACTGTCTTTTGTCTGTTCGCCTTTGAGTGTGTATTTATCGGTATCTGGATTGAAAGTCCGGTTTACTACAGATTCCTGCAAATTCTGAAAGTATTCACGGTATGCCCAACGAATTGCTTCAGCACTCACCGTTGTATACTGCTCATTGTGAAACGTAATTTTTTGCAGTGTAGCCAGAGTGCTGCCGTCACCTTCGCCTCGGTTATTGGCTGCGATCGCCCTTGGAGTCACAATCGTTGCGAACAAATGCTTTGACATAATTCTTTCCTTTGTGTCGAGAAAAAGTTAGAGTCCGAGAGTGCCCTCATCCCCCGTCCCCTTCTTCCAAGATCGGGAGAAGGGCAGTTTGAGCAGCAATTGTTTGTTCCGGCTGTTTTAATGGGTTACAAGTTAGAGTCTACTGAACCCTTTCAGCTTCCCCCTCTCCCAGCCTTGGGAGAGGGGGATTGAGGGGGTGAGGGCCACAACCTTCACACACTCCTCATTCCTTGGATGAACACATGATTGCTGCTTGATAAATGGCATCCAGCACTGAATCCAAATCATTGAGAACTTGCTGATTCTCAAAACGAATCACATGATAACCATAGGCTTCCATCTCCTGTGTCCGAATTGCATCGTAGTCAATCTGCTGTGTATGAATGCCTCCATCTAGTTCGATAACTAGCTTGCAGGCTGGACAGAAGAAGTCAAGAATAAATCGACCCACAGGATGCTGACGACGAAACCGTAACCCATGCAGCTTTCGGTTTCTGAGTGCTTGCCACAAATACTCCTCTGCCGGAGTGGATTGTCGTCTGAGACAGATGGCCGCTTGCTCAACTGCTGGAGTGCTACCACGAATTCGGTTAAATGTCTTTCTGGGCATGATCAACTCAACTACTATAATGTCTACGATGCCAACAAATCATCCCCGTAGCTATCTGGATCAGCATCAACAGAGGATTCGATCGATATATCCTGTCCATCCAAAGCATCACCTTTCCTGCTCTGATAGGTCGCAATCGCCAATAAAACCAAATCTCTTGCTTGCCGCCAATTTGTTTCGCGATGAATCCAGTGATAAATTTGTGGACCCGTTGCCCGTGCTGCTTCGCTTCTGTATTGACTAAGAAAATCGACAAATGCAGTTGCAAATTCTTGCTGAGTGCTGGGACGCTGCATTCGATAAATCACTTTGTCCGTCACCTGTCCATAGTCCAGGGGACGACCTTGTTTTTGCGCTTGTTTGATTTGTCTATAAATGTACTTACTAAATGCACCCTGCACCACATCAAACAAGACTTTCTCTTCAGCATTCAGATACTCTGTCATTTTTGTTAGTCCTTTACGCTCATAAACACCATTCTGTTTGCGGAACTCATAAAAGCCTGCATACCAGACCTTTCCAGCAATTAGGTTGTCACAGATCCACGGCAACGTTTTTGATACAGCGAGCCAGGGGTCACCATTATTTGTGCGTTTTACCTGGGATGGGAAAAGATGGGAAGCGATCGCATATACATCGAGAATGTCGTCTTTCACCTGAACTCGATGGACAGCTTGCTTGAGATAGGATTGACTCCCATCCCAGGTTTGTTTTCCCAACTGATAAATTTCGCAATAGCTCGTTCTAAAATGCTGGGCATCCGCAATGGTTTTTTCCTGTAATAGAAAATTCAGTGCTGAGTCACCTGCACCACTGCTCCGAAAATTGCGGTAGGTTCGCCCTGAAAATTCTCGCCTACGAGCTACCCACTGGATTAAATTCTTAACTTCAGGAATCACCAGCGCCGAGCGCCCGTCGGGAAGTTTGTAGTATCCACAGGCAAGGGGCAAAAACAGGAGTGCTAAAAAACTACCAGGGGAAGCTTGATAGGCTCCATTGACAAAGCATTCTACCAATCCCGGCAAATGGTGCCCTTTGAGTGAAATTTCCTTTTTGAATGCACCCTTACTATTGAAAGCATCTTTAAGATCACTGGTATAGTAACAACCTAAAACCGGACGAAAATCAACTCGGATCTCTGTTTCATCGACCGGAAAGACTTTAGAAACTGGGGCATCTAGACTACGCTGCTTGCCATGTTGGAGAAACGTAGACACCAAACCCTGCGTAAAGGTATACTGCCCCTGCTCCTCTAAATTCAATGCTGGAACATTTAAGTAACCCTGATCGGTCAACTGATAGGTTTGCTTGACCAGCCAGGTTACAGCCTCGCGATCGCTACATTCCCAGTCAAGCTGCACCTCATCCTCAGTCACATTCCAGCTTAGTGGCGCACCCTCATGTGACAAAGGCTCTAACGCCAGTGCTAACCCGGCTAACCCAGCTTGTTCTGGCAAAAGAGTGTTGGGATTAAATACAGATAACGTAAGCTGGGTCAATCTTCACCTCCAAACTCAAATTAATGGTCGGTTGAAAAGTTCAATTTCAGAAAATTCGTTACAGGTCGTCGAGCGATTCGCCAAAGTCCTGGTATCGACCGATTCGGTATCGCAAATAGCTGTTTTCCTCTTCAATCCAAGAAAGCCTGTCTACTGTCGAATCAATTGAATCGAGGCGTAACCAAAACTCCTGAAATTTTGCTTCGCAGGCAGGGCAAACCTGCTCAACCCAATACGCAGCCTGACCAACACACTGAATTTCTCGGCGCACGTTAAGCAGACTTTCGCGATCGCCCATAAAAGCCTCTTCCGAGTAGTAAGTTCTCTTTCTCCGGAGTATAGCAAGGTTTTCAGTTTTCGGCGAATGAGACACACTTCACCTTGATGAGACAGACTGAGCGTAGGAGTTATCTTATAAAATCGCTTTACAGCAGCATCTAAGGTAAGAGGGTTCGATGAACTCCAACGTGCAGTCTGTCTGTGCCCAACGCCTGTCGGCATCGAAGATAAGCACCTACTCATCATACCTTTCCCCTCCGCTTCAGTTCGATCGCTCCCTGCTCGACTGAGTACTCCCACTGATCGGTTGGCGCGATCGGATACCCCTTCCTATGACGTTTCCAAGCCTTCACACTCTTAGCGGGTAGTGGTAGAACATACTTCGCAATGTCCCTCGCTGGTTTGGCTGCTATTTCAGAGAGATCCCGTTCCAACACAGCTGCTATTGTGTAACCCGCCTCTCTCAACGAAGCAGGATAAGTACGCCACTTGCCGTCCAGCCAGACAAAATGGTTTGATGGTTTACCCTTCATTTCTGAGTTTTCCAGCCATGCAGCCAATTGAGCCTGGTTTACCTCGCCCTGAAACGACTGCACCATTGATTCCCCTGCATCCAATTCCTCTTGCGAGTATGGATAGCCAACCATTTTGGGGTCTTCAGGATAAAAGATGGCATCTAGCGAATAACCAAAGTATTTTCGATTGAGTCGTCCCAACCGCTGAATTAAACCTGCCGGATCAGCAATTTGAGTCACAAGGAGCGTGGCTGACAAATCCAGAGACATTTCGGCAACCTGGGTTGTGACAGCTAAAATCGGGATGTTTTTCTTGAACCCATCGACGACAGACCGATGGTGGCTGACTCGATCCTCGTAACGATAACGACTGTGGTAGAGGATCGCATTCAGCCCCAAAGTATGGGTCGCATGTTCATATACATCGATCGCCGTATTGACCTGATTGCAAACCCACAACACTCTTCCACCATTCTCAAGTTCCTGCTGTACCCGCTCCCAGTCCGGTTCGTTCTTGAAGTGAAATTGGTAGCGAGGCAAATTTTCTAGTTCTTTGTCGCCGTAAATAATCGGGACTTCTTCTCCCGCTGCGTCCTCAATCGCAGCAACCTGCCAGGGAAGAAATGAAGCAGACATCAGCAAAATAGGTGCTTTCACCACTTTGAGAAATCGCAGCAACGCTCCAAAAAGCGCATCATCGTAACAGTGAACCTCATCAAAGACAAACGCCGCATTGGCGATCGCTGGGAAACAGTACATCGGGCGGCGATTACACTGAAGTAGTCCTAAAACCGTATCAACCGTGCAAACGCTTACCTTTGCTCCCCAGGATTTGAACGAATCTAATTTCTTTGCTGCTTCATCCTCGAACGACTCGATCAGTTTTCCAGTTTCTTCATCCCGAATTAGCTCACCACCACTATCTTCTTCCTCACCAGTCTGCGCCATATCCAAGTCAATATCAGCACGAGAATGTAACAAAACGGATTCAACCGTATCGTGGGCATAATCCAGAAAGCCCTCTGTGCTGGTTCCTGTGGTTGGGTAACAGAAGAAGAGCTTGCGACCGATCGCGTGTTTGCGTGCCCAGTTGTATGCACCAAGCGTTTTGCCTGTGCCGCAACCTGCCCGCGCCATTGTTACCCGTGCCGACTTTTCATACAACTCCTCTTGAAAAGGATACAACGGCTTCCCATCTCGTCGAGTGTCAATCACCCTCTGCAAATCGGCTTCTGATAGAGTTTGGTTTAGCTCTTCCCGCATCCATTCATAAACATTTTGATAGTCCCCCCAATCAACTTGAGGAGATGCCGAGCCGATCGCATCTCCAGCCACCAGCAACACCTTCACAACAGCGACTAAGTTCGCATCACATTCCCACTCTTGATAAAAAGTTTCTTCAGCTTGTAATCTTCGCTGCTTAATCCCTACAACTGTCCAAGAATCAGGAGGCGTCTTCAAACTCTCGGGTAATTGCCTGGGTAGCCCCAGTTCCTTAACTCCATACACTAATAAGTCCTTAAAGTAGTTGGGCTTGAGATAGAGATAGATGCGATCGGTTCCACTTGGGCGATCCTCAAAAAAATTGTCTGTTTTCTTTCCAGCTTTCCCTCCCAACTTCAGGTGGTGTCCACCCGCAGCCGCAACAGCCGTTAAAAAGGTATTCTTATCCTGTTCTAACCAACTACGATATTCCAATGCCAGTAATACAGAGATTGCTTCATGTCGTACCATTTGTTCACGAGGATTCCGCTTGCCCCGCACCATCTCTTGAAAATGGTTGTTTGCTTTTCCCCAGTCGTGCAAATAGGCAGCCAGTCGAGCTGTTGCCCTTAAAGTGACTAGGTCGCAACTCAAATTGAATTGAGTCACTAAGCGATTCCCCAAAATATCCACTAAGGTTGTCACTGCATTCACAACATCCGCAGTATGCCCCACCAAACTGTAAGAGCCTTTCCAATTTCCGTTAAATGACTTTGCCAGTAAACAATTGGGCTGGGTTAATTCTGGCAACATTACTCAACCTCCTTCGGCGCGTAGAACCAGCCACAACCGAAATGTTTACGCCCACCAATTCCATAACACTGAAGTTTCAGTGAGTCAGTATCATTCAACCCTTCAACAACAACACCATAACCAAGAACATACTTATCCTTAATTTTGAGAGTCCGTCGTGCCAGATCACCCTCAACATTGCTGTCGATAAAAGCCTGTGCCTCGATTTCCAACTTATCAAGAGCCTTCTGACAAGATTCCAGAAAATAGCGGGGTACGTTCTGGTGATCAATGTCCTTCAAGTTGAAGGTTACTAATCTGGCTTTCAAGGTTTCGCTGGGCTGAGGCAAAGTTAATTTGGGTTGAATTAAGCGCACCAGATGGCCCTGTATGTCCAAAACCTGATTTTGTAGTAGACGATACCAATACTGGACATCCACTGAAGAGCAGCGTAATCTGAATCTTGAGGCTCGATTTAAATAAATCATTCCATCTCGGTCGGGTATTCCAGATATTGTTGAGAGAAGAAGCTCTGCTGACAGTTCCTTTCCTGTTAGCTCTAATGGAAGATTCAATTCAATCTTCTTATCAGAGTTCTGTTCTAGATTTTGAAGCACCAGTTGCTTAAGAGCGGAGTATAGAAAATAGCCATGATCTGCGGGTAGCGTCCTACCACGTAGGGAGAACTGAACTTCAAGAAAATTGGTTGGTTGCTCTGCGTCACTTGCTGGCATCTTTCTCTCCCGAAGAATTTGAATAATTATAGTACATTTGCTCTGTTTCCACCCTCACCATCTCCACCAACTCCGGCGGCTCCCGCACGATCGCCCCTTTCCCATAGCCCAGCACCCACCGCTTCAGATCATTCATCCCCTGCACCATCATGTGCAGCGTCACCGACCCATCTGGATGCTCCTCAAGTTCCTGCGTCGGGTGCCAGCGCCGCTCCCGGATGTAAGGTGCAGTTGGTGCATCAAACCAGATGGCAACGGGCATCGGCACCCCTCCCGCCTCATGCTGAAAGATCATCTCCAGATAGTCTCTGGCATCAAAGCTGGGGTCTGGAACAAAGGATTCTGTCAGCACCTCAAGCTGTTTGATGCGGTCTACCCGAAACCAGCGGATTGCCTGCCGCCGATGGCAGTGGCCAATCACATAGGGATTGGTTCCCCGGTAAATGTGAAGCACATAGGGGTCCAGCTTGCGTTCATTAACGTCATTACGGCTGGCGGTGTAGTAGGTCATCCGCACCGTTTTCTGGTTCCGGCAGGCGTCTTCCAGCTTGTGCCAGGTCTCCGGGTCGAGGTCGATCTCTGCCCCCGAACGGAATAGAATCCGCTCCTCCGCCACCTGCTGCAGGTCCACCCAGGTTTCTTCGGGTAGACGTTCCGCCAGACGGGCGATCGCCGACCGCAGCTCCAGTGCATAGGCAGAACCCGCATAAGCCTCCAGCATCCTGGCTCCCAATGTCAGCGCGAATAATTCTCCTTGAGTTAGCGGAGTCGTTGGCAATCGCCACTCCGGGTCAGCATAGTGATAGCCGTGTTGGCGGTTGCATTCAATGGGGGCACGATAGCGATCGCGCAAAAAATCCAGATCGCTATGGATCGTGCGTTCGCTGACCTCCAAAGCTTCAGCCAGGGTCTTTGCCGTCTGACGAAAGCCAGACCGCAGCAGCAAATCCAGTTCTAGCAGGCGTTCCAGATGGCGAGGAGACATACTTCAAACCAACGTTCTTGCCGTATCGTAGGGGGGCGACTCTGCAAAAATGCTTCAGAGTTGCAGAGGTTCTACAAAATTTTCTGAGTGACTCGAACGAAGGTTTAGTCCCGTTCTCCCCAGAACACGTTTCTAGATTCATCGCTGCTCACAGCCGATGCCATCCCTATCCCGGTCAAACCCGTGCGGATCGGGGGGAAGCACCCGGAAGTTCCGAGCGGAAATATCTTTGCAGTCCAGATCTGGGGGTGACGGTGCGATGCAGATATCTGGATACGAACGATGGCAATTCCGCTGAGCGTTTACAGGCAGGACAATGACCAGCAGCGTCATCACAAACAGCAGAAACAAGCCCGACAAGACTTTCATCATGCATCACCGGGGGGGAAGGTGTGTGAAAGGGAAGGATTATCCCAATATCCTTATCCTGCCCATCCCATCCGAAAAATTACTGCATTCCTGCAAACTCTTTATAAACCCGCGAACTCCTCTACTGCGTTTTTCGCCAACTGAGCGATCGCCCCCGTTGAGTGGGGTCAGCCCCGCCCCCCGGAATTACTGAACGCCTTAGACTTTTACGGTATCGGTTTAAAAATGTTGATGGTTTTGTTGGAAGCGGCGCGTTGCGCCGCCTCCAACAAAACCATCAACACACCTGGAACAACACCGATGTTTAGTTGAACTGTAGGATGGGCAAAGGACGGCAGTCCGTGCCCATCACCATTCGTATGCATTGATGGGCACGCTTCGCTTTGCCCATCCTACCCTGCTCATCCCATATCAGGATTTATTTGAGAATGAAATAGTCCTGCACCTGGAACAACACCGATGTTTAGCGGGGAGAAGGCACCGGACGGGTTGGATCGGTGACCGGAGCCTGGGGGGAACCGGGAATGACTGGACGAGTGAGATTGGGAGGAGTGACCGGACGAGTTGGGTCCGTCACCAGGGGTCTGGGTTGACCGGGGCCAGTCGGGTCAACCACGGGTGGTCGGGGAGAAGCGGGAGTAATCGGGCCAGTCGGGTCCACCACCGGAGGTCTACCCTGGTCAGGGCGAACGGAGACGTAACCGACGGAATCTGCGTTGATGTAGCCAGACCGGGGACCAGCGGGGCCAGGAGAGCTGGAGGCCAGCATTTGTTCAGAGGTTGCGCTTTGGGCAAATGCTGAAACTGATGTGGCGATCGGCACGAGGGCAAGAATGCTGGCAGCGATCGCCAGAACATAGCACCTGTCGAAATTACAAGTCACCATGCTGAGATCTCCAGCTTCTTGAAGAAGCCGGAGATCTTTTAGGGAGGATACCGGGAACCGCCCATACAACGGGTAACTTCTTTTGCAGGAATCTCCTAAGTGCTTATCCGAAAAACCAAATTTTGGAGGGCGCGCCGCTGTAGCGGTGCTTATCCAAAATTTGGTTTTTCGTGATTTGGATAGGCACTAAGCTATCTCACTAACATTCGCCACGTTGTCATCCGGAGTTTTGTCAATCAGCTTATTCAACGGATCAATTCCTGCTCTTTGAGGCTGTTGATCAACAGTGATGGTCAGTTGAGCTTCGCCAGCATTGAAGGGATGTTTTTTCAGGTAAACGAGTTTACCAGTGGTGTCGTAAATACCGACATCAATTTCTTCCTCCTTCATTTCGGCAGGCGTTTCATTGCCATTATTGTCCGATCGCACCTTCGCCACATTCAGTTTCAGCGTCACGTCATACTGACCATCAGGACGTTTTTGAACCGTAACAGATTCAGCGTTGTTGTTATAAAGCGTCACTGTTTGAAACAGGTCTGTGATCAGGTATTGGTACTTTTCAGGAGTCACTTCGCGCAAATAGATCACCAGATCCTGAGCAGAAGGGTAAGGTGGAGCGTTGCGGTAATTATCCAGCAGCTTCGCCAGTGCCTGATTCACCACCGCTTCACCGAGATAGTCCTGCATGGCAAACATGGCCAGAGAGCCTTTCTGGTAAACAAGGTGGTTTGCATCCGCTTCAACCAGGGGCACATCAGATGTATCTCGATTCTGCAAATACGTATCCAGATTACGCCGCAGGGCAAGTCCCAGTTTCTCCGGTCCGTATTCTTTGGCGTAGACCTGATTGGCCGTATATTCCGCCAGTGATTCAGACAATACTTTGGTCCCCGGTGTCAATGACTGCATCAACTGGTGCCCCCACCATTGGTGAGCCGTTTCGTGGGCAGAGATGCGGAAGACTTCGTCCACTATGTTGGGGTCTTTATCATTCACGTTGAACATGAAAATCGATCGCTCACCTGCTTTAACGGTGCTGGGGTGGCTGACGGCCTCGGAAGCGTAAGGAATTTGAACAAACCGGAGCACCTTGTGGGGGTAGGAGCTGAAATTTTGAGTTGCGTAATCCAGTGCTTTCTGGGCACCGCGCACAATGCGCTGAGGATTATAATCATTGGCCTTGTAATAATAGACCTCGATCGGGATGCCCTGCCATTGGTCTTTCAGCACCTCATACCGTCCAGAGAGGATGGGCATCTGATTAATAATGGGCACCTGCGTTTTGTACTGGAAGTAGCGGCGATCGCCCTCCGTCCATTCCCGCACCAGTTCACCAGAGGTAATGGCGATCTGGTCAGGGGCGGTGCTGAGGGTAGCCGAATAGAGAATGCGATCAGCATCCGCACCATTCGCGTTGTTTCGGGTCAGTCGGGCGGCTTCAGCAGTCGGGTCAAGTCTGGGTAAGCCTTCTGCTTCTCGCCGTTGATTGTCTTTCAAACGGGGTCTTTCAAAGAACCCAACAATCGGCAGATAGTAATTTGTGGTTAAAGAAGTGCCATTCTCGGCTAAATTATTCGTTCCCGAACCAGGCGACTCCCCAGTAAAGCCACCGGGTTGGATCAGGAGATCAAAAGTTGCCTGCGTTGTTGCCCCCGGTTGTAGGGGAGAGGCGAGGGCAAATTCGTAACCCTGGACGACAGGGTGTTTTATGGTTGCTTTCGCGGGTGCGCCGTTGACGCTGATCTGGTTCACCTGAACCCCATTTGGAATGTTTAGCAGAATGGTGTCGATCGGCTTTTGGGTCTTATTTTCCAGGGTATAAGTGCCCCGCAGCGCAAAGCGGGAGTCTTCTGGATACAGATCGCCTTGCAGGTCAGTGGCAGTAATTTTAGGCTGGGCATCGATCAGCCGACCATAGGCTTTTTCGTAAGGGATAGCCTGAGTGGCAGGAACCGACTCCGAGTGCAACAGGTGGGTGTTATAGAAAATCCACCCCCCCAGACAGAGGGCTGCGATCGCACTCAACGCCATCACTGTCTGCACGGGTCGGCTAAACCGTTGACGGGCAATGCGCCAGCGTGCTTTAGGGTCCGTATCCACACCGCGCACCCAGAACAGAGCAGAAACGCAGATCAGCAGCAGGGCGATCGCCAACCAGTATCCCTGAAACCAGCGGACCGGCTCCAGCATCCGCCCAAAGCCGTTCATGTCACCGTAGTAATAATCGGGCTTATACCCGTATTGCAGCAGCCGGAAACTCTTAAATGTGGGAGAACGTCCGGCAAACCCCAGTCCGAGGATGACGGCAGCCGAGAGGAAATAACCGAGAAACTTCTGGTTCACCAGCACCTGAATCGTGATCGTCAGAACGCTGATTAACAGCAGATCCACCAGGGTAATGGTGACCAGACCCACGCCATAAGCGCCGAAATCGTAATTCGTGTAGTTATTCAGAGTTTGAGCGATCACGCCCCCCAGCGCCAGCAACACCAGCGTCATCGCCAGGATCAGCACCAGCGCCAGCATTTTCCCAACCACGACCACCCAACTCCGAACCGGCAGCGGGTCACTCAGGGGATCGACCTTCACCTCCCGTTCTCGCCACACCAGATCACCCGCCAGGAAAATGATCAACAGTGGGGCTAAGAATCTTACAAGGCTATTCACCAGCTCAAGGACAAATGCGGTTGCGGGAAGCATTGCCCCCTGGGGGGCATTCACAACGCCGGAGACTATCCCAACGACCAGAACCACAATGGCGATCGCCAGAACTCCCAGCACCAGAGGGTTCCCAATCAGGCGTTGCAACTCCATCACGGCAATGCGCCAGATATGACGAAGCTGAGCACCCGTTCCATAGTGCAGATGGGCAGTCGGCTGCTGTGATAGCCCTTCCTCAACTTTGAGATTTTCTGCTGCAGCCCCCTGTCCAGACTTCGATGACGACTTCCAGAACATCAATCGCCGCTCTGCCCAGTCCAGCAATTTTTCCAGGCGGGAACTCGAACTGGAGGCGGGTCCCGAAAAACTAAACCGCCGCAACACCCAGGCCAACAAAGCTGCACTTAGACCCAGATAAAACAGGCGAGACAACCAGATGACGGGTGCAAACGGCACATTCAGGGTATTCTGCTGCACCTTGGTCCAGAATCGCACTGCATAAGGAATGGTATTTACCCCAAAGGGATTCACCAAAACAGTAAAAAATGGGTCGAGCTGAAATGCGTTGAGGAGGCTATCCAGAATTCCTCCAAACACCCAGATGCCCACCAGCCCCAGGTAACTGGCCAGCGTCCGACGAGTCAGCAGCCCGATCGCAAAGCTGAACATACCAAAAATCAGGATGTTGGGAATGACCAGATACAGATAGGGCTGGATATAACTCAGGAGATTAAACGGGCCAATCCGATTTGGGTCCATCCAGGGAAACGCTAACCCCGCCAGCATTCCCACTGCCACACCCAGAGAAATGAGTAAACTGATCAGAAAACTGGCCAGAAACCGCCCCGCAACAAACTGCCATTCCTTCAGAGGAGAGGTAAACAGCAGCCCATCGATATTGTTGGCAAAGTCCTTGGTGGCGCGATCGGCAAAAATCCCGATCACGATCAGCACCAAAAATATGGAGGCGGAACCAAGGTTCTCCATAATCTTCAGAGGTGCGTTCCCGTAGGGCACCAGTTCTCCCGGTTTGGTTGTCCCCCCCAAACCGTCTCGCATGAAAGTAAAGATGGGTAGATCTGAAGCATTCAACAGAATTGTCAACAAGCCCACCATAAAGAAAAATGCGAAGGCAAGCAGCACAAAGCGGGTGCGAAGACTTTCCTGAAGCTCAAACCGGATGATTTCCCAGATGGGTTGCAAGGGGCTTTGGGTGGATGAGTGGATGGGTGGATGGGTGGATGGGTGAGTCGTCATAGTCGAATAGCGTCGCTGTCCTAGAAGTTTTCCTTCAAGTGATCTTCTTTTCCCGGCGCGGGGGGTTTTCGTAAACAGGAATGGGAAAGTTCAGGGTGCGGAAGTTGCCCCGTCCCCCACACCGTTGTTGCAGGTAGCACAACACCTATTGCCTGAGTAACTTTTTTGGGAAGGCGCAGATGAGCCGCGCCTTCCCAAAAAAGTGATGGGTTTTAATTTTGTAAGGATACTTAGGGTTGTTGGGTTTCGCTATCGCTCAACACCAACCTGCAAAATTTAACTTGACAAGTTACTACGCTTCCTGACGAGCAGGAATGGGAGGTATAGCCGCGCTGTTTGGCCGCAATGCAGGGATCTTCTTCATCACGCAGAAGTAGACATCTTCTAAATTCGGTTCAACGGTTTCAAAACCTGCACCGGGATCAGACTCGCTGTAAATTCGCGCAATGATGTCACCCATGAAGAAGCGGGTAGACAACACCTGATAGTTCTCCTCGTAGGTGGGCAGTTCATCGCGCTTCAGCCGAATTCGCCAGACCTTACCAGAAAGCTGCTGCATCAGTTCCATCGGTTGTCCGGTGGCACGAATTGATCCTGAGATGAGGATTGCCATTTGAGGGCACAACTCACTCACATCCTCCACAATGTGGGTCGAGAGAATGATGGCGGCCCGTTCCGAGATTTCGCTCAGCAGGTTGAGGAAGCGCACCCGTTCAGCCGGGTCAAGGCCAGCGGTGGGTTCGTCTACAATCACCAGACGCGGATCGCCCAGAAGCGCCTGGGCAATGCCAAACCGCTGCCGCATCCCACCGGAGAAACCACTGACGGCGCGATCGCGCGCTTCATACAAATTCACCTGTTGCAGCAAATGCTTGACCAACGCTTTCCGCTCTTTGCCGTTGGTAATGCCCTTCAACGCTGCAAAGTGATCCAGCAGGCTCTCGGCTGAAACACCGGGATATACCCCAAAGTATTGCGGTAGATAGCCCAACACCTGGCGCACCCGAACTTTGTCCTCCAGGACGTTGATGTCGCCCCACTGAATTGTGCCGCCTGGATCGGCTTCCTGGAGTGTGGCGATCGTCCGCATCAGGCTGGACTTCCCAGCTCCGTTCGGCCCCAGCAAGCCAAACATCCCCATCGGGATGTCCAGGTTCACACCATTTAGGGCCTTGTATCCGTTGGAGTAGGTTTTTGTCAGGTCACGAATCTGAATCGGGGTAGAAGGAAAAGTAGTTTGAACTGGGGCATAAGTATCAGTTGCGGTCATACTTCCTCTCGATGAACCGAACGGTAGTGTTGAAACCGTCTATAAAAATTCTGGCTCCCCACAATTTTGTGTGGATGCACTGCGTGCACCCACACAAAATCAAGGGTTCCAGGTATTACTATGAGGGGTTTTCACACAAAGTCGTGGAGAGCCAAAATTTCTCAAATCCAGAATAAAAATAAGTCCCTTTTGTAAAAATTTTGTTTGCTGCCACATTCTTTAAAGATTTCTTTTTCATTCAAGACAGCTAAAAGCGGCGCTGAGCGCCGTATGCAACTAGCGTTTCTTGCGTGCCCCTGCGCCGCAGGGGCACGCAAGAAACGCTTACTGACATCTTGCACCTTGCCCAAAGAAAACCCAAAACCCCGATTCTGCTGCCGCTTCGCGGCAGCAGAATCGGGGTTTTGGGTTCTGGTGCAAGATCTGAGCTTAAATAAGGTTTTCAGATGCCTGCCTGGACGACGCCCAGGCAGGAATCCGAAAACCCTAAACAGATACTCAGCGCCGCTTTTCCTCACTATAATTTGTGACAAACTTCGGGTGTAGACAGATGGGTAGAAGCGCTATCTCGGTAAAGAAGTTTATCCTCAGGGTCAGCTTAGCTTGTCTGCTTGCTTGCGGTCACAGTTTTATACTGCCTGCTTCAGCTCACGGAGGCGCGCACAATCATTCGCACTCACCCGCGCATATCGGCAAGGCCCAGGTAGCCACCTCTGCCAATACTGCCGCATCCGAGGTTGATCAAAATTATTCGACGCAACATTTGATACAGCAGGGACGGGAACTGTACCAGTCAGGGCGGTTGATGGAGGCGATCGCCCGCTGGCAGTCTGTACTCACCGCCCATTCACAAGCAGATCCCCTCAATCGAGCATTAACGCTCAGCTACCTCAGTCTGGCACACCAACAACTGGGCAACTGGACAGCAGCAACCCGGACGATTACCCAAAGCCTGAACCTTCTCCAACAGCAGCCGCGCAATACCGATACCCGCATCATTCTTGGACAGGCGCTGAACACACAGGGGAGCCTCCAATTCGCCCAGGGACAAACGGAACAGGCCCTCACCACCTGGCAGCAAGCCACAGCCGCCTATGAAGCAGCCGGAGACCACCAGCGAAGACTGGGGAGCCTGATCAACCAGGCACAGGCACAGCAAGCTTTAGGGCTATTTTTGCGTGCCCGTCAAACCCTGGCTCAGGTCGAACAATCTCTGCAACAGCAGCCGGATTCGGAACTCAAAGCAACTGGATTGCGTAGCCTGGGCAACGTGCTGCTGCTGCTGGGGGACCTGCCAAACGCACGCCGCGTCTTACAGCAAAGCCTCAGTTTGCTGGAGCGATTACCCCTGCAAGGAACTGAGCAAACGCTCTCCCAAGCGCTCAGCGCCGTTCTGATCAGTCTGGGCAATACCGCCCACAGTCAGAAAGAGATGGATGGGGCAATTGCCTTCTATCAACGAGCTGCCCAGGTTGGTGTTCCTATCACCCGCGCCCAGGCAAGGATTAATCAGTTCAGTGTATTGCTGGAGTTAAAGCGGTTGTCTGAGGCGAAAGCCCTGCTGCCAGTAGTTCTGTCTCAGGTAGAATCCCTGCCTGCTAATCGGGCAGCAGTCTTTGCCCAAATTAACCTGGCTCGAAACCTGGCAAAGCTGGCAAAAGCGACCGATGCGACGCTGTTTCAACAGGCGGCTCAGGTGCTGGCAGTTGCAGTGCAGCAGGCTCAGAGTTTGGGCGATCGCCGTGCTGAAGCCTATGCCCTCGGTAATCTGGGCAACCTCTACGAACAAACGCAGCAGCCCCAGGAGGCTCAGCAACTGACTGAACAGGCGCTGATGATGGCACAGGCGATTAGTGCCCCGGACATTGCCTATCAGTGGCAGTGGCAACTGGGGCGGGTCCTCAAGGCCCAGGGCAAGCTGGCAGATGCCACCAGTGCCTACACCGCCGCTTTTCAAACCCTCCAGGCCATTCGCAGTGATTTAGTCGCCGCCAATCCAGACCTGCAATTCTCGTTTCGAGAAAGCGTGGAGCCAGTGTACCGGGAGCTGGTGGAACTGCTGCTGCGTCGGGAACCGGATCAGGAAGTGAGTCAGGGGCAGTTAAAACAAGCGCGACAGGTGATCGAGTCGCTCCAGGTGGCCGAACTGGATAATTTTTTTCGCACCGCCTGCCTGAACGATCAGACGGTTGCCATCGATCAGATCGACCAGACGGCATCAGCGGTGATTTATCCCATCATTCTGGCAGATCGGCTGGAAGTGATTCTCAGTCTGCCCCAGCAACCCCTGCGACAGTACACCGTTTCGGTGCCGCGTGAGACGGTGGAGAAGACGCTGGATGAGTTGCGATCGCAGCTTGAGCAACCCTTCCTGGCCCCCG
Organism: uncultured bacterium; assembly: GCA_964630955.1. Classification (GTDB taxonomy): domain Bacteria; phylum Cyanobacteriota; class Cyanobacteriia; order Elainellales; family Elainellaceae; genus CAZVXA01. The sequence continues at coordinate 880 of CAZVXA010000006.1, read as the reverse complement.
AAGGTCAGCAGCTCGGCCAACAGGTCTACGATTGGCTGATCCGCCCTCTGCTGGCCGATGTCCAACAGGTTAAAACGCTGGTATTTGTTCTGGATGGCGCTTTGCGTAACGTCCCTGTTGCTGCACTATACGACGGTAACCAGTATTTGATCGAGCAATTTACCGTTGCCCTGGCCCCCGGATTGCAACTGGTCAATCCCCGTGCGCTGACGCAAACCAGACTGGAAGCACTGGTGGGTGGTTTGACTGAAGCACGGGATGGCTTTGCGGCACTGCCCAATGTGGCCCGCGAAGTGGAGGAAATTAAAGCAGAGGTGCCCAGTCGGGTACTGCTGAATCAGTCATTTACCAGTTCAACGCTGGAACAGCAAATTGATGCACTCCCTTTCTCGGTGGTGCATCTGGCCACCCACGGCCAATTCAGCTCGAACGCAGAGGAAACTTTTGTGCTGGCATGGGACAAACGAATCACGGTGAATGAGCTGGCGGCGCTACTGCGAACTGCTGAAGGGGATACCGGAGAGGCGATCGAACTGCTGGTGCTGAGCGCCTGTGAAACCGCTGCCGGAGACGCACGAGCGGCGCTGGGGCTGGCGGGGGTAGCGGTGAGAGCGGGGGCACGCAGTACACTGGCCTCACTGTGGAGTCTGGATGATGAGTCGGGTGCCCGTTTGATTGGGGAGTTTTACCGGGAACTGGTCAAGGGGAATCTGTCCAAAGCCGAAGCACTCCGACGGGCACAGCTCACGCTCCTGCGCAACCCCAGCTACCGGACACCGCGCTACTGGGCACCCTACGTGCTGGTGGGTAACTGGCTGTGACAAGTAAACCCCATTTTTTGAGTGGGCGGGGAACGTCGTTCCCCGCCCACGCAAAAAAT
>CAZVXA010000005.1:69537-71674 GCA_964630955.1 uncultured bacterium | reverse complement strand
CCCCCCAAAAACCCCCCCCCTTCTTAAATTTCCAAACCCCTTTTTGGGGCGGGGCGCCCCCCCCCCCCCCCCCCCCCCAAAACTGGGATGCACTCGATTAACCCTTCGTCAACCAGGTCTGCAATCCTTCGGGTGCTTTCACCTGAGATAGAATTGCTTGCAGCGTTTCTCCCTCCAACACTTCTTTCTCAAGGAGAATCTGAGTGGTGGATTCCAGCAGTTCACGGTTCAGCTTTAGAATGGCGATCGCCATCTCATGCGCCTGGTCAATCGTTTGCTTCACCTGACGATCGATCTCTGATGCCACCTCAGCGCTGATTGCCCGTCGGGTGCTGTCACCGTCCAGAAATTGTGCTCCGTTCTTCGCAAAAGCTACAGGGCCGAGGGTGGCGCTCATGCCGTACTGGGTAACGGCGCGTTCTGCCAGATCGGTGGCCTTCTGGATATCGTCGCTGGCTCCCGTGGACACCCTGCCGAACACAATTTCCTCCGCTGATCGCCCGCCCAGTAAGGTCGCTAACTGTCCCCGCAGTTCATCTTCCAGCAGCAGGAAGCGATCGCTCTCTGGAGTTTGCATTGTGTAGCCCAGCGCGCCCAGTCCACGGGGCACAATGGAAATTTTGGACACCTTGCTGTTACCGGGCATCAGCGCACCGACGAGGGCATGACCGACTTCGTGATAGGCCACCGTTTGCCGCTCCAGGGGGGTGAGGACGCGAGAGCGCTTCTCCAGGCCAGCAATCACCCGTTCGATCGCTTCATGGAAGTCGGCCATCAGGACAGCCTGCCGATTGTTGCGGGCAGCCATCAGGGCGGCTTCGTTCACCAGGTTGGCCAGGTCTGCACCTGAAAAGCCTGCGGTTTGAGCAGCGATCGCCTCCAGATTGACATCTTCACCCAAAATTACGGGACGGGCGTGGACTTTCAGAATTTGCAGACGACCGCTCTTGTCGGGGCGATCAACTAACACCTGGCGGTCAAACCGTCCGGGACGACGCAGCGCCGGGTCGAGGGTTTCGGGACGGTTCGTAGCCGCAACCACAATCACGCCATCGTTGCCGTCAAAGCCATCCATCTCGGTCAGCAGTTGGTTCAGCGTTTGCTCCCGCTCTTCGTTGTTGTTGTTGGGATTGTTGCCGCGCGTTTTGCCGATGGCATCCAGTTCATCAATAAAAATAATGCAGGGAGCCTGACGCTTGGCGCGGCCAAATAGGTCGCGCACCCGCGCTGCACCGACGCCCACGTACAGTTCGACAAACTCAGAACCCGACATACTCAGGAAGGGGACACCCGCTTCTCCGGCGATCGCCTTTGCCAGAAGGGTTTTTCCCGTCCCCGGAGGGCCAACCAGTAATACCCCTTTGGGAATTTTTGCACCAATTCTGTGGTACTTCTCACTATTCGCCAGGAAGTCCACAATTTCCTGTAGTTCCTGTTTCGCTTCATCTACACCCGCGACATCCGCAAACGTGGTTCCCGTTTTCCCCTGGTTGTACACCCGTGCGTTACTCTTACCGACATTCATGCCAACGCCAACGCTGCCTGCATTCCCCGATCGGGCCAGCCAGACGAAGGTTCCCACCAGTGCGCCTAACGTCAGGATCAATCCCATAATGCCGCCCACATTTCCGGCAGACGGATTGGGCGTAATCACATCCACGCCCTGTTCCCGCAGGAGCATCATCAGCTCGTCGGTCGATCCCAGGGCGGTGGTCGTGTGGCGATAACCGCCGAATTCTGGTTTGAGGGTGTATTCGATGCGGTAGGCAGTGCTGCTGATGGTGGGATAGTCGCCCCTGAAGGTGACCTGCTGCACCTGGCCATCTTTAATTTGCTGAACAAACTTGCTGTATTCCGAGTGTGAACGGGTGCTGGTCTGCATGGAACCAATTCCTGATTGAACGAGGAGGGTATGAAGAAGTCGGCCATTGGTTTTTCTTCCCGTCCGCACTTCTCACACGTCGATTCTCCTGTACTGGATTGCGTCCCGGTGGATGAGAGCCGCACTCGATACTTAGGGTTTTCCGAAGGCGATCGTTTCACAGGTACGGTTCACCCTCCTGTTCTTTCGTATCCACCGTATTCTTTAATTTCCTTTCGTTATCCTCGTTCCATGCCGTCACCCTCGTTCCATGCC
>CAZVXA010000005.1:0-69437 GCA_964630955.1 uncultured bacterium | reverse complement strand
TCCGGCGTGGAATGCAAACCGGAGGCTCTGCCTCCATTGTTAAGCAGGAGTCAGAACCTCCAGATGCCTATCCTCGTTCCATGCCTCCGGCGTGGAATGCAAACCGGAGGCTCTGCCTCCATTGTTAAGCAGGAGTCAGAGCGTGGAAACGAGGTGAAAGCAAATACCCAATTCCGCTCATTTCTGTAGCAGAATGAATCTTGCAATCGCTCTCAAATCCGATGCAGCATCTCACCTTCGAAAAACTCCAGCTCTCCGTTCCTGAGGGATGGCGGCATATCCCTCCAGAAGAACTGGGCATTCCAGACGTTCAGGCTCCCGTTCTACTGGGCAAAGAAAATACGGTATATCGAGAGGGTCTGCCCTTAACGCTGGCGTTCTCGGTTCAGCTCTACCGGGGTGGGCCACGACCCTCCTACTCAGAAGAGTCGCTTCAAGATGCGCTTCAGGAGTATATGCAGGGGACCTACGGGCAGGAGCCGCTTGAGGCTACCGTGAGCCAGGTCAATGGACGAACCTTTGCGGCTGGTAACGCGATCGCCCCTGAAAATCAAGAAATGATCAGGGTGTGGTACATCTCCGACGGCATCAACCTGGCGTTTGTGTCATTTGGGTATGCGATCGCTGACAACCTTTCCTCCACCGTGTTGACGGAATGTGAGGAAATTGTTCAGAGCATCCAATTCAACGTGCTGCCAGAAGTACCACTGGAGGCGGGTGGTATCTACTCGGTTGCCCAGGCATTCGAGGGTGTTTATGGGCTGTGGAAAGTGCTGGTATACGACGAGCAAGCCATCCACGTCTGCGAATTGGGCGCTGCTTTTGAATCGCGCCCCAGCGAAGCAGAGGCGAGGCAGTTCATCGAAGAACTGAAGCTCCAGCAGAACACCAATGTTGACCTGGACATCAATCCTGAGCCTGAGGATGAAATGCTGCAACTGGACAGCGTATTAGAGTCGCTGGAGGACGATTTTGACGATGGAACACTATTCATTGGTCATTTACCAGTGAATCCGGAGATGTTCTGGAACAGCGATCCGGAGCTGATTTTCATTGAGGCTGTACTTCCAGATGAACTGGAGGGGTACAACATATGGAAAGAAAGTGGGGGAGGCGTGTGGTAGATAGCGCCGTTCCCTTCGGCTCCGCTCAGGGAACTCCCGGTTCCGCTCAGGGAACTCCCAATTCGGCTCAGGGAACTTTCGGCTCCGCTCAGGGAACTCTCTCTACTTCACCTCTACGATGACACCCGCGCTTTCATTCGCCAGACGATCGACAGTCGCAAGGGCATAGGTACCGGGTTGCAGGGGCAGGTCGGTGATCGCGGCGGGGAGAACTTGACGCAGCGTCCAGGTGGTTCCCGATTGCTGGTAGAGCGTATAGGAACGGGTGTTGGGGGTGGCGCTCCAGCTCAGTTTGCCGTTGCGCGATCGCACATTCTGCGGTGGCGTCGGAGGGGTGGTACGCATCCAGGGCATGGTGGGAGGAAGGGCCAGGGTGCGATAGGTTTCGGTTTGGAAGCGATCGCGGATTCTCTCACGATTGGTCAGAAACGCCTTTGCGCTGTAGAAGATATTACCCAGCGCCAGTTTGGGTTCCAGGCCACGAGTAATGGCGACCTGTCGCTCAATTTCAGTCAAATCCCAGGCTTTTCCGTCCAGTTGGGACAGGTTATTTCCGGCGTAGATGTGCCGCCGCTGGGGATTGTTGTCGGCCCACCAGTTGAGCAAAACCGGGTAGCTCTGGGCAGGCGGGTCGATACGCCAGTAGAGCTGTGGGGCGAGGTAGTCTACCCAGCCCTGTTGTAACCACAGCAGCGCATCGGCAAACAGTTGGTTGTAGGCATCGAGTCCCTGAATTTGTGGGGGCTGTCCGGGGCGATAGATACCGAAGGGGCTGATGCCAAACTTCACCTGGGGTTTAGCGGCACGAATTCCGGCTGCAAGGCGCTGCACCATACGGTTGACGTTATCGCGTCGCCAGTCGTTGAGCGACAGGGTACCGCCACTGGCCCGGTAGCGCTGATAGGTCGCCGCATCGGGGAAGGTTTGACCTGAGATGGGGTAGGGGTAGAAATAATCATCCAGGTGAATGCCGTCCACATCGTAGCGACGCAGCACATCCATAATCACGGCATACGTCCGGTCCTGAACCACCTGTGCGCCGGGGTCCATCCACAACTGATTGCCCCAGGGGTAGACCACCTCCGGGTTCGTTGCCGCTATGTGGGGCGCAACATTCACCGTCTGACGTGACGTGCGGGCGCGGTAGGGGTTGAACCAGGCGTGGATTTCCAGATTGCGCTGACGGCACTGGGCGATCGCAAACTGCAACGGATCGTAGGCCGGGTTGGGTGATCTTCCCTGAGTGCCCGTCAGCCAGAAGCTCCACGGTTCCAGCGCAGAATTGTTCAAGGTATCGCCCTCTGGACGCACCTGCAAAATCACCGCATTAAAGTTCATGGCCTGGAGCTGGTCGAGAATCGTGATCAGCTCAGTCTGCTGTTGCTGCGTGGTCAAACTGCGCGTGCTGGGAAAGTCAATATTCCATACAATCGCCACCCAGGCCGCACGAAATTCTCGACGATGAGCGACCTGGGCCAGCCGCACCCAGCGCACAATCCACTCAGAGGCGATCGGGGGTGCCTGCCCCAGATAGACCAGACTCTGGTAGATAAAGCTGGCCACCTCGCCCCGAGTTGCAGGCGGCTGTGGCCGCAGGAGTGTGCGATCGGGGTGATTAGCGATAATTCCGGCTTCGGTGGCGGTGGCGATCGCACTCCTGGCCCAGGACGGAATTTCGGCTGCATCTCGAAACAATTCTGACAGGGGGGCCTGCCCCGAAGCGATCATGCCCAATCCCCCCACCAGCGCCACCCAGGTCTGGAACCGTGGAATTGGCTCTGTGGGGCGAAACTCCCGATTGGGATAGCCCGACAGAAATCCAGTTTCGTAGGCCCACCGAATGGCGGTAGCGGCCCAGAAGTCAGCGGGGACATCGACGTAAGGCACGTAGGGACGCAGGGGGGGAACGGTGAAGGCGCTGCGGAGGATGGCGGCAAATTCGGCGCGGGTGATGGGTTGATTGGGGCGAAAGGTGCCGTCTTCAAATCCCCGGATGATGCCGCGCTGGGCAAGACTTTCGATGAAGGGGCGTGCCCAGTGGGTCTGGATGTCGGTGAAACGGGGGGATTGGGTCATGGGGGCGCAGATGAACGCGGATGTGAGGGGAACGTTGGGATTGTAGCGAGCTTTGAGGTGAAATACTAAAGTTTTTATTGCAGTCGGAGATGGCTTTGCCGCATGATATGAGGCTTATCACTCAACCCGGATCCATCTGCGTAATTTCTGGCGGACGCTTTGTATCAGGATACAACTGCCCTTCGTTCTGAACCTCCGATGACACCACCTGCACTCCGATCCCCAAAACCTGGCGCTCAACAGGAAGCACTGATGGCGATCGCCACTTTCGAGCAATCTCCAGCCCCCGGTGTCTGGCAGACCCTGGATAAGAAAACCATACTGGCGGAGATGCGCGATCGCGTCCAGAACCCTTTGAAGATTAACCAGGGACAGCAGCCTTTTTGTGGTCCCACATCAGTACTGTTTGAACTGGTGCGAAAGCAGCCTGTGCGCTATGTACGGTTTTGCCGCAGTCTGTTTGAGCTGGGATATCTGAAAACACAGAGCAAGCAGATTTGGGCCAGCGATCGCCTGCGTCGAGCCAGCCGGGGCGAGTTGCGCATGGGACAGGTAGACTGGATGGTCCTGGCAACCCTGCGTGATGCGGAAAGTCTGATTTTTCCAGTCGAGCCGAATGCACCAGAATTTATCCGCAACCTCAGCGGCATGAGCTACTCGTGGGAAGTGAAAGGTTGGATCAAAGAACTACTGGGCTTCAATCAAATTATTTATAATCGAACCTTAGAACAGGGCGGGTTGCGATCTATTCGCGATGCCATCAACAGCACCATTCTTGGTGGCGTTGCTTTTCCGTTAGTCAATGCTCAGGGTTTGCTGGGTACCGCTGCTTCAACGGAGTGGAAACTGACAGCAATGAATCTGCCAAATCACTGGGTGGCCTTGCTGGGAAACTCCTCGCTGCGAAACGGTCGTGTTGCCTTTGATGTCTACACCTGGGGGCGCATGATGCGAGTAGATGTGACAGAGGCAAAATTCAAGGAGAATTTCTGGGGCGTGGTGATTGGTTTACCTTAGGTTTTGTTAAAAGCCCAAAAATGATGCGGGGGAGGGGCAATTGCCCCTCCCCCGCATCATTTTTGGGCTTTTTGAGGAGCCGCACAAGGTGTGGCTCCTTTCTTTAGGCCAGCAGTTCCCCCGTTTCCTGGAGGGCGTGCAGCCGCTGATAGATACCACCCTGACTCAGCAGTTCCTCGTGGTTTCCAACCTCCACAATGCGGCCTTTATCCAGCACAACGATCTTATCGGCCTCGCGCACGGTGCTGAGGCGGTGAGCAATGATCAGCGTGGTGCGAGTACCGAGAATACTGCGCATTGCCAACTGGATCGATCGCTCTGATTCGTAGTCGAGGCTGGAGGTCGCCTCATCAAACACCAGCACATCCGGGTTCACCAGCAGGGCGCGGGCGATGCCGAGGCGCTGACGTTGACCTCCGGAGAGGCGCACTCCCCGTTCTCCCACCACGGTGGCGTAGCCGTTGGGGAGCTGGTGAATGAATTCGTCTACGCGGGCGATCGCACAGGCTTCTGCAACCATCTCGCGGGTGGCGTGGGGATTGCCGTAAGTGAGGTTTGACAGCAGGGTGCCGTTAAACACATCGACCTCCTGGTGAACGATCGCCAGCCGTTTCCGGTAGCCCGTCACGTCCAGACTGCGGATGTCCTGACCATCAATCAGAATGCGCCCCTGCTGGGGTTCAAAGTAACGGAACAGGAGTTTTACCAGGGTGGACTTACCAGAGCCAGAGCGGCCCACCAGCGCTACGGTTTGTTTGGGGTGAATCAGCAGCGAGATGTCCTGAAGCACCGGACGATTTTCGTCGTAGCCGAAGCCCAGGTTCTCAAAATGCAGCTTCCCGGTGAACTCGTAGTGGCGCACTGCATCGGGCGAATCCTCCAGACTGGCTGCGTCTGCCCCATTGGGGAGTTGCAGGAACTCATGCAGATGCTTCATGGAGGCATAGCGCTGGGCGAAGACCTGGGCCAGGTTACTGATCGGATCCAGCTCGGAATAGGCCATGCTGGAAACCGTCAGTGTGGTAATAAAATGACCCAGGGAAATCTGTCCCCGCAACGTTGCCCATAATGTCAGCAGCAACACCAGAAATACGGAGGATTGAATCACCATTTGCTGCCACGAGAACAGCACGGTATAGCCTTTGTGGATGCGATAGTCGAGGAACGTTAACTCACGGTTGAGTCGTGTTTCCTGACGCTTCAGCTCCTTCTCCTCAGTGGCAAATGCCTTCACGGTTTTGATGTTCGTGATGATTTCTGAGGTACGGCTTTCGGTGCTTTCCATGTACCGATCCAGCATTTCTTCCTGGTCGGTCAGTTTCTTCAGGCGTCGGGTTGTGAAGGTCAGAATCACAATAAACGACACCAGAAACAGCAGCGCAATTCGCCAATCAATCAGCAGAATGATCACAAAAATGCCCACGACGCGCAGGATTTTTGGAATCATCTGTCCCGCAATCTCTGGATAGGACCAGGTATGGTTAGATAAACCCCTGGCAATCCGGCCTCCCACCCGTCCAGCGTTGTTCTCGTCGAAGAACTCCAGCGGCAGGGTCAGAACTTTCGTAATCGCTTCTTTGGTATGGTCGCGCCGACTTCGAAACGCAATATCCCAGTGGAACCAGTCGCTCAGCCAGGGCTGAATCGGCGATCGCACCACCGTCACCAGAAAGATGATGCCGAGCAGTACTCCCACGGACAGCAGTTTGCGATCGCTGCCCCCCGCTTCCGCCAGTTGATCAACCCAGCGTTGCAGCGGCGCGTCCATCGGTTGATTGGACAGGACGTTCAACAGTTGCCCGGTGGCATAGGGAACCGCCAGATCAACAATCTGCATCAAACTGGTGGTCGCAATGCTGAAGATAGATAGCGCCCGATATTCCGCAAAATAATCTACAATATCTCGAAGCTTTGCCAAGATTCTCACCTCCTGACTTACAGCCTTTTTTCAGGGCAACTAAGGGACGTAAATGAGGGGTGCAGGGAGACGCCCTACGTGGGGCAATCCCCACCCTCTGTACTTCACCAGCGTAAAAACCGCTGTATTCCTGGAAAGGTAGACAGCCCAGGCTTCTCCCACTTTTCAGGAATTGTTCCTCTAGTGCAAGCAAACAGACTACAAATTGTAACACGATAATACTACATCTTTGCAGATCCCGATTCCGCATGTCAAGGCAGAATAAATAACCCAACGTGCAACTTTGGGCTACCCTGGGATGCACTCGTTCTCAGTCACTGGAGTTTTGACTATTTCTCCTATACCACCACGAAACGCTCTCTGCGAGAGCGTTTCGTGGCAAACTTAATTTTTGCGTCGATTTTCCTTGAAACGCTGACGCAGTCAGCGTTTCAAGTAAAATCGACGCAATTTAGTCAAAAGTCCAGGGCAACGCAAAATATGCCCATCACTCAATTTCGGGATAGATGGGCACGGACTGCCGTCCTTTGCCCATCCTACGAGGGATCGGTTCAATTTCGCATTGTTTAAAGTTGCCGGAGTAATAGTGACTATCCAAATAACGAAAACGGAAATTTTGGCAGGGGCGACGCCGTAGCGTCGCCCCTGCCAAAATTTCCGTTTTCGGATAGGCTCTCAATGAAGACTGTATTGACAGGAGTCTGTATTGACAGGTATTGCCCATGACGCTTGAAGACTTGTACCGTGCGATCGCCGACAACAGCGTTCCCCTGATTCTGCTGATGCTGGCGACTCCGTGGATATCCTATCTGATCTGCTACGCAATCCCCGGACGCAAGGAGGAACCCATCGTTCTGAGTGTGAACCTGTCCCTATCGGTGGTAAGCCTGCTGATGCTCATTGGTTACCTGGCCTATGCGCTCAATACAGGCGGCCTTCAGATGGTGGTCAAACAGGCAAACATGGTTTTGCTGTTCCTCCCCGCTTACCACCTGATCGTCTCCATCTGGCTGGCTCGATTGCGCATCCCTCTGGATACGATCCCTGCTTTTCGAACGCTCCAGGGGCTGGTTTTGATGGGAGCCGTCTATCTGGCTCTGTCGTGGGTGATGTCCAGGGTTTACATTGTCTTTTTCTCGTATCTGCCCCTCAGCACGTTTCTCTTCATTCTGGCTCTGCTGCTGGGAATCGGCTATCTGGGCTTCCGTCGGGTTTTTGGGTAAATGTCTCTCGCTCCCATTCTGCACCAAACCCCAAACTCGAAAGTTGCGTGCGCGAAGCGCACGCAACTTTCGAGTTTGGGGTTTCTCCTGGTGAAGATGCAAGATCTGGGCAAACGCGCTCTGCCCAGCATCGAAGATCCCGAAGCAGGGTCGCTTCAGGAGAAATTGTAAGCGGTCTGCAACGCCCAGATAACCAGTCCAGCGATCGCACCGATAATCAGCACACCCGAAACCGTCACCGACAGCATACTATCGGTGCGCTTCAATCCCATCAAATCCCGATTTGTGTCAGTCATTAAAGTTTCCTCACAAGTCGCTTGCTATCGATTCTAGCCAGTCTCTCCTGTAAGTGAAGTCGTCCTGCTTACCGATATTTGTAATCTTTAGCTTTTTTATGGGTTTGATCTTGAATCGGATGAGGCCGACTGATAGGGTTTATCCCAATTTTGCGAGTGGCGCGGGCTTCGCCCGCGCCAACAAACTACGCAGGTGTCTCGTTTCCAGGCGGAGCCTGGAAATGGTTACTGGAGGCTCTGCCTCCTGCTGCAAAGAAGCAGGCAGAGCCTCCCGATCTACATTCCAGGCAAGACACCTGGAACAAGAGTGGCAAAGGACTTACCCAACAGATCCCCAGCTTCTTCGAGAAGTCGGGGATCTTTCAGAAAGAGCTGATAGATTGTATTTAGTGAATTGGCAGAATGCATGGGGAAAGTTCACCTAAATCTGGTTGTTATCCGCTTGGAGAACATTGAGAAATCCGTGATGTTTTATCAACGCCTGGGGCTGTCATTCAGCAAACATCAGCATAGTCACGGGGCAGAGCACTTTGCGAGCGAGATGGGGAGTGTGGTTTTTGAAATCTACCCCACACGGAGCGGATCTGCATCAACAACAGCAACTCGATTAGGATTTCAAGTACCTTCTGTAGATTCCCTTGTTTGCGAACTCGAAAAGGATGGCGCGGCAATTGCCCCCTCAAGGGGGGACACCCCCTGACCCCCTCAAGGGGGGACACCCCTGCACCTTCTCACCAGCACGAAAAGTACGGTAATCACATTTGTTATTCTGGAGTAATCTGTGCAAGAAACGGCTGCATTAATTGTTGGGGCGGGACAGGGAATTGGATTGGAATTTGTGCGGCAGTTTTTACAGGAAAATCGCGCCACTCGCCTTTACGCCACCTACCGCGATTCAGATGCAGAACTGCTGGAGATCGATGATCCCCGCCTGCGCTGCTTGCCGCTCGATATCACCGACGAGTCACAAATTACTGGCGTCATTCAAGCGATTCAGGCAGAGACAAAGGTGTTGCATACGGTGATCAACTGCGTGGGACTGCTCCACGATGGGGAGATGCAGCCTGAGAAAAGTCTGCGCCATCTCAACGCCGACCAACTGGTGCGCTATTTTCAGGTGAACAGTATTGGGGCAGTGCTGCTGGCCAAGCATGTGCAGCCGTTGTTGAAGCATGGCGATCGCGCCATCCTGGCCACCATCTCCGCCAAAGTGGGCAGCATTGGGGACAATCAACTGGGTGGATGGTATGGCTATCGGGCTTCGAAGGCGGCGCTGAACATGCTGATGAAGACAACAGCGATCGAATTTAAGCGGAGCTGTCCGAGGGCGATCGTGGTTCTGCTGCATCCGGGGACAACGGATACTCGCCTGTCAAAGCCGTTTCAGCGGGGAGTACCAACAGAGAAGCTGTTTTCAGTTGACCGGACGGTGCGCCAACTGCTGACGGTTCTCGATGGGCTGGGAGAGGGGGACAGTGGGGAGTTTTTTTCGTGGAATGGCGATCGGCTTCCCTGGTAGGGGCGATCGGCTTCCCTGGTAGGGGCGATCGGGTGTGATTCTGACAGTTCTTCGTCCAGGAATCCCAGGCATACTTAGAGCCTATCCGAAAGCCCAGATTCTGAAGGGCGCGCCGCTGGAGCGGCGCGCCCTTCAGAATCTGGGCTTTCGTTATTCGGATAGGCACTTGGCAGAGAGTAAGAGCCTATCTGAAAGCCCAAATTCTGGCAGGCGTGACGCTGGAGCGTCACGCCTGCCAGAATTTGGGCTTTCGTTATTCGGATAGGCTCTTAGAGACAGCGCTTCGCGCTGAGATAGAAGCAACGTTTTTATTGAGAGCCACGATTTGCACGGCTCTCAATAAACTCTCAATAAAAACGTTGTACCGCACGCGCTTGCAAAGCGCTGTACCTGGGGAAATGTTTGAATAACAGGGATAGACATACTTGTCAGAATCATTTCTGATATTGCGGAAGTACACCAAAGTATAATTAATTGCTTTTAAATTTTCAGGCAAAGTTGAAAAGATACAGGGATGTCTCGTTTTTACCATGCTAAATCGTTCGAGAACAACCTGGAGCAAGCAAGTTTGAACGGAGCTGAGGTAGAGTCGATCTCACCGCTTGACCAAAGCTTTCAGGGAAATCAATCTGTCTTAAGACGGAGGAACTTCTCTGATGGAGTTTTTATCGTTGTGAGCGTTTACAGAAATAAATACACCCTGATTACAGAAATCTGAGAACTCAACTTGAGGTACAGGAGGTAGGTTGTATAGAAGATTACAGTTCTAGCAAGTGATATAAGCTGCAAGCTGAGTTTGAAAAGATACTTTTACGAATCATTCCATCGTTTGAGAAGAGCACCTTTGGCAACCGCTGATCATCAAGTCGGCCTTGCTGCATTGCTTAAGGAGCATCATTGCCAGATTTTTGCCAGTTGACGTATTTACCCGAAGCAAAGTTCCCAGATTCCATCGTCACTTTTCCCAGAGAGCCATTTGAAGGAGAACCATTTCTGATTCTCCTACTCGACGCGTCCCTGTTGATTTGGACGGGTCAATCTCTGCTTAGTTGTTCCATTCCATCAGGTTGTATTCATGAAGGTTGCACTGGTTCACGATTACCTGACGCAGAAGGGAGGCGCAGAAAGAGTCTTTGAGCTGCTGTGCAAGTATTATCCTGAAGCCGACATTTTTACCTCGCTATACGATCCCAGGCGAACCATCGAACTGGGCGATCGCCCAGTTCAAACGACCTTTTTGCAGCACATCCCAGGAGCCTCAAAGTACTTTAGACTCCTCGCTCCGCTGTACTTTCCGGCGTTTCGAGCGCTGGATCTAACCGATTACGACTTAATCATTAGCAGCAGCAGCAGTTTTGCCAAGGCAGTCCGCAAGAAGCCAGAGGCAAAGCACATTTGCTTTTGTCACAATGTCACCCGGTTCCTCTGGGATACCCGCACCTACCTGCGGGAATATGGCACCTACCACAAATTTTCCTTCTTACTGGAACAGGTATTTCAGTGGATGCGACAGGTGGATTTGCAATATGCTCAGGAACCGGATCTCTATATCGCCAACTCCAGCACCGTTGCCCATCGCATCCAGCAGCTTTATCAGAAACCAGCGATCGTCATTAACTTTCCCATCGATAGCAAAAAGTTCACGTTCTCTCCAGAGAAGGATGGCTTTTTTCTGACCTCTACCCGCTTGATCAGCTACAAACGCACCGACGTTATCATCGAAGCCTTCAACTGGTCAGGTTTACCGCTGTTCATCACAGGTGATGGCCCGGAACGCAAACGACTGGAAGCTCACGCCCTGAAAAATATCCAATTTCTGGGGCACGTCAGCGACGAAGAACGGATGCATCTGATGGCAAGAACTCAGGCCGTCGTGGTGGCAGCCCTGGAAGATTACGGATTGGTGCCCGTGGAGGCCAATGCCAGCGGTACGCCCGTCGTCGCCTACGGAGCGGGTGGAGTGTTGGACACCCAGATCCCCGGCAAGACGGGAATTTTGTTCAAACGGCAGTCACCGGAATCGATCCAGGCCGCGCTGATGGATGCCATGCAGCAGGACTGGGACTACGAACAGATTCGTGAACACGCGATCGCCAACTTCTCTGAGGCCGCCTTTTTCAACAGAGTCCAACACGCCATTGATCAGTTTCTGACATAGAAAAACACTCCTGATTGAATGCGCTCGAATACAAATTGCCATTCCAAGCGAACGTTTTAACTAAAGGTAGGGAATCGCTGCAATGACCTATAGCCCAATTGGAATTCCTGACACTGATCCCGGATACGGGCAACTATTTGGCGTTCTGCTGCGACGCCGCTTCTGGCTACTGACCGTGTTTCTGGGAGTGCTGTCCGCTTCAGCGGTATACACACTGCTGCAAAGACCCATTTATCAGAGTTCAATGCAGCTCCTGGTGGAGCCTAATTATCAAAGCAAAACGGGTAACAGCACCGAGCGCCAGTTTGCCGATGCCAATATTGAAATTGACAACTCCACCCAGCTCACCCAGATGCGGAGTTCTCAGCTCCTACAGAAAGCGGTCGATCGGCTACAGACCCAGTATCCCGACATGACAGTGGATGAACTCCGGCAATCGCTCGTCCTCACCCAGGTGGAAGAAGATAAGGTCAAGACCAAAATTTTCCAGGTGCTCTACAGCGACAGCGATCCTCAAAAAACCCAGCGCGTACTGGGGGCTATTCAACAGGTCTATCAGGAATACAACCGCGAACAACAGCAGCAGCGCCTGACGAAGGGACTGGCGTTTATCAACGAGCAGATCCCCCTGCTGGAGAACCAGGTACAGCAGGCGGAGGACGCGCTGAAGCAGTTCCGTCAACAGCAGAATCTGGTTGATCCAGAAGTACAGTCCACCGCCCTGGTGAACGCCCTCACCCAGGTGCAGCAGAACCAGCAAAACAACAACGCCGAAATTCGCAGCGTGCAGGCGAGGTATCAGGCGCTCCAGACGCGATTGGGGCGATCGCCGCAACAGGCATTGCTGGCCTCCCAGTTGAGCCAGTCTTCCCGATTCCAGGGACTCTTGAACGAAATTCAGACAACTGAACTGGCGCTAGAGCGGGAACGCGTGCGGTTCCGCGATCGCTCCCCCTTCGTGCAGCAACTCCTGGATCAGCGGCAGCGGCAACGCACCCTGCTGGGTCAGGAAGTGCGGCGGGTGCTGGGCAATTCGGCACTGGCAACTCAGGGCGAAGCGCTACTGTCTCAGGGCCAACTGGGAGAAACAGAACTGTCGCTGGCGGGCCAGTTGATCGAAGCACAGGTGAATCTGTCGGCACTGACGGCCAGGGCACAAGGACTGGCAGAGGCAGAGCGATCGCTATCAGGGCAACTGCGCCAATTCCCGGCACTGCTAGCGGAATATGGACGACTGCAACCGCGTGTAGAAATTGGACGCAACACGCTTCAAGAACTGCTAAAAGCCCGTCAGGATATCGCATTGGAGATCGCCAGGGGCGGCTTCGACTGGCAGGTGGTGGAAGATCCGCAACTGGGGGGGAGAGTTGGCCCCAGTTTGACAAGAAATCTGCTGTTGGGGGCGATCGCTGGTTTAATGCTGGGTAGCGTTGCAGCGCTGGTGCGGGATGGCATGGACGACTCGGTTCACTCTCTGGACGAATTCAAGAAGCAGGTGGCGTTACCACTGCTGGGAATCGTGCCGGAGTTGCCACTGGAAACCTCCCCCACCATGCTCACTCTACCTTTCCCCCGACGTGTTGACCTGCTGCCCTCGCCGATGGAGCTGGTGCAGTGGCAACCCTTCCGGGAATCGCTGGATTTGATTTATCAGAATATGAATCTGCTACCCAACGCCAATGGTCTGCGATCGCTGGCGATCACATCGGCATTAGCAGGAGAAGGCAAATCCACCATCGCGCTGGGACTGGCCATCAGTGCCGCCCGCCTCAACAAGCGAGTGCTGTTAATTGACGCGGATCTGCGCCGACCCAGTCTGCACAAGCAATTAGGCTTGCCCAACGAGCAGGGACTATCCACACTGCTGATGCGGGGGTCGAGCGATACGCGACAGTTGGGCATCCAGCTTTCACACCAGTACAACGACATTTCAATCGCCGTTCTGACGTCTGGCCCCGCTCCTGCCGATCCCGTCAAGCTGCTCAGTTCAGGTCAAATGGGTCGGCTGCTGGCGGAGTTTGAGCAGAACTACGATCTGATCATCCTCGACACGCCGCCCACTCTGGGGATCGCCGATGCCGTACTGACCGCTTCTTTCTGCGACGGCACATTGCTGCTGGGACGCATAGGACAAGTAACACGAGCAGAACTGAATCAGGCTTTCTCTGCTCTCAGCCCGGTCAACGTCGTAGGAGTTGTTGCCAACGGTTCCCAGGATCGGCTGCGCTATTACCCCATGCAGAAGGTTATCCAACCGACCACCCCTGTCTAGTAAAAAAACCGAAAGTTTTGCAAGGGGGTGTGCCCTCAAGGGGGGTAGGGGGTGTGCCCCTGCTTGGAGGCTTCGCCCCAAACCCCATCTTGAAAAATTTAGTGTTCTCAACACTAGCGTTTAGGGTTCTTACCTTTGTTCTTTACACAGCCTCTACAACTGCTAATTAAGGTTATGACAACGCTATTCGTACAGTATCCTCACTCAATTCCAGAACCGCCAGAGATACATCCCTCCAGATATCAGTTGAAATGGCGGCGGCAGCATCTTCTGGTGCGTCCGGTTACATCACCCGTTTTAGCAGAATTCTCTACCACGATCGCCTGTGTTCATCCTTCCGAAGACACCCAATGGTTGGTGGAGCGGCTGCGGCGATCGCCCACCCAACGGGTGTTACTCAGTGCCGCTCTGTCCCAGACCGATCTGGAACTTTGGGCAAATGCTGCAACCTCGGTAGGCAAAACTGTTTACCTCCAGGTTCCCAATACGCCGGAGTTGCCCATGAAAAAAAAATGGTTCCTCTGGTGGGTCAAACGACTGATTGATTGGGGCCTTGCTGCGCTTTTGCTAATTCTTCTTAGCCCGCTGATGTTTGTTCTGGCACTGCTGATTAAATGGGAATCTCCCGGACCCGTTTTTTTCCAGCAGTGGCGCACCGGAGAACGAGGCCGCCTGTTTCGGATCTTTAAGTTCCGGACGATGGTCGCAGATGCAGAACGGCTGCACCATCAGGTGATGGGTGACCAGACAGGATTGCACAAGCGGGAAGACGATCCCCGCATTACGCCGATCGGAGCCTGGATGCGGAAGTACAGCCTGGATGAAATTCCGCAATTGTTGAATGTACTGCGGGGAGATATGAGCATGGTGGGACCGCGCCCCTGGGCGCTGTACGACGCCCTGCGAATCCCCCGGGAAATGCAGCACCGACTGAGTGCTTTACCGGGAGTGACTGGAATGTGGCAGGTAAGCGCCCGTTCATCGGTGCGGGATTTGCATAGCGTCAGTGTGCAGGATTTGAGCTACTTGCGGCACTGGTCAATCTGGACGGATCTGGACATTCTGTTGAAAACCATCCCCAGGGTACTGACAGGATTTGGAGCCTATTAACGATCGATCGCCTGTGAGGAGTTAACCAAGAGGAGCAACATGAATCATTTGCTACGATTTGTCCGATTCCAGCCTGAAAATTCCCTGATTTGGCGCGAGTTTAAGTATTTTCCGTGGGTGGCGATCGCCGCCGTTTCGTTCGCTTTGGGAGCCGCCGCCTTTGAGGGGTTTGGTTTCGGGTTTCTGCTGGCCTTTTTACAAAGTCTTGTCAGTCCCGATGCAACCCCCTTTCAGACGGGACTTGAATGGTTCGATGTGGGGATTCTGGGGATCAATGAACCGCCAACTAATCGATTGCTGCGAGTATCAGCCCTGATTTTGTGCTCCACCTGGATTCGGGCAGGATTCAACTATCTGAACCAGATCTACACCGAACTGACGCAGCAAAAGCTAGTGGATCGATTGCGGCAACGCATCTTTGAGCAGTTGCAGGCGTTAAGTTTAAGCTTTTTTAGTAAAACGAATTCCGGTGAATTAATTAGTATTCTCACTAACGAGATCGGGAAGCTCCAGTTTGCTTTTGGTCTGGTGGCCTTCATGCTGACCAAGGGGCTGACCCTGTGCGTCTATTTGTTCTTAATGTTTCGCATATCCTGGCCATTAACAGTCATCTCCATCATGCTCTTCACGCTGCTGGCGGTCGGTCTATCCACGCTGAATCAGCGAGTGCGGGAGGCCAGCTTTGATGTCTCTATTGCCAGCGCTCGGTTTACCGGGATTGCGATGGAGCTAATCAGCGGTATTCGCACAGTGCAGGCGTTTTCCACACAGGAGGTAGAACGGCGACGTTTTTTCAGGGCCAGCGAACAACTGGTGCAGGCTTCGATGAAGGCAGCACGGGGATGGGCGATCGTGCGTCCCCTGGCGGAAGGACTGGCAACGACCGTGCTGATCAGCATGATTGTACTGGCGCTGACGGTGTTTGTCGCCAATGGTACGCTGCAAACTGCTTCATTACTGACATTCCTCTTCATCCTGTTTCGCTTTGTCCCAGCGGTGCATGAGATCAATGGCAACCGGGCGTCCCTTAGCAGTTTTGCCGGAGCCTTTGAAACCGTCCGGGAACTGCTGCGAACCGACAACAAGCCCTATTTGATTAACGGCACTCGTCAGTTTGAAGGACTGCGGCGGGCAATTTCTTTTGAATCCGTCGATTTCGCCTACGATGCTGAACACACCGTGTTGCAAAACATCACGCTGACGATCAAGCGGGGCCAGGTGACTGCGATCGTGGGTTCCTCCGGTGCGGGGAAAACGACCCTGGTAGACCTGATCCCCCGCTTTTATGACCCGACTCAAGGCCGGATTCTGCTAGATGGTGTTGACATCCGCCAATTTGATATCCATTCTGTGCGCAACAAAATGGCTGTCGTCAGTCAGGAAACTTTTATCTTCAACGCCTCGGTACAGGACAATATCGCCTACGGCAGTAGCAGCGCCACCCAGAAGGAGATCATTGAAGCGGCACGACTGGCCAATGCGCTGGACTTCATCCTGGACCTACCGGAGGGCTTCGATACGCAGTTGGGCGATCGCGGAGTCCGGCTCTCTGGTGGGCAGCGCCAGCGAATTGCCATCGCCCGCGCCCTGCTGCACAACCCAGAGATTCTAATCCTGGATGAGGCCACCAGTGCCCTGGATTCCGTCTCAGAGCGGTTGATTCAAGCATCCCTGGAAACACTGACCGAGGGCAGAACAGTGATTGCGATCGCCCACCGTCTTTCCACCATCATTCGCGCCGATAAGGTGGTGGTGCTGGAGCAGGGGCAAATCGTAGAGCAGGGCACTTACCAGGAATTGTTAGACCTGCGGGGCAAGCTGTGGAAATTCCACCAGATGCAGTACGAACCGAGCCAGAGCAGGTAATTTTGACCGGGAATCCCTTTATAGCGGAGCTTTGCCGCGCCACAAAGAAGATCAAATCTATTCATTCAGAGGAGAGAACACCCATGCATCTAATCGCACTTGAACAAGAAGCGACTTCACTGCGCGGTGGGCAGGAACTCAACCTGCTGGAAATTTGTCAGAACCTTTCCAAACGCGGCCACAAAATCACGCTGCTCTACGAGCGGGAAGGCAATCTGCTGGAGCGGTACAAAGAGTTCTGCGATCACACCATCCGCGTCAACAGCTACGGTTTCGATCGCCGCCGGGTAGATGACGTGATTAATTTCCTACCCAGCCTCACCAGCCTGCTGCAAATTCCCACCAGCCGCGACAGCGTTGTGTTCAGTAATGTCTACCACACCGTTTTCTACGGCTACCTGCTGTCCACGCTGCGCAAACTATCGCTGGTCTGCTATCTGCAAGTTCCGCCATATGACTTCAACCGTCAGCGGCGGCTGGGTCTGAAAAACGTGGATAAATTCATCGCTGTTTCCAACCAAACCAAACGGAACTGGATGGAGTGCGGCTATGCTGACAATAAAATTGACGTGGTTCTGAACGGAACGGATGTCGAAAAGTTTAAGCCTGCGACAGATTTACAGGGAGTGCGATCGCAGTGGAATATCCCAGACGACACGCGGGTCATCGCCTTTGCCGGACGACTCGACAGAGACAAGGGCGTGGAAGTATTGATTCAGGCGTTTACAAAAATGCTGGAAGCCGGAGCCAGGGCAAAGCTGCTGCTCGCCGGGAAACCGCTGATGCACATTGATCCTGTCACTTTTAAGGAGTCTCCTGAATACCAGATGAAGTATCAGCAGTCCCTGGTGGACATAGCAACCAACCTGGGGGCGGGCGATCACATTCATTTCCTGGGCCACATCAACAACACCCACGAACTCTATCAGGCTGCGGATGTGGTGGTGGTTCCCAGTAAGTGGCCTGACCCCTGCCCCAGAGTAGTGATCGAAGCCATGAGTAGTGGGATTCCCGTCATCGCCAGCCGGGTTGGAGGAATTCCTGAGGTGGTTACGGGCGAATTTGATGCACATCTGGTGGAGCCAAACAACCCGCAGGCACTGGCAGACACGTTGCTTAACGTGATGCACTGGCGTGATCAGAATCCTGGACTGGGGCAACGATGCCGCAAACATATTGTGAATGGTTTCAGTATTGAACGGTTGGTGGATGGAATTGAGGCGTCGTTGCTGAAGGTTTTGGAGACGGAGGTGAAGCAGCCTGTACTGGATGTGGTGAGGAGTTAATCAGGATGGTGCATATTCTTGCTCTGGAAAATGAACCCACCTCCCTACACGGAGGCCAGCAGCTCAATTTATTTGAAATCACCCAGTCCGTCACTGCGAGGGGTGATCGCAATGGAAAAGATGGTGGAAGGCATTGAGAAGGTCGTTCTGAAGGTGGCCGCCCATGGATAAATGGTATACCCGTAGGGGCGAAGCAGTTGCGCAGACAATCTCCCATCTGCCCCAACCCTCTATCCGCAACTGCTTCACCCTCCCGAACAACCCGGACGGTCTTTTCCTACCGAATTCGTATCCGATTCCGATGGATGGGATGGGGGTTGAAATGGGTGGGGCGATCGTTCAACGTTCGGGGCGAAGCATTTGCGGCGTAAAGAATCGGGGAAGCGTTCCGTTGCTCACGAAAATGCTTCGCCCCTACGGGTGGGGGACACGCATTTCGTTGGAAACAAAAACGGTGTGTCCTTCGGTTCTGTCCATCATTGAGGAATATCTGGGCCACAAAACCTATGGCCAGTTGATGCGACAATACTTTAATCAATCCGACAACTGTAGGGTTGATTTCTACTGGTACAACGAAGAGAAAGAATTTCTAACGCGAGTCGTTAACCGTCTCCTGAGCTATCGCCCCTCGAATCAATGGATGCAGGAGCAGCACATCACGCTGCATCTCCTGAGAATTCAACTGGGATTCGCCTACATGACGCGCCGACTGCTGTTGCGGAAGTTGAACCAGCAAAATATTCTGCATTTTCACACGCAGCCGCTGGCCTATCTCTCGACGGATCTGATGGCAAAAATCCCTACAGTGGTGACGATCGATCGCACGATCGCCCAGGCATCCAGGGAAAAAACGCATCCCGCTTTTCAATGGACGTTTGGCCCCAATAATTTTCTAGAGAAACGAGTCTTTCAGACCGCTGCAAAAGTCGTATCTTTCTCAGAGGCAGCGCGGCGATCGGTGATTGAGGACTATCAGATTGACG
Source organism: uncultured bacterium (assembly GCA_964630955.1). GTDB lineage: Bacteria > Cyanobacteriota > Cyanobacteriia > Elainellales > Elainellaceae > CAZVXA01. The sequence continues at coordinate 50,589 of CAZVXA010000005.1, read as the reverse complement.
AAAATAAAGTCCAGGTGATTTATCCCGGCGTTGATCTACAACAGATTCCCCAGCGAATTCCAGCCAGTCAGGTCGGAGCGCCCTTCCAGATTCTATTTATCGGGGGCGATTTCAAGCGCAAGGGAGGCGACGATCTGCTCCAGGTGTTTCTGGAACAGTTTACCGATCGCGCCGAACTGCATCTGGTTACCACCGCACCCATTGCCTGTGATCATCCAAAGGTTCACATCTACCGCCACATTCAGGCGTACACCCCTGAATGGTTGGCGCTATACCACCAGGCCGACGTATTCGTGCTCCCCACCTATTCGGAGCCGTTTGGCTGGGTCTTCATCGAAGCAATGGCTGCTGGACTGCCGATTCTCGCCACTCACCACAACGCCATCCCTGAAATCGTTTCTCACGGCGAAACGGGATTTCTGGTGCAACCAGGCGATCGCCCCAGCCTCGCCCACTACCTGCAATTACTCCTGGAAAACCCGGAACTGAGAACAGCAATGGGAATCAAAGGGAGACAGATTGTAGAACAAAAATTTGACGTGAAACAGCATTTTCAGAAGTTGAAGTTACTATTCCAAAAAATCGGAAGTGAGGTCGAACGATGAATTATCCGATGAACATTCTGATGAGCTGTCACTATATTGGCAATGTGAATGCCGGAGCAATGGGAGTCACTTGGCGACTGGTACAGGAATACGAACGACTGGGACATACAGCGAAGTATTTTTCGTTGGACAGTATGCCGGATCGGTTTCATCCCCTGGCAAAGGTGGTGACTTTTCCCGAATACGTGGCAACCCGCGCCTGGAAAGAGGAGCGATCGCGCCGATTAGATGTGGTGGATGCTTCTACAGGGGACAGTTGGGTCTGGTCGCTGCTGCGTCGGGGCGCAGACCGTCCGGTGACAATCGCCCGCTGTCATGGCCTGGAACACATTGAGCACGAGGAATACCTGGAGGAAGCACAGCTCGGCAATCTGGAACTGAGCTGGAAATACTGGCTCTATCGGGGCAGTGTGCGCCTGTGGGAGGCAGCTCAGTCGATGCGATCGGCAGACCTGGCGCTGTTTTTGAACCAGCGCGATCGTACCTACGCCATTGACCGTCTGGGTGTCCACCCTGATCGCGCCCACATCATCGCCAACGGGATCTCCCAGTCTTTTCTCAACCGCTCCCTCGATCCACTTCCGGCGGACGGAACGCTTCGCATTGCCCAGGTCGGCACCTACATCATCCGCAAAGGCGTCCACTACGGTTCCCCGGCACTGAACACAATTCTGCTGCGTTATCCCCAGGTGAGCGTCACCTTTCTGGGAACCGAATGTCCAGAGGAGAAGGTTTACGCTGATTTTTCACCAGAGGTGCGCGATCGCGTCCTGGTGATTCCCCGTTATCCTAACGACTCCCTATCAGAACTGCTGCGGGGCCACCACATCAAACTATTCCCCACTATTTCCGAAGGGTTTGGCATCGCCCTGATCGAAGCAATGGCCTGTGGACTGATGCCGATTACCACCAACACGCCGGGACCGCTGGAAATTGTTCGGGAGGATCACGATGCACTGGTGGTGCCCTGCCGCGATTCGGAGGCGCTGGTGCGGGCGATGGAACGGGTAATTGGCGATCGCCCCTTCCTGGAGCAACTGCGCCGTAATGCCTACGAAACCGCACAGCGCTATCACTGGTCGCGCATCGCTCAGGACAATCTCACTTACTACGAAAAGGCAAAATTTTTCAGAGAACTGCGTTAAACCATCCTCAGATGAATGAATCAGGAGTACTGAACATGACAACGATGAAGAACTACCGAGCACCGGTGAAGGAGCAGAATCAAGCGGTTGAGGGTATTCCAGTGCGGCGAATTTCTGCGGTATTGATTGCCCAGAATGAAGAGGAGTGCATTGCAGATGCCATTCTCTCCTGTATTCCGTTCGCCGACGAAATCGTTGTCGTCGATGGGGGCAGCCAGGATACTACAGTGCAGATTGCCGAGAATCTGGGCTGTCGAGTGCTGCACAATCCCTGGCCAGGGTACTCAGCACAGCGTAACTTCGGGGCAGATGAGGCACTGTACGACTGGATTTTCTTCATCGATGCAGATGAGGTGGTGGATGCGAGGTTGACGAATGCGCTAAAGACCTGGAAGCAGGAGCCGACCTTAACGGCCAATGCGTTTTCTGCCTACCGGATTGGTGATTTCTGGGGCGAGTGGCTGGATACACGCCCGGAGACACACACGCGGCTGTATCACCGACAGGTGTATCGAATTAAGGATGTGCTGGTGCATGAGGGGCCGACTGTGGGCGATGACCCGGTTGTGCAGCTACCGGGGGCGATCTGGCACTATGGATTTCGCGGTATCAGCGATCTGGTTATTCGGTTTAATCGATATACCGATCTGGATGCGGCGCAGGCGTATGCGAATGGGCAACGGTTTAACTGGGGGCGAATGCTGCTGAAGCCTCCAGCGAAGTTTGTACAGCAGTATGTGTGGTACGGAATGTTTCGTCAGGGTATGGCGGGATTTACGCTGTCAGTTTTGTGGTCGTATTACATCTTTTTGAAGGAGATTAAGCTGTTTGATCTGGAGTGGCAAAGAACGCAGATGAACGCAGATGAACGCAGCTTGTAGGATGCGTTAGCGCTAGCGTAACGCATCACCTTGATTTGATACAGCTTGTAGGATGCGTTAGCGCTAGCGTAACGCATCACCTTGATTTGATACAGACAGATTATTTTTAGGGCTTATGCAAACGATTCAACCACTACTCACTCGATCGCACGCTTCGTACTCCTGGTTTTTGATTCTGGGGTTTGTTTTGGTGACGGTGGGGGGGATCGCTGCGGGGGCGGGTGAAGTTTTGCGGTTGGGGTATCCGCTGGGGGCGCTGGGGGTGGGGTTGTTTTTGTTTCAGCGATCGCCCGTCCTCTATGTAGGGTTTGCGTGGTGGTTGACGTTTTTGACGCCGCTGGTGCGACGGTTGATTGATTTGAACAGTGGGTGGGTGGAGCCAAGCCCGGTGCTGCTGGCTCCGTTTCTGGTGATGATGGTAAGCGGGATGACGTTTGTGAAGGGGGTGCCGGGGGCGGTGCAGCGGTTGGGATTGCCGTTTGTGTTGGCGGCGATCGGGGTGGGGTATGGGCTGCTGGTGGGGGTGGTGAAGAATACGCCGACTGCGGTGGTGGTGCCGTTTTTGAACTGGTTTGCGCCGCTGCTGTTTGGCTTTTACTTCTATGCAAATTGGCGGAGCTATCCGCAGTACCGTCAGACGTTGCAGCGGGTGTTTTTGTGGGGGGTGCTGGTGACAGGGGCGTATGGGGTCTGGCAGTATCTGACGGCACCAGAGTGGGATCGCTTCTGGATTGTGAGTACGGGGCTACTGACGTTTGGGACGCCGGAGCCGTTGGGAATTCGGGTGTTCAGTACCATGAATTCGCCGGGGCCGTTTGCCACGGTGATGATGGCGGGGCTGCTGCTGCTGTTTACCAGCCAGAGTCCGCTCAAGTTTGCGGCGGCAGGGGTGGGATATCTGGCGTTTCTGATGTCGCTGGTGCGATCGGCCTGGTTGAGTTGGGGGGTAGCAGTGCTGGTGTTTTTGCCATCTTTGAAGCCCCGGTTGCAGATGCGCCTGCTGGTGACGCTGCTGGTGATGGCAATCGTGGTACTGCCGCTGGTCAGTATGGAGCCATTTTCAGAGGTGGTCAACGCCCGTGTGAATAGTTTTTTTAACGTTGAGGGGGATGTCAGCTACAACGAACGCCTGGAGGGATACGCTCAGGTGATTATGGATGCGCTGACGGAGATACCGGGGAACGGGCTGGGATTTGTGCTGGAGAGTGGGCCGCTGGGCAGTAATGACAGCGGCATCCTGACGCTGCTGTTTACCCTCGGATGGTTTGGTTCGATTCCCTATCTGGGGGGTGTGCTGCTGCTGCTGTTTGGCCTGTTTAAGGAACAGCGCTTGACGGCGGACCCCTTCTTTACGGCGTCGCGTGCGATCTGTGTTGGGGTGTTTGCTCAAATCGGACTGGGGAATCCAACGCTGGCTCAGTCGGGAATGGTGTTCTGGACGTTTGCGGGGATGGCGATCGCCGCCCAACAATACGATGCTGCCCAACGTCTGGTTCAACCTGAACCCAATGATTCTATCCCTTCAACGGTGAACGATCATGTCGTCTAAGTATCAAGGTCAGTCCCCTCGAATTCTATTCCTGGATCAGAGCGGTAGCCTGGGGGGCGCAGAACTGTGTCTGCTGGATATTGCGCGTCAGTACCGTGATCGCTCCCTGGTTTGTCTGTTCACCGACGGGAATTTCAGAATTCGCCTGGAGCAGGAACAGATTCCCGTTCAGGTGCTGGCGACAGAGGCACTCCAGGTGCGGAAAGAGAGTGGCCTGCTGGAGGGCTTGAAGAGCCTGAAGCGACTGCTGCCGATGGCGAATGCCGTTGCCCGGTTGAGCCGTGATTTTGACATCCTCTACGCCAATACCCAAAAGGCGCTGGTAGTGGGAGCGATCGCCAGTCTTCTGGGCCGTCGTCCGCTGGTCTATCACCTGCACGATATTCTGTCGCCAGATCACTTCAGCGCCACGAATCGTCGGCTGGCAGTTACCCTGGCCAATCAGTTTGCCACGCGAGTCATTGCCGCGTCTGAGGCGACCCGTGATGCGTTTATTGCAGCGGGCGGGCGAGCAGACGTGGCGACCGTGGTCTATAACGGCTTTGACCCCAGACGCTACCAGCTTCAGGGCACAGATATTTACAGACTGAAACAGCAACTGGGGCTGGAGGGGCGGTTTGTGGCGGGCAGTTTCAGTCGGCTATCTCCCTGGAAGGGACAGCATGTCTTGATTGAGGCGATCGCCGCCTGTCCAGACGAGGTGGTGGCACTGCTGGTGGGGGATGCTCTGTACGGTGAGCAGGATTATGTTGCGCAGATCAAAGCACAGGTGGAGGCGCTGAATTTGCAGGAGCGGGTGCGCTTTCTGGGATTCCGCTCTGACATTGTGCCGCTGATGCACGCCTGCGATGTGGTGGTTCACACTTCAACGGCCCCCGAACCTTTTGGGCGGGTAATCGCAGAAGCCATGCTGTGCAGTCGTCCGGTAATTGCTGTAGAAGCAGGCGGGGTCAGGGAGGTGGTGAGTCCCGGCCAGACGGGATGGCTCATTCCCCCAGAAAGTCCACAAATTCTTACGGAAACGATTCTCCACTGTCGGGCATTTCCAGAGGTGGCAGGGGCGATCGCCCAGCAGGGACAGTTCCAGGCCAGCCAACGCTTTCATATCGATACGACTCACGCACAAATTGAGGAACTTCTCAGTCATGAATACCCTGACCCACTCGCGCATCAGTATCTTTCTTCCCGCTCTTGAGGGCGGCGGTGCAGAACGGGCCATGCTTCACCTGGCGGAGGGGCTGGCGGAACGAGGGCTAACCGTTGACCTGGTGCTGGCGGAAACGAAGGGCGCTTACCTGAATGATGTCCCTGACCATATTCGCGTGGTGGATCTGGAGGCGCGATCGCCCGTGCTTCTGACCAAAACCCTGGCGCTGCGTCGTTACCTGCGGGAGGAGCAGCCCGCTGTGCTGTTCTCCGCACTTGATATTTTCAGCTCCGCAATCTGGGCACAGCGAATGGCAGGCGTTCAAACGCGCATTATCATGTGCGTGCAAACTTATTTATCCCGGCAGTTTCGCAATCATCAACGGCAAACGATCGGACGACTACGGCCTCTGGTGGTGCGCTGGTTTTACCCAATGGCCGATGCGATCGTGGCGGCCTCCCAGGGAACCGCTGACGATGTGGCCCGGATTACGGGGCTGCCAGGGGAGGCGATCGAGGTAATCTACAATCCGGTGGTCACCCCCGAAATGCTGGCCAAACTTCAGCAGCCGATTGATCATCCCTGGTTTGCCGAGGGAGAACCGCCCGTCATTCTCGGTGTGGGTCGTCTGGTCAGCCAGAAAGATTTTGTCAATCTGATTCACGCCTTTGCCCAGGTGAGACGGCAACGCCCCGCCCGACTGCTGATTCTGGGCGAGGGCGAAGATCGGCCCCTATTAAAAGCGCTGATTCAAGAGTTAGGGCTGGCAACCGATGTGGCGCTTCCGGGGTTTGTCGAAAATCCCTACGCCTATATGGCCCACGCTTCAGTGTTTGCCCTTTCTTCCGAATTTGAAGGATTCGGCAATGTCGTCGCAGAAGCGCTGGCGGCAGGAGTTCCGGTCGTCTCTACCAACTGCAAGAGCGGCCCATCAGAAATTCTGGAGAATGGCAAATACGGTGCGCTGGTGCCCATCCAGAATCCCGATGCCCTGGCGCAGGCAATTCTGACAACGCTGGATCAGCCCAGACGATCGGAGCAGTTGCAGCGGCGATCGCAGTCCTTCTCCATGCAGGTAATCACCGAACAGTATCTGAATGTGATTCATCACGTTTGCGATCCTGGTGGTTTACGTATCCAGGCGGATCACCCGTAGGGGCGAAGCATTTGCGCAAGGAATCCCCCGGTTAAACCGATCGCCCCTACGCAAATGCTTCGCCCCTACCCATCGCCACCCGTCACGCCACTCAAATTATCTTCTTATGCGTATTCTTCACATTCTTAATGACATTCGAGCGCTAGGCAACGGCATCATCAACGTTACAGTCGATCTGGCGTGTCTTCAAGCCCAGAACGGCCACACTGTTGGCGTTGCCTCGGCGGGAGGAGAATACGAAGCTTTGCTGTTCCAATACGGTGTTATTCCTTTTCACCTGGATCAACGCAGGCATCCCCTGAACCTGCTAAAAACAATTCAGCGCTATCGTAAAATCATTGATAATTTTCAACCTGACATCGTTCATGCCCACATGATAACGGGGATGGTACTGGCCTGGGCACTCCGACCGGGAAAACGCTACAGTATTGTTTCCACGGTCCATAATGAATGGCAGCATAGTGCCACACTAATGGGACTGGCCGATCGCGTGATCGCTGTCAGCAAAGCAGTTGCGACGGCAATGGCCAATCGGGGAATTTCACCAGCGGAGATCAGCACAGTCTGTAATGGGACGCTGGACAGTCCCCGGCAGACCTTCCAAATTTCACCAGACGGCGATCGCCCCCCAATCATCCCGGCACCTATTTCCCTGAACCGTCCAGCGATTGTAACTGTCGCAGGTATGTACCACCGCAAAGGCATGGCTCAGTTGATCCAGGCTTTCTCTCAAATCGCAGCCCAATTTCCCGATGCACACCTGTATCTGGTTGGAAATGGCCCAGATCGCGCCGAATTTGAGCACCTGGCACAGCAAAGTACGGGTTCAGAGCGTATCCATTTTGAGGGCTTTCAGCCGTATCCCGGCCAATATTTACAGGCTACCGATATTTTTGTACTGGCCTCACTTCAGGAACCCTTTGGCCTTGTATTGTCAGAAGCGCGTGATGCTGGATGTGCGATCGTTGCCAGTGAAGTCGATGGCATTCCTGAAGCATTGGATGGGGGCGCTGCAGGTTGGCTGGTGCAACCTGGAGACGTATCAGCCCTGGCCGAGGCGATCGCTCGATTATTGAGTGATCCAGAGTTATTGCAGGAGTGGCGGGGGCGATCGCGACAGAATCTGGAATGGCTCAGTGTGAAACGAGTTTACCGGGAAACACTGGAGGTCTATCAGCAGGTTCATTGCTCTCAGCAGTGATCAATTTTTTATAGAAATGAATACGGAATGTACATCAAGTCAAAATGTGCATGGCATCTGCGTGATCATACTGTTGGCAGAAAAGAGTAAATGCAGCAGGCTATTAAAGGTTTATTACCCGCATCTGCCATATCTATTCAGAAAGGAAATCTATCTTGAGATAGATTAGCATTCAGGAAAAATCGATGTTTTAGTGATTGTAGGAGAATTATTATCCTAATCATCCGTTAATCAGGGTACGGATTGAATCACCGATCAAACAACTCACTTCTTCATCGACTGTTACAGCGTTTTTCATGTCGGTAAGGTACGGGGTTGTGGGGGCACACCCCCTGACCCCCTCAAGGGGGCACCGCCCCCACAACCCCATACCTCACCAGGACGAAAAGAGTTGTATATGACAGCTTTGCAAGCTGTGTTGAGTGATGACAGAACCCAGCGCCAGCGCTCGATTGGGTTCTGACATCATTCACTCTGCCTGCAATCTGTTCAGCCTGAAATGCTACTGAAGTCGTATCAACACCCAGAGAGTTTGAACAGTGACATACTCCTCGACTGAAATGCTGAGTCCTCAGCATCGCTTTCGCGTGCCCCAAAACGGCTTATCCCAAAATTTTTCTGCTCGAACTAACTTTTGGAATGCTGTAACCCTGCCGGGAAATACGCTAGGATTCAATCAGAGTACACGGACGATCGCACGAGCTTCTGCCAGTTCGGCGAACACAGTCAGTACCGAAAATCGAGTGCAATCAGCATCCGTCAGTGCAACTCCCACCAGTCCCCACAGAGCGCGTTCTGCCGCATCCTTCCTCGATTCGATCGGGATCAATACCCACATTCATTACTACGACACCGCCTACGGCAATTTTTCTCTGATCAAGCAGCGATTACAAGAGTTGGGTATCCGCCACATTCGGGATGGTGGCAGCGACCCCACCTGGATTCAGCGGATTAATGAACTGGCGGATGTTGGCATCAAATCTACCATTGTGGTTGACCCAAACATTGGCGTTGGCCCCAATCATTCGTATCCCAATGCACCTCCGGCATACAGCATTTCTCAACTTGTCAAAGAGAAATTGCCGGGGGCCGTGGCAGCCGTTGAAACGCTGAACGAGTTTGATTTTTTTCACTACGGCTACAGTTGGAATGGGCAGACACTCAACGGCGATACCTGGATTTCCTATCTGCGCGACTTCACCCGCGATACTTACCAGGCGATTAAAGACGACCCTGCAACAAAAGACATTGCGGTAATTGGCCCCTCCTTCGTCTATGGCGACTCCAGCGAAAAGATTGGTTTGCTGAGTCAGTGGGTGGACTACGGTAACCTGCACCCCTATAACTACCCCAGTAATCCCGGTGATGGCAATCTACAGCGGGATATGCAAACTCGCTCGAAACCCTTTGGCGATCGCCCCATGATTGCCACCGAAGGCGGCTACCACACGGGTGGCCCCAATTCAGAACGTCCTGTGTCTGAAGCCGTACAGGGCAAGTATATTCCCCGCATGTACCTGGAGAAGTTTAATCAGGGCGTTCATCGCACCTTCTCCTATGAACTGATCGACGAGTGGCAGAACCCGGACAATAAGGAGGCCAATTTCGGCCTGCTCCGTAACGACGGCTCTGCCAAACCCGCCTTCACAGCCCAGGCGAATCTGATGAAGCTTCTGAACGATGACCCCCAACCGTTTTCAACCGAGTCACTCAACTATTCGCTGAGCGGCAACACCCAGAATGTCCGTCAGACTTTACTACAGAAACGCAACGGTGAATTCTATCTGGTGCTGTGGCTGGAGGTTCCCAGCACTGACCAACTCCAATCCCAAACGGTCAGTCTGCATCTGGACAAACCCATCAACCATATCGCCACCTATCTGCCCAATCAATCCATGACCCCCACTGCCCACTTCTCCGCAGCGAAGGATATTAACCTGTCGGTGCCGGATTACCCGCTGGTGGTGCGATTACAGCCTGCACAGGGGCAATAGGCCGGGTGGCGATCCCCTAAATCGTTGTGGAGCGCCGCGCAAAGTGCTGCGCTCCACAACGATTGATACAGTGCTTTGCGCTCTACGAGAGCGTTTCGCGGCAAACTTAATTTTAGCGCCAATTTTTTCTAAAACGCTGACTGCGTCAGCGTTTTAGAAAAAATTGGCGCAATTTAGTCAAAAGTCCAGTACTTATAACCTGGCAATTAAAGAACTGGCGTTGTGCGCCGCGAGAAACGTGTCGCACAACACCAGTCTTGGGGCCAGTCTTGGGGTTTATGCAAAGTCAACCATTGCCGGGTTGATAAATGGTACACAGAAGGGGTACTGCCTTCCCTAACGACTCAACAGTACTGTGATAAGTGGAAGTGAGAATCCGCTGAGATGAAGGCTGATGAAGAACGTTCATAAAACACAAAAGTGTTTGATCCGTGAACAAAAACATTCTGAAGCCGTTCTCAGGCTGAATCCACTTGGGATCTTGGATTAAATCAAACCAATTTTTTTTTGACAGAAGCACGGTTTAGCCACGCTTCTATCAAAAAATATCCCAGGTTAATTTATTCGCGATCCTCACTTAAATAAAGCTTACTGAATTAGGAGAAGATCATGGCTGTAGTCATACTGAATGGAACCCCATTGAATGATATCTTCAACGGAGTGGGTGCAAACGAAGATATCATGTTTGGAGGTGCCGGAAATGACACACTCAATGGCAATAACGGCAACGATCGCCTGTTTGGCGACTCTGGAAAAGATGTGTTGAACGGTGGCGCTGGCAATGACTTTCTATACGGTGGCGAAGATAACGATGAACTGAATGGTGGCATAGGAAACGATAGTTTGTTTGGAGGAACTGGCAACGATGAACTGAATGGCGGCATCGGTGCCGATACGATGAACGGCTGGTTGGGCAACGACACCTACGTTGTAGACAACGCTGGCGATGTCATTATTGAAGCCCCCAATTCTCTGGTAGTAGCTGGCCCCTCCGGTCCCGTTTTCCTGTCTGGAGGAACCGATCTGGTTCGATCCTCGATTTCGTTTAGTTTGATTCCGAACCCCAACATCGAAAATCTGACGCTGTTAGGAGCTGGAAATCTAAACGGCACAGGCAATAACCTGGATAACATCATCACGGGCAACAGCGGCAGAAATACGCTGAGCGGCGGCGGCGGCGACGATACGCTGATCGGCGGCGCAGGCATCGACACCCTGATCGGCGGCGCAGGCAATGACACCCTGATCGGTGGCGCAGGCAATGACATCCTGGCAGGCGGCAGCGGCAGAGATCGCTTCCAGTTCAATAGCCTCAACGATGGGCGAGACACGATCACCGATTTCTCGCTCGCCAATGACCGAATTCTAATTTCCAGAACTGGTTTTGTCGGTGGCCTGGGTCTCGGAACACTGCCCGCCTTCCGTTTCGCCAACAATACCACCGGATTAGCGGCAACACCGCTTACCCGCTTCATCTACAACCGCACCAATGGTGTCCTGAGCTTCGACCGAGACGGAACGGGCGGAGCATTTGCACCGGTTGCGATCGCCAATCTAACCGCAGGTCTTGCGTTCGCAAGCAACAATATTCAAGTGATTGCATAAGGTAACGCGATACTGAATTGCGTCGATTTTTCTGAAACGCTGCACGTCAGCGTTTCAGAAAAATCGACGCTAGAACTCATGTTTGCAAGAAGGCAGTCCTGCTGAAACTGGTACAATCTAGAGGACATAACCAGTTGACCGTCTTACGGTGAAACAGAAACGTTCAAAGTCCTTGCTGTTGGCCCTATTGAATTCTCTGGCTGATTTCGATGGGGAGCTATCTGAGGAAGCCGTCAAGCTTCTGGAAGAGTTAAAAACCCGATCGCGCCAGCTTCCACCGCTGTATGCGGATGTGTTCGCCCTGCCGCATTCTGCGACTTGTGCAGATCTGGTCGATCGCGTCCGGTCTCTTTCCCAGGAGCAGTTGGCCGTCGCCAGCTATGCCTTTCAGATCTTTCGCTACTATGAGCAAATTTTGAGAGCAAGCCCCGGAGATGCGTCACCAGAACAAAAAGCAGCCTATGAATCGCAGGTGGAGCGAGTGCGGCTTTCGGTTGCTCGGACAAAGGCAGCTCTGGCTGAATCGATGAAACAGTAGAGTGTACCCACATCTTAAAAGTGACTGACTTTGCTGATTTGGAGGGAATACTTTAGCAGTATGTGCTGAGATGCCCCCCCTGATTCAGCTATGAGCAAAAAAGACCTGAGCGAAACCGATATTTGCGATCGCTACATTACCCCATCCCTTCATCGCGCAGGCTGGAAAAAGAGCCAGATGCGGCGGGAGTATTACTTTACAGACGGTCAGATGATTGTTCGGGGCCAGATGACCGGGCGGGGGAAAAGGAAATTTGCAGACTATCTGCTGTTCAGCCATTCCAATCAACCAATCGCCATCATTGAGGCAAAGGACAACAATCACAGTGTGAGAGCCGGATTGCAGCAGGCACTTGCCTATGCGAACACGCTGGATGTTCTCTTTGTGTTCTCTTCTAATGGAGACGGCTTTGTGCTGCATGATCGCAGTGTGGTTGGGTCGCCGATAGAGCAAGAAATCAGCCTGGATGCGTTCCCTTCACCAGAGGAGTTGTGGGCGCGATATAAGCAGTGGCAGAAGCTTCAGGATGCCAATGAGGAGTTGTTGAAGTCCTCCTATTTTGTGGAGATTGGCGGGAAAGAACCGCGCTACTATCAGCAGCTTGCAGTAAATCGAACCATTGAGGCGATCGCCCGTGGTCAGAAGCGATGCCTGCTGGTGATGGCGACCGGAGCCGGAAAGACCTACACCGTCTTCAACATTATCTGGCGGCTCTGGAAGACGAAGGTGGTCAAGCGAGTTCTGTTTCTGGCCGATCGCAATGCGCTGGTCGATCAGACGATTGTCAACGACTTCCGTCCGTTTGGCGAGGTGATGACAAAGCTAGACCGCAGGTTGGTGGATGAAACAGGGCGGATTGATACTTCCTATGAGATTTACCTGGGGCTGTATCAGACCATTATTGGCAATGAGGAGCGGGACAACCTGTACGAGAAGTTCGATTGCGATTTCTTTGACCTCATCGTGATCGACGAGTGTCATCGGGGCAGCGCAGCAGAGGACTCCAACTGGCGACAGGTGCTCGACTACTTTTCTGAAGCCATCCAGGTCGGTCTGACGGCAACGCCAAAGGAAACCAGGTATGTCTCGAATATTGACTACTTTGGGGAAGCTATTTTCACCTATTCCCTGAAGCAGGGTATTGAGGATGGCTTTCTGGCTCCCTTTCGGGTGGTCAGGGTGAATCTGGACATCGACCTGGAGGGGTGGACACCCGAAGCCGGAGAAACCGATGACCTGGGGCAGTTGATTGAGGAACGGGACTATAATCTGCGGGACTACGATCACACCATCACATTTGACCAGCGGACTCAGTTAGTGGCGGAATATGTGAGCCAGTTCCTCCACGATGGCGACCCGATGCGAAAAACCATCGTCTTTTGTGAAGACATTGACCATGCGGAACGAATGCGAAGTGCGATCGCCAACGTGAACCTGAACCGCGAACTGGTGCAAAAAGACCATCGCTACGTCATGCAGATTACTGGAGACGAGAAAGAAGGCAAAGCACAGCTCGGCAATTTCACCAATCCGAAAGAGCCATACCCCGTCATCGCCACAACCTCAAAGCTGATGACCACCGGAGTCGATGCCCAGACCTGTCAGGTAATTGTGCTCGATCGCCGCATTCAGTCGATGACCGAGTTCAAGCAGATCATTGGGCGGGGGACGCGCCTGCGCCCGGACTATGGCAAGAACTACTTCACGATTATCGATTTTCGGGGAGCCACACAGCTTTTCGAGGATCGGGATTGGGATGGGCCGCCGATTCAGAGTGAGGAATTTGGTAAGGGGGGTCAGTCTCCTGACCCCACCCCAGGAGAAGAAGGGAATGGCGGAGATGAGGTTGGGGGCGAAGCGCCTTTGAAGTATCGCGTGGGTCGCCAGGAATTTCGGGTGGCGAGAGAGCGGGTGAGCTATTACGACCGGGATGGTCAACTGACGACGGAATCGCTCAAAGACTACACTCGGCGCACCGTCAATGAGGCATATCAGTCGCTCGATCGCTTTTTGACCCGCTGGAATGGGAGCGATCGCAAGCAGGCTATCCTCGATGAGTTGAGCGAACACGGCGTCTTTGTGGAAGCGCTGGAGGAGATGGTGGGGAAGGACTATGACCTGTTTGACCTGGTGTGCCATGTGGCCTTCGATCGCCCTCCACTGACCCGTCGAGAACGGGCGGAGCGGGTTCGCAAGCGGGACGTGTTTGCAAAGTACGGTGAAACAGCGCGTGCCATCCTGGAAGCCCTGCTGGATAAGTATGCGGATCAAGGAGTGGTGGCGATCGAGGACAGAAAGGTTTTGCAGCTTGATCCCTTTGCCCGCATGGGAACGACCGTCGAGATTTTTCGCAGCTTTGGTGGCAAGCAGCAGTATCAGTCCGCAATTCAGGAATTAGCGCAACTGCTGTACGAAGACCAGGGCGCGTAAGGCATGATAGAATCATTCGCTCAGCAGGATAAGGGGAGGCGAATCCGATGGTGCTAGAGCTTCCGCGCAGTTCATCCACTCCCGCAAAAACAGTCATCACCTGGGAGCCGTTGCCTGCTGACTATAAACTTCCTGACGACCCCGTGGAAAACCTGCAACAACCGCTCCTCGCTGCCGCCCTCACCGATGCACTCGGCGCGAATCAGCGGATTCAGCCCGAAATGCTGATCGTCTCCAATTTTGGCCTGGTCGCCACAGTGAATAAGAAAATTGTGGTGAAAGCCCCTGATTGGCTCTATGTGCCCCGCGTCACCCCAGTGGCAGCAGATGTGATTCGCCGCAGTTATACGCCTAACGTGGAGGGCGATCCGGTGGCGGTGGTGATGGAGTTTCTGTCGGAAGAGGAGGGCGGAGAGCTGTCCGTGCGATCGACCCCTCCCTACGGCAAGCTGTATTTTTACGAGCAAGTTCTAGCCGTTCCCACCTACGTCACCTATGACCCCTATGAGCCTGCCCTGGATGTGCGGTGCTTGCAGGAGGGTCGCTACGTCGTGCAGGCAGCAAACGATCAGGGCAGGGTTTTCATTCCTGAACTCCAGCTATGGCTGGGAATTTGGCGCGGCGATCGACTGGGAAACACCATCAACTGGCTGCGCTGGTGGGATGAGGCGGGAAATCTGCTGCTGTGGAGCGCCGAACAGGCAGAACAGGAGCGACAGCGAGCAGAACAGGAGCGGCAGCGGGCAGACGCGCTGGCGGAAAAACTGAGAGAATTAGGGGTAGATCCAGACTCGGTGGGCTAACTCAATCCTATGTAGGATGGGCAAAGCAGAGCGTGCCCATCCCCCACCTGAGGTCTAGATGGGCACGCTTCGCTTTGCCCATCCTACGAGGGATAGGTTCAATTTCGCATTCTCTCAAGTTGCCGGAGTAATCAATATGTCGCTAACCGCCACCATTAAATCGATCCAGGACATCATGCGAAAGGATGTGGGGGTGGATGGCGATGCTCAACGGATTGGGCAGTTGGGCTGGATGCTGTTTTACAAGATTTTCAGCGACCAGGATGCGGAACTGGAAAGCAGCGAGGACAACTATGAATCTCCGATTCCGGCTGAACTGCGGTGGGATGAGTGGGCAGACAGCAAGCGGCTTGGCAAAAACGCGCCGACTGGAAATGACCTGCTGGAGTTGATCGATGGACGGCTGTTTCCCCAACTCAAAACACTGGAGGTGGATGAACTGGAGGACACTGCAAAACAGCGATCGCTCCTCCTGCGTAGCGTGTTTGAGGATGCCTACAACTACATGAAGTCGGGGACGCTGCTGCGCGATTGCAATCTGCACACGATCGTGCGGTTGCCCAATGGAGTGTTTAGTCCCTACACCAGCATTCGCACGAATGTTTTGTTCTTCACGAAGGGGGAGCCAACGACGGAGGTCTGGTATTACGAGCATCCCTATCCACCGGGCTACAAGTCTTACTCAAAGACGAAGCCGATGACGATTCAGGAGTTTGAGCCGGAGAAAGCCTGGTGGCACAACCGGACGGAGAATGAGTTTGCCTGGAGCGTCCCGGTAGAAACTATCATCGCTAACGGCTACAACCTGGATATCAAGAACCCAAATGCTGCCACCACCAACCACGAAGACCCGCTGCTGCTGCTGAAGCAATACCAGGAGGTAGCGGCAGCGGCAGATCGGGCGAGGGGAGAGCTGAAGGCGGCACTCCAGGCTTGTCTGGAAAAGAGCTAGGATCAAACACAGGTCTAACCCATGAGGAAAGAAAGATGCGCCCTACGCTGAAACGACTCCTGAATGACTTTAAGGAACTCACACTGGAGGAACAGTGGCAGTTGGTGACTCAGGCGATGGATTACATTCAGCGCCGAACGACTGGACTGGAGAATGGGGCGACAGGTCGTACTTCACTAGAGAGAAAAGTAAAAGCGAGAGAAGTCTTGTTGTCTACGCAGGGGAGTTGGGGCAGCAAAACTCTAGATGAGATTGACGCTGAAATCGATCGTCAGCGCCAGGAAGATTGGGGTGAGTAATAGCGATGGAGTATTTATTTGACAGTCATATCCTGATTTACCATTTGAATGGTGTTCTTAATAAGCGAGGCAGCGAAATTTTAGAGGAAGGTTTGGCAGGTGAGGGAGCATACTCTGTCATCTCGAAAATTGAGTTGCTTGGTTTTCAGCAATCAGAAGAGGCCGAAACGAAGGCGAGAGATTTGCTTGAAAATTTAGTAGAAATTCTGATTGATGCCGCAATTGCAGAGCAAACAATCCAGCTTAGAAAGCTACTTAAAATTAAGCTACCTGATGCAATAATTGGTGCGACGGCAATGGTCACCGGAGTAGAACTGGTTACGAGGAACAGCGGTGACTTTCTGAAGATCCCTGGATTATCGGTAGTCAATCCCTTTGAATCAAACTAAAAGCGACAACTGAAGCGATCGTACCCACTTAATTAGAGGAAACAATATGGCATTATCATTACAAACGCTGCTACAAGAGCTTGATCAGCTAGAGCCTGAAGAACAACTACAAGTCGTCAGCCATTTGGTAGCCCAACTTCAGCATCGAGCGATACTGATCTCAAAACCTGATCAACCATCCAGCGAGAATGATGAGGATGACTGGGACAGGCAAATGGCCAGTGATTTAGGAGCAGGTAAGTTAAATCGCCTTATTGCAAAAGCAGAAGCAGATATTGAAACTGGTAACGTGATAGAAATTGAAGTGGGTAGAAGTTGCATCTTCTTAAACAGCTCAACCTTGTAAGAAGTAATTATTGAGAGGCAAACCATGAGCAAACCACTTCTCAAGCGGATTACACTCAACCCAGAGATCTGTCATGGGAAGCCCTGTATCCAAGACTTAAGATATCCAGTTGAGTTTCTGCTGGAACTGCTCAGGTCGGGAATGACGGTTGAGGAAATACTGGTAGATTATGATGATTTAACAGATGACGATATCCAGGCTGCTCTATTATATGTAGAAACTGTTAGAGAAGTTGATACTTTTATTCGGCAGGAACAAGACAATTGGGGAATCCCAGATGCGTGACAGAAGTTAAGACTAAAGGCGATCGCACCCCACTCAAATAGAGTAGAACAATATGGCATTATCATTACAAACGCTGCTACAAGAGCTTGATCAACTGGAATTTAGCGAACAACTGCAAGTAATGAGCCATTTGGCAAATCAGCTCCAGCATCGGGCGATGTTGCTCTCAAATGCTGAAGCCGATCAGTTGAGAGCAACTGAACACCAAACGCATCCTGTGAATGAGTATTCACACGAAGATTTACGTGAGGCATGGCATCAGTGGTTTGAAGAAACGAATCGGTTAGAGGTCGTATCCTCGCAACCAACAACCGAGTTTGAGGAACTGTTGGTGGAAAAATATCGCCAACAAGGTTTAGACCTATGATCTTATGGTTTACCCAATCAATGCGGATGATTATGAGAGATTGTTTCAGTTGATGGAAAAGTATCGCGATCGCCCAATGGATCTGGCAGATGCATCGTTGGTTCTCGCTTGCGATCGCCTCGAACAATCCCTGCGACAGACCCAGCAACAGGCGGAGGCGTTTGCGGCATCAGCGATCGAGCATCTGCGGGTATAGGGCGATCGCCTTTTCTTCTCGCCGACATTCCGCAGGTTGACAATTATTTTTTCTTGTGTATCACCTGAATTGGTAACTGAAAGCCCCTCTGGCAGGGAGTTTCAGCAACAGAGTAATTTATTGCCTTAAGCCGCAGCTTAATATTTCGCAATTGTCTAGGCAGGATGCTCCAAAAACTGAGATTGCTATTCTCCAAGGCTTGTGGACGACACAAACCCAAAACACATCGAAAATTATTTGTCAACCTGCGGAGTGTAAGTTCTCGTCCCCAGGCTCTGCCTGGAGACGGGCTTTGGGAGGCTCTGCCTCCTCTTAGGGCTTGTAAATGAATAACTGCACCCCCCTCAATCCCCCCTTGGTAAGGGGGGAAGTCCGGACTCCCTCCCCTTGGTAAGGGGAGGGCTGGGGTGGGGTCGGATCGGACAAAGCATGAGGTTATTTTTTTACAATGCCTTAGTAGGAGGCAGAGCCTCCCGGGGGCATTACTGGCCAGAGGCCAGTAACGAGATTAAACGAGATGAGCAAGATTAGATGTGCGATCGCCTCACCCCCCAAGACCTCCGAGGTTTTCAAAAACCTCGGAGGTCTCTGCACATCGGCTACTGCACCAGCACCACCATATACTTCCCGACCGCAAAGGGCGCGGGAATAATCGGGCTGAAGTGGATACGATCGCGCACCACCCCCTTCACCGTCAGGTCATTCATCCAGTGGGTCACCTGCTCACGGGTGCCCACGATCCAGAGCTGCGGTTTTTCGTCAGGCGAAAGCGACAGCAGCTCGTTGAACTCTGTAGACATGGTATTCAGTCCTCGCTAATGGCGTGGTTTTGACAGGAAAGGCTTAAGGCGTGGTTGCCCAACCACAGGTGCCATCAGCGAGGTGCGATAAACTAATCGCATCCCAGCTTCCTGGCGCAAGCAGGAAATTGGGGTAGCTGTTCGGGTAGTGGTTGCAACACTCCCGGACAGTGCCTCACCTTAAGCCTGTTGTTGCCGACTGGGAATCGACATTGCAGAAGAATAAGATAACCGCTTAAAGAATACAAGCGTATTTGAACAGGTTTTTGGATTTCTTATGGAGGGGCGATCGTCTTAGAAGTGGTGTCTGCTGAAACTGGTTAACTGGTAAATCTCTTCCCTGCATCCCCAAGCAATAAATACACCCGTGTTGCACCTATCCATAATTTCCAAAGGTCATTTCATATATCCTTTTGCTCTTCTGCCTTCACCGCGATTCTGATAAGTATGCTTGAGGGCGTGACAGTTAGGACACAGCACTTCCAAATTGTCTGGAGAATTATTTAGAAAATTGCCATCAACGTGATTGATTTCTAGGGGTACCTTCTTTGTGAACGGATTAACTTTGGACCAACCACACTCGCTGCACTTGTAGTCAGCTTTCTCCAAAAGGTAATTTCGTATGTGCGAAGATATGAGTGTTCCTCCCGAAATGCGACCATCGACATCACCCCTCAACCATCGGTCGATGTACTGTTTTTGTTGATGCTGAGAACCACAAACTGGACTGCAAAACTTTGTTCGGTAATCCTTGCTCTGTAAAGTATTGTTACAGTTCAAGCAGAGCTTTGATGGCTGCGAGGACTGTTTTCTAGATTTGGAGGCGAGGTCCAACTGATATTTTGAAATCCAATATCTAATAGTCGTCTGGCTCTTGCCAAGCTTAATTGCGATCTGTCGGCTCGACAACCCCTGGCTTATTAATTCTTCTAGTACCAGCCTCTGAACCATGAAAGCTTCGGGAGATGAACACAGCCCCGATCTAACTTGCTACCAATAACGGTTAGTTTGCGATTTACATTTGTACAGTGACAGATTAATTGTCATCGAGACAAATTAGTGTCGTTGGGCTGAAATGCTCTCACTACATGCCTTTCAGTGATCATCTACCAGTTATGACTTCGCTCAACGGGCTTCAGGAAAGGGACAGATTAGCCGTCATTTTCTGGATCAATGACAAATTAGCTGTCGTTTCCTGAAAAGTTTGCCTCTAATGTAGGTGACAAATTAGGTGTCGTTCTCCAGAGAGTGCACCGCTTAAAGTCCTTGCCTCCAAATACTTGGTGAACTGCCATCCAATTTGGTGCTACTCGTTGGGAGTGGCAGGGAGGTTCCATTGGAGGAATATGGTATTGGTTACAGGTAAGCAGGCGATCGTATTGGGTTTCCCCGGTAGCATGGGGAGTCTAAGTCACCATCCGAAACAGAGGAAGCTGGATAGTATGCTACACTCGCTAAGAATTGAGGCCAAGAGCTTGTGGCTTGGCCTAACTCCAAATCAAGGGCTAACCCTCGATCGTTAATTCTCCGAAATTTGTTATACCTTCACTATTTCTCAGCAAGAAATTCACTTGGACTCATAACCTTGAATCCATTAACTCTAGTCATATGGAATGGTCGGATTGAACCGAGGAAACCAGCAGCATCAAGATAAGAAATACCTGCCTCCTCTAAGGTATCTTTCTGAGATTGATTAAATTTCAACATGTCTATCCAAAGTAATTTAGCAGCATAGGACCAACTGAGGTTAACAGGTGTACAAAGAGCACCCTCTAAGCGTACAAAGGCTAATTGATCTTTCAAGGAGTAATGATCTGCCACAAATTCAAACTCAAATACTACTTGCTCATCTGTAGATTCAATGTGACGCCAGCATATATATAAACCTCTTAGCTGGCAGTCATCAATAAATAGTCCATCTGGACCTGCAAATGCATCAATGATAGGTTTGATACAGTTATCAATATCTGCCTTTGCATCTGTTTCATACCTACTTTTTGTTGGCAGAAGCCACGTCACATTAAGAATAATATCTCCTGTCAGTATGTACTTGAGATTCTTAAATTGATTTTTAATCGAACGCACATAGCTATCACGAGTGTCTTTACTGGCTTGCACTGAGGCAGGAGAACCTTTGACCGTAAATTCGGCTCTTCCAAAGGGAGAGGGTACTTCGCCACGATTTTCCCTTGCCAATTCTGCATCTAATTCGTCAGTCATCGAAACTTATTTCTAGAAAACATAATATTTTGAGACAACAGTTGTCTGAGTCTGCATATTTCACACAAGGTACTTGGGTCAATCCTCGGCATCTGAATTGTATATGCACATGCTAGGACGAACCTGGTAGCAGGGAACATCTACGGAATGGAAGAATTGCTCGAATGAACGCAAAAATTCCGAGGACTAAGTACTAGCTGAAGATAGGAGCGCTTCTGCGATGACGTATCTATCTTGAAGTTATTTGTGTATCTTCATGAGCTACCCATTGCACCCTCATAATATGTTATGGGAGCAGGGGAAGTAACTGCCTTAACCCGATTCAGAATCAACATATAGCTAGAAGTCTTCTTCTCCATCTTCGTCCCCGTAAAACTGACGAATAATCCAATCGCAAATACCACCATATTTTTCTCCCAGTAAAGTTTCCACCTCTTCATAATCTTTCAAAGTGAACCCGCAATTACACTTTAATGCTATCGGGATAGCAAAAGGATAAGCACCTAAAACAACTCCTTCCCTATGGTCAACATCAACATCCAAATCAACATCAAAGGCAACTACTGCTTCGTCACCACATACGGGGCAATCAATATAAGTCTGAGCTTTGTCCTCAGGTATGAGAACTGGATTACAAGGGAGAACCTCTCCTTGAGCTAGTAATCTCTTCAAATGGCTTATTCTAGTGTTGAGTTCTAAAACTTCAGCTTGCTTATAAGCATCACGGTTTCTTTGAAGCTTAAACCATGTTTCTTGCCCAATAACGCTTTCAGGATTGGAACTGAAGCATTCCTTGCAAATCTCCTCAGTAAAATCTGCAACTTTGATCTGAACTTTCTTTTCCAAATCTCCTATAACTAGATAACCAAAGTTATGCATAAGAAGGTTTCTTTGTTCAATTATTGACTGAATGTCTTTCTGGTGCACGTTGAGTTTTGGAAACAATTTAACCACTCTATCAAGAGCTTTATCAAAGGAAATAGTATTACGGTTCTCAAATTTATTGCCCTGAGTATGTTTAAGCAAATCCTCAAAGTCTGGTTTTTCAATCAGAATCATCAATGGGTTGATCTTGTAGATGCAACTTTTTGTAAGCTTCTCCAGACCAACCATCAAAATCAGGCTTCCAGATATGATAGAAAAATCATCACATTGACCTGGTTCTAAAAGTTGTAATGCTTTAGCATATAAGCCTTTTGCGTAATCTAATAAGTCCATATAGACTTTTTCAGCCATAAGTCTTAATCTCCAAAAAGTGCTTTGTACAATAAGACAGTCAATGAGATTTATTAGATAGCTACCGAGAGTACTCTATCTAATAATTCATTGCACGGAAGTTCCAAGTTAATCTAGTTAATCTCAGGCTTTTCTAAAAGCTTTTCTGTTCAATTCTATCTTGGCGATTAACAGAAGCTTTTCAAGAATGACCTGATTGATCAAAATTAGGCTTAGTTAAAAGTAAGTATAACCTTCATAAATTTTTCATGAACAGGAGCCACTGCCCCCATACACCCGTTTCTCTTTGCACTAGAACCATATTGGGTTAGCACAAAACAGCCTGTATTTTCGCCTTCGTCTTGTTGTTCTGTCAAGGGTATTCAGCAGCCCCGCATCCTGTGGCCTGCACATCCGGTGTGGCGATAGGATGCAATGCCCTGTTCAACATTGGGAAATAATGGTACAAACCATCTGCACTTTGCAAGGAATTGGGGGGACTGTTTTTTACAGTAACAATTCGGTGTAGCTCTTCCAGAGGAAGCGATCGCCTTTCAACCCTGGAGTACTTCCTTGGTTCTTTTCCTTTCCTCCCCACCCCTCATCCCCCACAATTTTTGCTGCCCATGAAGAGCAACACTCCCACGCCATCTGTTATGACCACGACAGCGACTGCTATATTCAATTTTCAGCTCAAAAGCCTTACTGTTCCTATGTTTGAGCTGAAGTAGTGCAGTTTAAGATCGAAATAACAGGCTTCGCAGAATATGCTTCGCCAGCTTACTCCTCGTCGTCCTCCCCAATCGCTCTCAAATACGCCGCCGCCGCCGCCTGCTTAAACACGCCCTTGGTGTAGCGCTGAAACACCCGATCGCTCTTTATTCCCATCAACTCCTTACCAAACAGCGGGTCTACCCCTCGCCGTGTCACCTCCGTCCCAAACGTATGCCGGAACCGATGAGGCTTGACATCCTCCACCCCTGAAACCGCCCCCAACTTCTTCACCATCCGGTGCAGCCCCTTGTACCCCAACCACTGCCCCGCACTCTTCGGGTCCTGCGCCAAAAACATGGGACTCTCCGGCAACGGTTCAAACATCCCGCCCTGCTGCCGCCGCCACTCCAGGTAAGCTTCCAGATGAGATCGCGCTTCCCGGCTCAGCGGCACCTCCGATACATTTTGCCCCTTGGAGCGATGCACCTTGAGAATCTTGCCGTTCCAGTGCTCCACATTCAGGGCAGACGCTTCAGAAGCCCGCAGCCCATGACTCAACACTGCAATAATGGCGCGATCGCGCACCCGTGTCTTCTCCTCCAGTTCCAGCATCGCCCACAGTTGGCTCAAATCTTCCGCCTCAATATGGTCTGCCTGGGGTTCCGGCTGACGTTCCAGGTCAATTGCGTCTGTCGGCAACGGCTGATTCATCGGGTAGCCGTTGCTGCGCCGGAGCCACTGGTAAAAGGAGCGCAGGGTATTCAGCGCATGATTAATGGACGTGGGCTTCAGTCCCTTAAGCTTTAGCTCTCGCCGATACTTGCCAATATCACTCGGCGTCACCTCCAACCAGGATTTGTTGCACCAAGCGGCAAAGCGAATCAACTGCCCCCGATAGACCCGCTGGGTATTGTCCGATTTCCCCGTCTGCCGAAGAAACTCCTCAATCTGCCAGTGGCGTATGTCTGGCAGTTCTTCTCGTCGGGGTTCTGGTCCCTTACCGCTATCCAGCGGCACAATCACGATAGGCAGAACAGAGTCAGAATGGGATGAAGACATGGCGATCGCCGGAGTTACGTGAATTTTAGATAGAGATAACTTCACTTATCTCTACCAGAGTATTCTATGAATATAACGGCTATAGCCCTATCTCCAGAGGTGTTTCAGCGATAATAGGGGCCAAGTCAGCGGCAGTCAGCAATGGGACGACCCACAAATGAAAAGTGTTGGGCGTGTAGCCTGTTAACAGCTACAGCAGCCCGACGACTTCATGACACGGCACTTGGCGGGGATGGGTGCTGGCAGGAGGAAGTTTGTCATAGCCGACGATCCTATTACCGTAAAGGGCGGAGCAGTCGAGTGCGACGACAGCCTCAAGTGGAGGATATTCTCGTGCCTCTTCCAGAGGTTCCCTACGTGGTTCTGCACACTTATGTTGAGAGACCTCGGCACTCTAAGGACGACATTGTGATTCATGCGCTTTGTGCTGAGCTGTGGGTAGGGAGCCAACCAGTTGCTATGACAAGGCCGCAGCACACATTTGGTCTACCACCCCGATTAGTGAAGGAGTATGCACGTCAATTGTTGGAGGCGCTGTACCAGCAATATGGAGATGGTAAACGGAGTGGCTTTGAACGGTTTGCACGAGAGCAACAGCATTCCGTATCCCAGTGCCCAGTACGTCCCTGCTGTTATCATCCAGGGTATTTGGAGCTGGGGGTACTGAGTGGAGTCGAAGGATGACGTTGCCATCAGAGCGATCGCTCCGGTCGCAGCTAGAATTGGCGAGGCAGATACCAGAGCTAGCAGATTTGAAGGCGTTACTCATCTATATTGACCAGGTGCTTGCTGAGGGGGCAGAGGAGCAGAGGCTGCAACTGGCGGGGCATCTCTTTCTTCAAGTTGCCGAGCTGTATGCCATTCGAGCAGACATATTGATTGCAGAATGGGAATCGGGAAATCGAGATCCGGTTGTAGAAGGCACCTTCTTCTCAGATATTGTGCGCCAATCAATGGAGCTGGATTTGCATGAGTTGCTTGAGCCAGAACCACCGCGAAAGCGGAGAGTAGCAAAAGCCCCCGACTCAGCAGAATCAGGGGCAGTTGTGATCACCACGGACAAAACCGCTGTTCTGGAGATGCTCACTCAGCTAGAAGAACAATTAGAGGTAGAGCCGTCCAGCTTTCAGGACAACCCAGCCTCAATATGGAGAATGTCGCATGAGGAGTCTGTTTCAGAGTGGGTAGAAGCGATCGCCGCATGGATGCAACATCATACGGATGAGCCAACTGTTTCTCTCAAGGCTCTTCACCAGGCTCTGGGAATACCTTTCATTGACTTGTGGCTTGGTTTACTGTTGGGCGAATTTGAATTAGAGCAAGTAGGGGAGTTTTATAGTTCGACTGTTTGGGTGAAAAACCAGGCGCTCACTTAAAGCCAACAAACGTTCTCCTGATTGAAGAAAGCTCAATCAAGAGAAAATGCGACACTAATTTGTCGCAAAGTGGAAAATTATGCAATAATACTGAAGTACTATTTTCCAGGGAATGCTTGGTGTGCATTCTCATGAAGTCACTTGATTCATCCAATGGTTTGGAAGGTTCTGGAGTCCAGGCAATGCAGGATAGCTTTCCTTCTAGCAACGGTGAGGTAAGTTTCGATACCAGTATTGTGTCATCTTCAAGCCCAACCGCAACAGCGGTCCGTGAAGCAAACACGATCACTATCGAGCTAGATGAGGCAGCGCAGCGCAAACTTGAAATCATTCACGGTTTGCTTGAACCGTGCGATCGCGCCACCTACGGTGAGAAACTGCGCGATGCAGCAGGTAAGCTGGGTTGCTCTGTCCGCACCGTACAAAGATTAGTGCGGCGATGGCAGGTAGAGGGTAATACAGTACTGATTTCTTTAGGCCGAGCTGACCGAGGCACCCACCGAATTACAGAGTTTTGGCAGAGCTTCATTATCAAGACCTATGAGGCTGGAAATAAAGGCAGCAAGCGCATCAAGCCTAAGCAAGTTGCCGTGAAGGTGCAAGCGAAAGCTCGTGAGATTGGGGATGAAAACCCGCCTAGCTATAGAACTGTGTTAAGAGTTCTGGAGCCAATTATTGAAAGGAAGGAAAGAGCGAAGAGTATTCGTAGCCCAGGATGGCGGGGTTCTACGCTGTCATTGAAGACCCGTGAGGGCGAGCAGCTACCCGTTGGTAAGAGCAATGATGTCTGGCAATGCGACCATACTCGTGTTGATGTGCTGCTAGTGGATAAACACGGTGAGTTGTTAAGCCGTCCCTGGCTTACAACGGTAATTGACACTTATTCCCGATGTGTTATGGGCATTAATCTAGGATTTGATGCCCCTAGTTCCCAGGTGGTAGCGTTAGCCCTGCGAAACGCTATCCTGCCTAAAAAATATGGATCTGAGTATAAATTGCAATGTGAGTGGGGAACTTATGGCAAGCCTGCCCATTTATATACGGATGGTGGCAAAGACTTCCGCTCCAATCATCTGAAGCTGATCGGTCTTGATTTGGGCTTCGTGTGTCACCTGCGCGATCGCCCTTCAGAAGGTGGTGTTGTCGAACGCCCGTTCAGAACTTTGAACGACCAACTTTTCTCAACGTTACCCGGTTACACTGGGTCAAATGTGCAGGAGCGTCCAGAGGATGCAGAGAAGGATGCCAGTCTTACCCTGCGGGAGCTTGAACAACTAATCGTGCGGTTTATTTGCGATCGGTATAACCAGAGCATTGATGCTCGTATGGGTGATCAAACCCGCTTCCAGCGCTGGGAAGCTGGATTAGAGGAAGTTCCAGACGTAATCGACGAACGGCAGCTTGACATTTGTCTGATGAAAGAAGCTCGTCGCACTATTCAGCGAGGTGGCACCTTGCTGTTTGAGAACGCAGTTTATCGCGGGGAATATTTGGCTGGTTACGCTGGGGAAACTGTATCGTTGCGTTTCAATCCCAACGACATCACTACCGTGATGGTGTATCGGAAGGAGAAGAACCGAGATGTATTCCTGGCTCGTGCCTACGCTCAAGGATTAGAAACTGAACAGCTTTCCTACGAAGAGGCAAAAGCGGCTAGTCGCAGGCTCCGTGCCGCTGGTAAGACCGTAAGTAATCAAGCAATGTTACAGGAGGTACTGGAGCGGGATGCTTTAACTGAAACCAAGAAGAACCGAAAGCAGCGGCAAAAGGAAGAGCAGAAGTTGGCGCGATCGCAATCGGTTCAACCTGTTAATCAACCTCCACCAACGACAGCAACAGTTGAACCTGAAGCCCCTCAACCTGTAGTTGAAGTTAATTTTGGAGCTGAACTGTTTGACCCAATTGATTTTGAAGAACTGAGGGGGGGATGGTAGGTATGGTTCAAGCGAAAGAATGGGCTGAACTTTTAGGCGAAACGCCACCAGATCCCGCCTGGTTGCAGGGCGAGATTGCCCGATTGCGAAAGAAGACCGTCATGCCTCTGGAGCAGGTCAGCCGATTGCATGACTGGCTAGATGGGAAACGGAAATCGAGAAAATCTTGCCGGGTTGTGGGAGAGTCTCGAACAGGCAAATCGGTTGCCTGTGAAGCTTATTTCCACCGTAATAAGCCTAAACAGGAGGCAGGTAAGAAGCCGATTGTGCCCGTTGTCTACATTCAACCCCCTCAAAAGTGCGGCTCCAAGGAGCTGTTCAAGGAGGTGATTGAATTTCTCAAGCATCGGGCGACCAAGGGAACAGTCTCAGATTTCCGGGGGAGGGCATTCGAGGTTTTGCAAGCCTGCGAAGTGGAGATGCTGGTGATTGATGAAGCCGATCGGCTCAAACCTGAGACTTTTGCTGATGTCCGAGATTTTTATGACAAGCTGGGCATAGCCGTTGTTCTAGTGGGCACGGATCGGTTGGATGCCGTGATTAAGCGAGATGAGCAGGTTTACAACCGCTTTCTCGCCTGTTACCGCTTTGGCAAGTTGTCAGGGGAAGACTTCCAGAAAACCGTTGTTATTTGGGAGCAGAAGGTGCTCAACCTTCCAGTGGCATCTAATCTAACCAGCAAAGAGATGCTCAGGATTTTGATTTCAGCCACTGAGGGATTCATTGGGCGCATGGATGAGATTCTGCGAGAGGCCGCAATTCGCTCACTCTCTAAGGGCTTCAAAAAAGTGGATAAGGCAGTTCTTCAGGAAGTAGCGAAAGAGTACAAGTAATGGTGGAATCAGGCATCCAGCCGTGGTTATTTCAGATTGAACCCTATGAGGGAGAAAGCCTGAGCCATTTCTTGGGGCGGTTCCGACGCCCTAACCATCTAACTCCCAGCGGTTTAGGACAACTTGCAGGGATTGGGGCAGTGGTTGCCCGATGGGAACGGTTTCACCTGAATCCACCTCCCAGCCCGGAAGAACTGAAAGCGGTGGCGAAAGTCGTTGGGGTCAGTGCCGAGCGGTTACTGGAAATGCTGCCCCCGCAAGGTGTAGGGATGCAGTGGAGTCCAATTCGATTGTGTGGAGCCTGTTATGGAGAAGCACCCTGCCACCGTATAGAGTGGCAGTACAAGTCGGTATGGAAGTGCGATCGGCATCAACTGAAACTGCTCAACAAGTGCCCTAGATGTGAAGCACTCTTTAAAATGCCCGCTTTATGGTCGGGCAACGCTTGTAATCGTTGTTATCTGGAGCTTCCAGCGATGTCAACATATCAAAGACGTTTAACCTGAGTCGCAGTTTGCATTTGTGGATATCTTGAAGTGGACTATTATCAGTACTTAAAATCCAGGGAGCATCAGAGACAATATTGCAAAGACTTGATGAAATTTATTGAACAATCAGGAGTTTTGATGTTATTGGGATTAAGATCTCGACAAGCAAGGGCTGGAAGCAAGCGATTGGCAACTATTTATTGGATTTATGAAATCTTGAGTGAGGAATTATAACTAGGTGAGCCTTTCGTTGCCTAAGAGCCGCTCATTTGCTTGTTTAAAGCATATTAGTAAACCTGGAGTGTGTGATGACTCAGAAAAAGCCTAGAACAAGATATTCTAAACAATTTCGTAGAAACTGGTTTTACAAATCCTGGTTTGGTTTTTTAGGGAAATCAGGCTATCAAACTCGTACTCGGTCCGCAGAAGATGCGATTACACAATTAGTTCTTTTTTCTACTTTCTGTATTGCCCTCCCTCTCTTTGTTACTTGGCTAGTTTTGGGGTCTTATGCTGTTTTAACTACACTTGGGATTGATGTAAAGGAAAACTTTGCTTTCAATACATTGTTGCCTATCGGGGTGACTTTTGCTGGCCTCCTGATTAGCTTTGATTTAACCAAAGAAATTGTTAACAAAGAAGTAAGAACTCTTGAACAACATTTAACTATTGATCATGATGAACTAGAAGAGTTGAGAAGGCGTAATAAAGAGCTAGAGGATAGTATGGACTCTCGGCTTAGACAAGAGCAACAAAAGTACTATCTTGCCCGTGCTTACATTGCTGACAATGAATCAATGGACTGGATAAGTTTCGAGAGGCAAACCCACTATATACATCAATCACAGTACAAAAATACTGATGAAGCAAAAAGCTTCCTTCAAAGAATCTACTTTAATAGACAAAGCAGAAGAAAGCTTCAATTAGCTATTGCAAAAATCGAAAGCCAGTCGTGGGTCAACCTAGCCTCTGACGCTGCTGTGGTTGCACTTGAGGAGGAAGGAGCTGATGAAAAACGCTTAAATAATGACCCATTGATGAATCATTTCTTTATGGATATTTATCTTTATTTAGATGCATGGTTAGTGAGCAGCATTGACAACGATGTTTCGCCAATATTGCCTTTCATGCCTATTGAAGATATAGGGTTTCATTATCCTTCTTCTGAAAAGCCCGATTTAGAAGCCTACAAAAGGGCGTTCAATTTTCTTGTAGAGGTTTTTGACAGGGGAATGTTCGATCAGCTGATTTCAGATGTTCAGGTACTTACCAAAGAAGAAGTGGAAACATGTAGAGCAATTACATTGTACTTAAATGAGTTACTAATCAGGATCAACGATTTTGCGAATTCCAGGCACTCACAAAATAGTGTCTACTAGATAGTAGTTGGGAGATGCACCCAGTCCGTACAAAGCTTAACTTTACTGCTTCTTATTCTTAAGCTGTTCCCTAACTTGAGCCAAATTAGAAGAAACGGATGCCTGTGGCTTGTTACTCAGGAGCTGCCGAATTCTTGATTTGTAGGATTCCATCTGTTCTGTCGCATTATCAATTACTGGAGATTGTTCATCCGTAAACTGAGACTTGACCTTACTCAAGTCTTGCTGAAGCTGCGATAATTCACCTGAACTGTTCGCATTTGGGTTGGAATTCATTGTTTGACTCACTAAATCTTCAAAAATGCTGAAGATTCCTTCTAGAAAAGCTATCGTTCCCTTTTTGGAATCATCAGAACTGGAACTACCAGAAAGGTTAACCATAAGAATCCTCTACTACTTAACTTCTCATCCATTAATTCGAGAAGTCTGTGTAGTGTCCGGATGTTTGTGATTATCCTTATTTGCTACTAAGCACAGCCTTTATCAGGCTTGAGAAACGTTGAACTGCCTTTTCGCTCGAATACACAGGGGCTTTGGTATCTGCACAGATTGATTATAGTACAAACGCTCTAAGAGTGGGCAAATATTTAGTGCGCTTTGAGAATCATGGTTAGGATAAGGATTCTTACACTCTCAGAAATTGTTGAGGTGGAACTCGAATTACCTGGAGACAAGTTTCTGATGGGTATCAGCCGCTCTGATAACACCTTGATTAGCAGTGAAGACTTGAATCCCTGTAACTGTAGCGTAGTCACCATCATCAGTAATAACTTTGGTGATTGAGTGTTTCTTCATGGTTTCAAGAAGAAATAGATCATACCCGTCAATGAGTTCAGTTGCGAATCTTGAAAGAGCAGCATTGGTTGTGCTTTCGTCAACAACCAAGTCGAGGACATTAGCTAAACTAGTGATCTGGCTCCAAGCAGTCGTAATTTCAGCGACGACTTGATTTCTTTGTGTGGGGTGATTGCGCCTGAAGTTCTTGAGGTAATATTGAGGACCACAAGAAATTTCACATTCGGCAGTTTCTATCCTGTGAGCAAGTTCACTCAGAGACAAACCCGAACAGTAGAGGATAGCTCCTGCTACAATCGCATCTTGAAGAT
Source organism: uncultured bacterium (assembly GCA_964630955.1). Lineage (GTDB taxonomy): Bacteria > Cyanobacteriota > Cyanobacteriia > Elainellales > Elainellaceae > CAZVXA01. The sequence goes on along the minus strand of CAZVXA010000005.1, from coordinate 19,577 downwards.
AATTTGGATAGATATTGATTTGATAAGGTTTAGGGCGGTTAGATAGTGAAGGTGAGTTAGCTTTTGAGTAAGTTGACCAGTACCAGACGTTCGTGTCTACAAAAAAGATGTCCTCCTTGCAGGGGACATCTGTTCTAATATCAATGACTTCTGCTTGTACCGAGTAAGTGCTTGGCATTACAACAAAGCTGCCTGGTCAAGGACAATGGCATCAATAGTGGTTTGCTCCTGCTCGTTAAGTGAGTAGTATTGCTTGGCGTTCTCAAAGACCCGCTCATAGGTTTGCTGGCCAACAGGGGTTAAGTTGGATACCTTTAGAAGGTTACTGAGGGCTTCTGAATCGATATCGCGCATCAGTTGACCGATCGCAAAGTTGAAGAAGACGGACAAAAATCGTTTTACCCCAGCAAAATCTAACTCCACAGTTTGCCCACTGTGGAGATCTGGATATATCAATTCATAGACCTGCTGCCCAGCCTGCTGGGTCATGCAGTTCTCACCAACTAACTCAAGGATCGCGTATCTCATGGCTCTAAACCTGAATTAGAACCTTTGTACTCTTACAGTAACTCACTTTTAACAGAATTGTAACCAGGGGGATCGCATTTGACTGCAATATTTATCAAAGTTCCACAAAAAAAGGTAGGTGCGCTGTCATAAACCTCCTGCTCAGCGCTGATTAGGGCATATCCATCGTGGCTGTAGATTTCAATCTTACCGTTCTTTTGCTTTACAAATCTTTTCAAAGTGTTCAGCCCCGTACCACCAGACACTTTGTTAGCTCTTGTAGTGTTACCTAACTTAAATGCCCACTCCAGAGCTTCGGCAGCAGGTTTCCCCGGTTGATTGAGGAATCTCCTCACATTGGGCGGTATCCCAATACCGAAATCAACGACAGTAAGACTCAGTTCCTTTAAAGAGGGATAGCGTTGACCGCAAGTGAATACGCCGATGGGAGAAGTACTGTGTTCAAAGGCGTTGCTATAGATTTCTAAAGCGTTTTGAACGATCTCCTCGCTGCTGTCTTGATCGATTTGAACCCAACCTCGCCCCAGCCAGCGGTTCTCTAAATATTCAGCGATCGCTCCTATACTCTCGTCCCGGTATTCCCTGTAAGGCACAGAGTTGCCCGTCCACCCCCGCCGAGTACCATCAAACGTATCAATGAAGCCATTCTGAGTTAGATTTGCTCGGATGTCGTCTTGTAGTGTATCCCAGTCAAAGACAACTGCCCGACCAGAGGCTTGAATCAAGCGCGCTAACCCTCCTAGAAAAGCAACGGCGTTTTGTCGCAGAAACCGACAGGAAGAAAAGTCAACCTTGACTATTGGGTGCTCCAGAGCGTGGGCTTCTTGCCAGAGCAGGAATAGTTGGCTGCAATCGTCCCTGTCGTCATTTAGTGTAGGAACCCGCAGGATCTTGGCCATCGGAGTCTGGGTGATGAGAGTCATGCGCTTCCTAATTGCATGGGTCATCAATATGTAGCGTCTAGCTTTAGCAAAAACGCTATATACATCCTAGATCAAATTCTCCAACCCGCAAACAAACGTACCAGTGTTCCCTAGTGCTTGTATTCCGAGCCGTAAGGACTGACCATGTTTCTCCTTATATTCGGATGGGGCGACTGTCGTGGCGAGGCAAAATATTTCTCAGCATTCAGATGAAAAAGCAGCTTTGCTACGACTATTAAAATTGAGAAGCAGTAACCAGTTGGTGTCTCACGTTGACACAGAAACGTTCAAAGTCCTTGCATGAGTCACAGGTAGAACAAATTCGCCTTTAGTTCGGACAAAGGCAACTTTGGCTAAATCTATGAAAGATTGATGGAAGCCTCAGTTTAAGTTTTTGTGCTAGAGGCTACAGAAGCAATAAATTCAAATATCGGGCGAAAAACCTCGAAATAGGAGGTGTCGATGTCAGGAACAATATCCTTGGCAAATTTAACCTTATGTTTATCTCCTTTAAACTTGATGATTCCGGTATTTTCCTCTGTCCGAAACCAACTTTCTAGCCCTGGAACTCCCCAGAAAATGTGTTCTATGCAGAAATGTGGCTTTGGCTTAATTTTTTCTACCGGATTGGTTTCATCCCAGACCTGTTCCTTTAACTGATTTTCAGGTATTGGAAGTAAAAAGGCGTGGGCATTTCTATTACTCAGCCTTCTACATAACCCAAGTCTGATATTTGTTATTTCATGTTCACCGCCTAATGATCTCCAATCATCATAGGCATCATCAAAGTCAAATAATGCAAAAAAGTGTTTATCAGTGTAATTATTAAAAATCTCGTTACGAGCCAACAGAGTTTTGATAAAGCCTCGATCGAAAGCATCTTGAATTAATATCGAGATATCCGTACCTGGATATAGTTTTGTATACGCAGTATTTAAGATACTAACATCAGATGGCCCTTCAACAAATAATATCGGTCGTGTAGAAGAGCGGATTACATTATCAATTAAGAGCTTGCTTTCATCCTCGGAATATTGAATGAAACTACTCGAAAGCTCATTAATAATTTCTTTCTTCGTTCGTTTTGTGCAAGAGACTTTATGAGCGTCAATTCTGAAAAGACTAATATTTTGTTCTTCCAAAGGGCACAAAGTTGCTGCACTATGACTGCTCATCAATACATGGTTGTTTTTAGCAGCAGTGTCAGTAATCTCAAATACCTGCTTAAGAAAATCGAATTGCCATTCAGGGTGGAGAAAAGAATCTGGTTCATCTAGTAGAGTGATACAGTTGCGGTCTTTAAAGAGTTCAACAATTGAATAGATGTAGACGGACTGAAATTGACCGTCACTAAAATGATCGATATTAGCATCAATTCCACTCGTTAGCCGAATCGGAATCGAAATTTTTGCTAGCATCTCTAATGTTTTTAGATTATCGAACTGACGAAAAATGTCAGTGACTCTCTCATCTGCAAATTCTTTCTGAAAAAGTTCAATATTTATAGGGATTTGGTAGTAATTATTGCCATAGAGATCGCTATGACTAAACTCTCCCTTAACACAGTTAACCAGCTTGTCTAGAAACTTTCGAGTGTTGCCGACAGAACCCCAATAATAAGTTGTTGAGTCAAAGGGATCAATATTAGGTTTCTTGGCGAAAAATGGAGGTTTTAGTTCTAGCCTAGCTTCTGTGGCAGTGGATTCTATACCAAGTTTTTGGCATATGAATTGCCGCGCTTTGTTATCGTCCTGCTGCATTAGAAGGACGGCCAGCAGAAGCTCCTTGTATTCCGAGCCAACACCAATAAAACGCCTGCTTTCGTCAAACTTGGCATCTTTGATACGTTTACGAAAGTTATCTTCGTATTTTTCAACTAACCCCCTTACAGTATCATTATGACCAGAGTAGTAAATCAACACATTGTCAGGCAGAGGAGTTTTGCCGACAGTAGCGCGGTTTCTTCCTCCGTTGATTTTTAGCTTGCCAGAACGCCAAACAATCTCTACATCTTTATCGTCAATCTCATACTTAATAGAGTAATCAAAATTTAGTGAGGTTTTATCTTTTCCGTCTCCGTAGAGATGGTGGAAGATTTCGATAAGTGCCTCAAATAAGTTAGATTTTCCTGTACCGTTTTTGCCAACAAAGACATCAATAAAGCTACTGCCATCAAAGTTCAGAGTGAAGTCTTTGAGATTTTTGTACTGGCTGATGTAAACCGATTTCAGGCGCATATTTTCTCCTTTACACCTGAGCCATCACAGCACTGAGTAGAACAGTTCGTTTGTTGGTGACGGCATCGATCTGCTGGTCTAGGTCATCGCAAAGACCCATAAGCTGATCAATTTTGGCGACGATACGGTGTTGTTCAGCAATGGGTGGAAGGGGAATTGGTAGATTGTTCATAATTTCTCGGCTAATATTCTTCATGGAACTGCTTGTGCCAGAGGCATTTCGAGCGTAATAATCACGAGCAAATTTTGATAGGTTTGCAAAATTGATGAAATTCTTGTCAATTTTTTGAGAAAGGCTAAATCGAACAATTTTGTCACTCATCATTAAATGAAGTGGTGCTTCCTTTACGACCACACTGCGAGCAACAAGCTCTTGAGTGTTAGCCCGCGAAAGAAGAAAATCACCGACTCGAACCTCATATTCTGGTTTAGCCTCTTTATCTTGCGGTAAAGCCTTATTTTCTTCAGGTCTGAACTCCCCCCACGATACTGCGCTTACTTTCAGTACTCCCCATTCTTGACCAGAGCGAGGCTCAGGAAGACATTGCGGACTCCAGCCAGAGTCACTGAAGAGTGAGATGTCTCCTAGTCGTACCCATTTCCACCCATTGGGCAACTCATTAGGAATCTCCTCCAGTTCAATTTTCGGCAATGGTCTGGATTGCTTGATTTTCCCTTCCTTCACCAACCGATGCTTCTCAAGTTCGATCGCCCTCAACAACTCACTAGCAGGCTCATCATTCGGATCTTGTGGCACCAGTTTGCCCATGACAGCCAGTTGCAGGATTGCCTTACGCAGTTCAGCTACGTTTTCTTTGACTGAGTAGAGTTCGCCAAAGTGTTGGTTAATAAAGCGCCAAGCGGTGCTGAAGTCGTTGCTCTCCTTGGCTGTCAGCAGGCGATCGCAGGCAGCGGTGTGGATGGTGATTCGTTTTTGGTCGCGTTCTGCCCTCAGCTTTTCCAGTTCATCACAACGAGCCATGAGGCGATCGATTTTTGCGACAATGCGATGTTGTTCTGCAAGAGGTGGTAGAGGCAACAACAACGTGCTTAAAGACGTTCCATTAACATTTGGTTGTCCGGTTCCTGAACACTTTGCATATAGCTGTTTCCAGTACAAAGGACATTCGATAAAGAGCTTTAAGTAATTGACATCAATGTGTTCTGAAGGAACGACTCGAATTAGATACGAAGCAAAGACAGCTTTTACAGAGATGTTTTCAACCAAGTATGATTTTCCAACTGTACCGCCTGTTCGAGCAATCAAAATATCCTTGTTAGCAAGGAGGTATTGAATGACATCTTTTTCCTTAATCTCACATCCGGGTACAGATTCCCAATCTACTTTGTTATCTTGAATATCAGTGATTCTTAATAAACGGATATTCTTCAAATCGTGATTAGCAGAAGCAGTATAGCCGTAATGAATCTTGGTCGATACATCTTCTAACCGCACCCACTTCCACTTCTCAGGGAGTTCATAAGGTATCTCTTCCGAATTGATGGCAGGCAATGGCTTAGGCTGTTTGATTTTTCCTTCCTTCACTAGCCTCTGTTTCTCAGTCTCGATCGCCTTTAACAATTCACTTGTGGGCTGATCCTTGGGATCTTGCGGCACTAACTTCCCCTGCATCGCCAGGGTCAAAATCAGTTCGCGTAATTTCTGAATACCATCCGGTGCTGCAAAGGCAAGGTCGAAGTGTTTTTCCAGCAGGTTCATTTACTATTCCCCCAAAGCCTGCGTCAATTCCTGCTTTAGAGCATTTTGCGCCGCTTCAAGCTGGTGAACGATCGCCAAATACTCCTGCATCAATTCATCCGGGTCGCCATGATTGATTTCAACTTCGTGCGGGTTCTTGCAGTCGAGGTTATAGTTCCGCGCCGCAATCTCCTGCGCTGAAACCTTCCAGGCATATTCATTGACCTTGCGCCCCTTCCGGGCTGCACCGCCCCACCATGCTTTCTCCCGGTCAAACTCCTGAATCGTCAGTGGCTTCGAGCGCGAATAAGACTTATAGCCTTCCGGGTAAGGATGCTCAAAAAACCAGACATCCTTCGTCGCCCCCCCTTTTTCAAAGAAGAGAATATTGGTATTGATGCCCGTGTAGGGGCTAAACACACCCTTGGGCAACCGGACGATCGTGTGCAGGTTAAACTCCTCCAGTAGCTCACGCTTCAGGTTCGTTTTAGTGCCTTCACCAAACAAGAACCCATCGGGCAACACCACCGCTGCACGCCCCGTGTCGGGCTTAAGCAAGTGCATAATCAACGCCATAAACAGGTCAGCGGTTTCGCGGGTCTGGTACTTTCTGGGGAAATTGTTTTCAATGCCGTCTTCCTCCATGCCCCCAAACGGCGGATTGGTGATGACGATATCCACTCGATCTTTCGGTCCGTAATCCCGCAGCGGACGGCTCAAGGTGTTGTCGTGACGGATATTGGTGGGCACATCAATACCGTGCAGCATCACGTTGGTCATGGCTAGCATGTGCGGCAGCGGTTTCTTTTCTACCCCAGTGATCGTGTCTTGCAGGGTTTTCAAATCCTCAGCCGTTTTGACCTGCGGTTTCAAGTGCTCGATCGTGTTGGTCAAAAAGCCACCTGTGCCACAGGCAGGGTCTAGCACCTTTTCTCCCAATCGCGGGTTGATGATATCCACCATAAACTGAGTCACAGCGCGAGGCGTGTAGTATTCACCCGCATTACCCGCCGATTGCAGATCCGCCAGAATCTTTTCGTAGATGTCGTTAAACAGGTGGCGATCGCTAGACGAGTTAAAATCCACATCGCTTTCGATGCAATTAATCACCTGGCGCAACAGAGTGCCCGACTTCATGTAGTTATAGGCATCCTCAAACACCGCACCCACGACCCTACCGTGAGGCGAAACCCCAGCCGCATTAGCCAGCTTCTTCAGCGCAGGAAACAGATCGTTATTGACGAAATCGATCAACTCCTCGCCCGTCATCCCCTCTGGATTTTTTGCCCAGCTTGACCAGCGAAACTGGCTCTGCAACGGCGATTTATACCCCTTAACGGTAAACTCCCACTCCTGTTCCTTATCATCAAAAATCTTGAGAAAGAGCAACCAGACAATCTGGCTAATGCGCTGAGCGTCGCCATCGACACCCACATCCTTACGCATGATGTCTTGAATTGTTTTGATGAGAGTCGCGATCGCCATGCTGCTGTATCTAAGGTTCCCTAAGTATGCCCTTTAGAGATTATGCGCTGTAAAGCGACTCTTTTAAGCCGTTTACAGCCCGCTGGTAGTTGTCCAACCCACCAAAAGCACGGACAATCTCGATCGGGGTGCCAAACTCGGTAAAGGGCGCAACCGTGAGAATTTGTGTTTCTTCGATCTGCCCAACACCGCCATCGGCGTACTTATCCAACAGGGCTTCCAGCACTCGTCTTGCTTGATCGCCGTATTGGGTAAAGTAGTTGCGCTTTTTAACCTGCTCAGCCCGTTCCTGTCTAGTCAGCGGGGGCATATCCCAGGCAACATGGCAAAGCAGGTCGAAGGGGTCGCAATCTTTCCCGATCTCTTCAGCCAGCGCCTCAAAGAATACACCTTCATTAGCCAACTCATCAATAATCGCCTGTTTCTTCTCGGCACTGCTCCAGCGCCGGAGAAAGTCGTCCAGTGAGGCAAACTCCTTGGTTAATGCCTTACGGGTATAGTCCTTAAGCGATTCGGTAATCAGTTTGCCGTTCGCATCAAAATACTGAACCCGCTCGGCAACCACCTTAACCTCAACATTAGCCACCACATAGCGTCGCACATTCGGCTCATAGTCAGAATCAGCAGATTCAGCCACACCAGTCCATGCATTGCCTTGACCTGGCTCAGGGTATTGATAGCCGTCCTCAGGTTCCTCACCTTCCGGTAGCTCCGGTGGCACTGGCGAGTCATCCAACCCCTTCGGTTCGTAGATCTGCACTGGGTCGCCATCAAAATCAGGGTCAGCAAATAGTTCAGTGGCTTTTTTGAAATCGATGATGGTGAAATAGAACTTGTCGTAGTCCTCATTGATACGGGTGCCGCGACCAATGATTTGCTTAAACTCGGTCATCGACTGAATCCGCTGATCGAGCACAATCAACTTGCAGGTTTGGGCATCAACACCCGTAGACATCAGTTTAGAAGTGGTCGCAATCACCGGATATTTAGATTCCGGAAAAATAAAGTTGTCCAGTTCTGCCTTACCTTCTTCGTTATCGCCCGTAATCCGCATCACGTAACGAGAATTTTCGGCAGCTAAATCGCCGTTTTCGTTAACCAGCGCCTGCCGCATCCGCTCCGCATGGTCAATGTTTTCGCAAAAAACAATGGTTTTATCAAAGCGGTTCGTCTGCTTTAGAAACTCACTAATTTTCCGAGCCACCAGTTGAGTGCGCCTTTCCAAGACCAGGTTTCTGTCAAAATCCTTCTGGTTGTAAATGCGATCCTCGATCTCGTGACCGTATTTATCGACCATCCCCCTTTTCGGTCGCCACCCCTCTAGATCCTTATCAATGTCGATGCGGACTACCTTATAGGGCGCAAGAAAACCATCATCAATGCCCTGCCGTAGAGAGTAGGTGTAGATGGGTTCACCAAAATAATCGATATTAGAAACTTCTCTGGTCTCCTTTGGGGTAGCCGTCAAGCCAATCTGTGCAGCAGAAGAGAAGTAGTCCAGAATTTGCCGCCATGCCGAGTCTTCTGCTGCACTTCCCCGATGACACTCATCCACCACAATCAAATCGAAAAAGTCGCGGCTAAATTGCTTATAAATATTCTGCTCCTCCTCCGTGCCAGAAACCGCCTGATACAGGGAGAGATAGATCTCATAGGCTTTGTTTGCCTGCCGCTTTTGGATCTTGGTCATGGCTGAGCCAAAGGGCTTGAAATCGTTGGTCATGGTCTGATCGACTAAAATATTGCGATCAGCCAAGAACAAGATTCGTTTCTTGGTCTTTGATTTCCACAGCCGCCAGATAATCTGAAAAGCAGTAAAGGTTTTACCTGTACCCGTCGCCATGACCAACAAGATGCGGTTTTGCCCCTTGGCGATCGCCTCAATGGTTTTGTTAATCGCTAGCAATTGATAGTAGCGTGGGGTCTTATTGCTGCCATCGCTGTAGTAGTCCTGCGTGACCAGATTTTCCTGCTGCTCAGACAGCCCCCGGTGAGTAGACCACCACTGCCAAAGCCTATCAGCCGATGGAAACTCGTCTAACCCAAGTTCACGCTCGATAATGCCATCAGTGGCAATCTTGTTATGAAACAAGAACCCGTCGCCATTAGAACTAAAAACAAACGGCACCTGGAGCATTTCAGCGTACCCAAGCGCCTGCTGCATCCCATCGCCCAGGGAATGGTTGTTGTCCTTTGCCTCAATGATGGCGATCGGAATATTGGGTTTGTAAAAAAGCACATAGTCCGCCCGTTTGTTTTTGGCACGGGTATGCAGTTTGCCCCGAACGAGAATTCGTCCATTGGTCAGCGGAAATTCTTCACGGATCTGCGTCAAAATATCCCAACCTGCCCGTTCCAAGGCAGGGGTGATCCATTTTGTGCAAATATCCCGTTCACTCAAGGAGCGTTTATCAAAACCTTCTGACATTAAAGGTAGGGCTGATGAATGAAGAACAAGGGGCATCTAGGAGTGCCTGTAACACTGCACCAGACTAACGGTCTGCACCTATCGGCAATCAAGGAATCATTTGATGTTCTTGATCCTGAGATGGGCTAATTCAGAGTTCCCATCTCCGAAACCCAACTGATAGCTAAACAACTTCACTGGGTCACCAATCAATTGAAACCTTTTTTCAAGGTGTTTGCCTAGTGTTTCTACCAGAGTCCGGGTAATTCCCTCTTACCCCACTTCGGTCCTAGCAATCACAAGGGCGGTCACAAGAGGCATTAGCCGCTTCTAATTATCACCACCTGACAATTGGAGGTTTGGTAAGTTAAGCTCCAGAAGGTAATTATAGACACTCTCCAAAAGTCAGTACCATCCTTCTGAAATTCCAGCCCCAGATACAGAGAAGCGGTATGTCTAACTTCGACTCGACCAAGAAACGGCTTGCTGATCTGCTTCGTGATATTGTCTCCGGCAAAATTCAACTTCCCGACTTCCAGAGGGGATGGGTCTGGGGCGACCAAGACATTCGTTCCCTCCTGGTGAGCATTGCCCGTGCTTTTCCCGTAGGGGCTGTCATGATGCTCGAAGCTGGCGGCGACACTCGCTTCAAAGTTCGCCCAGTTGAGGGACTTGACCCTGCCAAAATCAAACCCGAAGACACAGAACTCCTGATCCTCGACGGTCAGCAACGCCTCACCTCCCTAAACCAAGTGCTGATGCTCCAGCATCCTGTAGACACCCGCACCAACACAGGCAAACCCCTCAAACGCTACTACTACATCGACATCGAACTCGCCTTGTTGGGAGAGGAGCACTACGAAAACGCAATCGTCGGTGTAGACGAAAACCGAGTTATTAAGGAAAATTTTGGTCGCGACATCAAACTCGATCTCAGTACCCCAGAGAAGGAATACGAAAACTTCCACTTCCCCTGCAATCAAATCCTCAACTCAAATCAGTGGGAACAGGGATTATTTGCTTATGCTCCGACGAAGTTTGCTCAATACATGGAATTTCGTACCAAAATCCTTGAGGAGTTTCGTCAGTATGACGTTCCAGTAATTCAGCTCAGCAAGGAAAACAGGAAGGAAGCCGTCTGCCTGGTCTTCGAGAAAGTCAACACTGGAGGCGTTTCCCTCTCGGTATTTGAACTCATCACCGCCACCTATGCCGCCGAGAACGTCAACCTGCGCGACGAGTGGTACGGCAACGCCAAGGAGAACATTGAAGGTATCTCCCAAAAGCTTGGCAAACAGCGATTGCTCCACCAGGTACAGCCTACAGACTTCTGGCAAGGCTTAACCCTCCTCTACACCTGGGAAAAGCGGCAGGAAGACCTTGTATCAGGGAAAACAGGCAAACAGGTCACAGGGGTCAGTGCCAAGCGAGAAGCTGTCCTGTCCCTGCCCCTGGCTGCCTACCAACAATGGAAAACCAAGCTCACAGATGGCTTCTGGAAAGCCGCCAAATTTCTTCGTAAAGAATCCTTTTTCTCAACCCGTGACCTGCCCTACCGCACTCAACTCGTGCCCCTCGCCGCAGTCCTCGCTCTATTAGGCGATGATTGGCTCCAGCCTATCGTCTACGAAAAGCTGAGCCGCTGGTTTTGGTGCGGTGTCCTGGGAGAGCTATACGGTGGAGCAGTTGAAACGCGCATGGCGCTCGACATCCAGGAACTCATGGAATGGATCAAGGGCAGTAATGAAGAGCCTTCCACCATTCGCGATGCGAACTTCCAACCCAACCGTCTAGAAACCCTCCGCTCCCGCAACAGTGCCGCCTACAAGGGCATCAGCACACTCGTTCAGCGGGAAGGCGCACAAGACTTCTTCTGGAAGTCCACCATCCGCGACCTTGATGAAACAGATTGGGAGGATACATGGCTCGACATTCACCACATCTTCCCCAAGAAATGGTGCGAGAGCAGAGGCATTCCACCCTCCCGTTATAACTCCATCCTCAATAAAACCCCAATCTCCTTCAAAGCCAACCGGATGATCGGCGGACAGGCTCCCAGTGCCTACCTTCACCAGCTTCAGACCCACAAAACAGTCCAACTCGACGACACAGGCATGGATGCTATCCTGCTAACCCACTGCATTGACCCAACCAAACTCCGCCAAGACGACTTTGAGGGATTTGTTGCTGCCCGCAAGCGATCGCTGCTTACCAAAATCGAGGTGGCTATGGGCAAGGCGATCGTTCTATCTGATGAGACGATTCTCGAAGACGAGGTAGACGAAGACGATATTTGAGAATTTAGGGCTTGAAGCAGCGGTGCGGGATCAACAGCCCTTACCCCTTCGTACAGTTCTGGATGGCGTGTGAGTATGTAGTGCTCATGCTCATACCTGTGCATTTCACCATTCTCCTGGCTGCAACGCCAATAATTCTGCTTAGGAAAGCGCTCAAGCTGGCTTTATCTCTGCAATAACTGAGCTGAAGCCTCTTGCCAAGACAATAAATTACAGGTAGTCTGTATGAAAATATAGAACATCTGTTCTTATGAGCCAGATTACGATTCAGTGTCGCTTAGTTGCATCCCCTGAGACTCGTCGTCAGATTTGGACACTGATGGCCGAGCGCAACACCCCGCTCATCAATGAACTACTTCAACAGCTCACCCAGCATTCAGAGTTTGAGTCTTGGCGACGGAGAGGTAAAGTTCCTTCGACTGAGGTCTCCCAGATTTGTAAAAATCTCAAAACAGATCCCCGCTTCAGTGGCCAACCTGGTCGCCTCTACACCTCAGCAGAGCACACCGCAGACTACACAATGAAGTCTTGGCTTGCGATACAAAAGCGGCTGCAACAGAGACTCGATGGGAAACTACGCTGGCTCGAAATGCTCAAGAGCGATGAGGAGTTAACGCAAGCAAGTGGAACCGAACTTTCTGTAATTCGCGATCGCGCTTCTGTCATCCTGACTCAACTTCAACCCTCCTCCAAGGAAGCGACACATCCACAACCCAAGAAAAATAGAAAAGGCAAAAAACAGGCAGACACCTCTGATAAGAGTTTGGCAAGCCAGCTTTTCGAGAGGTATCGGGGTTCAAAGGAGGCTCTGGAGAAGTGTGCAATCGTCTACTTACTCAAGAATGCCTGCAAAATTCCTGATCAAGACGAAGACCCTGAAAAATTCGCTGAACGTCGTCGTAAAGCTGAAATTCAAGCCAAGCGGCTCCAGGAACAAATTGAGAGCCGAATTCCTCATGGACGAGACCTTACAGGGAACAGTTGGCTAAATGCTCTTGAAACAGCGACCCAAACAGTTCCAAAGGACAACGGCGAGGCTAGACGCTGGCAAGATAGGCTACTTACTCAACCCAGTTCTCTTCCATTTCCACTCATATTCGAGATCAATGAGGACCTGGTTTGGGAGAAGAATGAAAAGGGCCGAATTTGTGTTCATTTTAATGGGCTAAGCGACTACACCTTTGCCATCTACTGCGATCGACGGCAGCTTCATTGGTTTCAACGATTCCTCGAAGATCAGGAGACTAAGCGAGCAAGCAAAAAACAGCATTCCAGTGGGCTTTTTACGCTTCGTACTGCTCGTCTAGCTTGGCAGGAGGGTGAAGGAAAAGGCAACCCTTGGGACAATCATCGGCTCACCCTCTTCTGCACAATAGACACTCGTCTCTGGACTACTGAGGGGACAGAGCAAGTCCGTCAGGAGAAAGCCATAGAGGTGGCTAAGACGATTACTCGAATGCAGAGTAAGGGCGACCTTCAGGAGAAGCAGCAGGACTATATCAAGCGCTTAAATTCTACTCTGACTCGTATCAATACCCCTTTCGATCGCCCAAGTAAGTCCCTTTACAGAGGACAGCCCCACATTGTAGTAGGACTTAGCGTGGGCCTGGAAAAACCTGCCACAATTGCTATTTGGAATGCCACTACCGATCAAATCCTCGGCGAGTTCAGCGTCCGACAACTGCTGGGCGAGAATTACAGGTTACTTAATAAGAGGCGTTTGGAACAGCAGAGAACTGCCAATCAACGTCACAAAGCGCAAAAGCAGGCGAATCCTAAGCAACCAGGAGAATCGGAACTGGGACAGTACATCGATCGATTGCTGGCGAAGTCGATAGTAGCGATCGCAAAGAGCCATAACGCTGGGAGCATCGCGGTTCCAAAACTCAGTAACATCCGTGAGATTTTAGAAGCGGAGATCCAGTCAAAAGCAGAGCAGAAATGCCCAGGTTATCTGGAGGGGCAAAAGCGATATGCCAAACAGTACCGCCAGCAATTCCATCGTTGGAGCTACAGCAGACTCATCGACAACATTCGGAGTCAGGCAGCTAAGCTTGGTATCTTTATTGAGGAAACCCGACAACCCTTGAGTAAGCGGCCAGAGGACGGAGCAAAAGCGCTGGCGATCGCTGCATACCAAGCTCGCAGCTAGGCTAGCCGAATCAGAACTTGCACCTTGAAAATTGAAGAAACAGCGCCGCGACGTATGCTGCTTGCAGTATACGCTTCGCGAAAAATAAGGGTTAGTTTGGCTGTTGGAAGACAGCCCTGCTTTCTGACCCTGGTAGCTGCTCACCCTGATGCTGTCTTGGGAGAAGCTTCGGCTTCTCTTGAGAGATTAAGCCACAGTTGACGTTTCGACTACCTCAATTATGGCGTAGGTGCGCTCCCAGCAAAAAGGGCGCGGATGTACTGCTGTAGTGGCTACCGAATCACCCCCGAACAAGGGGGAACTCGCCCCAATACTGGGCTTAAGGTTCTTCGCCAGGGCTTAAAAGCCTTGGACGATTCGCGCAAATCCTGAAATACTCATACTTGCTGTATTCCAGGATTTGGATAAGTTAGAGGAACCTTTGCTTAACCAGTGCAACAGGGATGGCTGAGCCGATCCGCGCAAGTAGCTTTTGAAACCTTTGATTAATCTGACTTTCAGAAGCCTGCGGTCACAATCAACCACCCTCGATAGGGTCGGTTGAAAGAAGCTCATCGATCGCCCTCAGCAACTTAGCGTCCCGTCACAATCAACCACCCTCGATAGGGTCGGTTGAAAGACCTGTTCCCCTACCAACAACTTACGCCCCGACACGTCACAATCAACCACCCTCGATAGGGTCGGTTGAAAGGTAGACCTCGCAACAGGTAGAGGCAAGATCAAAGGTCACAATCAACCACCCTCGATAGGGTCGGTTGAAAGATAGATGAATAGTTCCGCCTGCCTTAAGCCATTGAGTCACAATCAACCACCCTCGATAGGGTCGGTTGAAAGCTTACAGAATGCGCTATTTCACCCACATCAATACGTCACAATCAACCACCCTCGATAGGGTCGGTTGAAAGGCTCATGTGACCTCAGACCGAATAGCTCTGCAACGTCACAATCAACCACCCTCGATAGGGTCGGTTGAAAGTTCATAGCTGCTGTATTTTGGCGAGTTGAAAGAGAGCACTACGTTGACAACAGTTTTGTGCTGTTTTAGACGACACTAATCTGTCACCAGTAGTTCAACGACATTATTCTGTCCCGATGACAGCAATTTGTCATCGACGACAATAATCTGTCACCGATGACAATTAATCTGTCACTGTACAACATTTGATGGACACAACAGGACTCGAACCTGTGACCCCTACCATGTCAAGGTAGTGCTCTAACCAACTGAGCTATGCGTCCGCTGCGATTAATAAGCATAGCACAGGTGTGCGGTGTATTGTAAAGGTATCTCAGCGCAGTTCAAAATTTCTGATGCCGATCTATCTGTTTTGGGGAGACGACGACTTTGCCATGCAGCGGGCCGCCAGGGGGTTGCGCGATCGCACCCTTGACCCCGACTGGGCCAGCTTCAACTACGACAAAATTGGGCCGGAGCAGCCGGACGGCTGGGTGCAGGCGATGAATCAGGCGATGACACCACCCTTTGGCATGGGGAATCGGCTGGTATGGCTGGCGGAGACCACCCTCTGTCAGCGCTGCCCGGAAGACCAGTTGACAGAACTGGAGCGCACACTCCCCGCCCTGCCCGACACCACCGTGCTGCTGCTCACCACCAGCAACAAACCCGACGCCCGCCTCAAGTCCACCAAGCTGCTGCAAAAACACGCCGAGATTCGAGAGTTCTCCGCCATCCCCCCCTGGAAGACCGATCTGCTGTTGAAGCAGGTACAGAATGCCGCCCAGGAGATGCAGGTTAAACTCAGCAGCGGAGCCGCCCAACTGCTGGCGGAATCCGTCGGCAACGACACCCGGCAACTCTACAGCGAACTGGAAAAACTGCACCTGTTTTGTGGCAAAAAAACAGTGGACGAGGAGGCCGTCTCCACGCTGGTCACCGCCACCACCCAGAACAGCCTGCAACTGGCTGCGGCCATCCGGCAGGGAGATACGGAGCGATCGCTTTCCCTGATCGCCGATCTGTTCGCCCGCAACGAACACCCCCTCCAGATCACCAAGACCCTCACCGGACAGTTCCGCACCTGGCTCTGGGTCAAACTGATGATGGAATCGGGAGAACGAAACGAGCAGGCGATCGCCCGTGCCGCCGAAGTGGGTAACCCCAAGCGCATTTACTTCTTGCGCCAGGAGATTGGCGGCGTTGCCCTGTCAAAGTTGCAGCGATCGCTCCCCCTATTGCTGGAACTGGAGTTTGGCCTGAAACAGGGCGCGGACGATCGGGTATTAATGCAATCAAAGATTATTGAACTGTGCGAACTGTATCGTTAAAGCGATCATTCCCCATTCCCCAGCCCTCTATTATCTACCTTGTATACACACCTCTCGTTTGCTCCGGTCAGTCCTGGTTGACCCCCCTTAGAAAGGGGGGATTAAGGGTTCTCCCCCTTACTAAGGGGGAGTTAGAGGGGGTCAGCAAGACTTGGGTATACATCGAAGCGCTATTCCCCATGCCCCTGTTCCTGAGCTTGTCGCAGCATTACCCAACCCAAACAATTCATTCAGCCTGCGGAACTTCTGCGCCTAAAAATGCTTCAGAATAAGCAAATGAATCGTTCCATTCACCTTTCATCGAATCGTCTCTGGTTGTCAAACCTATGATCCAGTTCTCTCGTTTGCAGTCCTCCCCCCGGTTCTCTCAACCATTCCAGGAGACACCCAGCTCAGTTTCCTCAAAGCGCCGCCAGCGATTTCCGCAGTGGTTGATTGCAGGAACGATGACCAGTGCAGCGTTACTCCTGGGAATGGTGCCCAATCTGCACCCCAGTCAGGCAAACAGCAGCACAGCCTATGCCCAATCCGCAATTAGCGATGTAGAAGTGCAAAACTACGCTCAAACAGTTCTTGAAATTGAGCAGTTGCGCCGCAATGCAGTTTCCCAGATGCGGAATGTTCTGGGAGCCAATGCTCCGCTCCCCAATATCATCTGCAATCGCCCTGAGAGCCTGACCAGTCAACGACGGGAAATTCGGGAGATTGCGGTCAAATATTGCGAGGATTCTCTCCAGGTAGCCGCTGGCAATAGCCTTCCAAGAGACCGCTTCAACGCCATCACCGAGGCCCAGCAGAATGATCCCAGTCTGGCCGATCGGATTCGGCGGGCACTGATCCAGCTCCAGCGGGGCGGTACCCCCTGAGATGGGCGTTTGGTTTGCAGTTCCCAAAGGGGGAATCCCCCCCTGCTGAACTGCACACTGGGGAAAATTGCAGGCTAGGATAAGAATTGCTCCTCACCTCGTCTCGCCGCAGTTATGCCCCGATTTGACCCCTACACCCTGCAAATGCAAATTACTCGTATGTTTGAGCAGGGGCAATCTTTTTTTGCCACGACTAAGGTGCAGGACTGGCTGCGGGAACGCAAGGAAGACCCCAGCGCCTATGATATTTTGTTCCACCAGCGCCCTGCGCCTCCCGGTTCTGGTCTGGTCATGGTGATGGAGATCGAGCTGCGCCGCAAAGACGGCCAGCCTGTCGATGAATGGCTTCAGCAGGAAGTCAATCGCCACGCCTGAGTTGTCTATGCAGATCCCGGAGCCAATGACGCTGCTGACCGACTACCTGATTGCGGTAGAAGTAGCGTCATTGGCCTTGCTTATCTGGCGAAAATCGCCATGACGTTTATCACGTGATTCAGATGGTGGCACTGTATCTGTTCTTGCGGGGGGCGGCTGAAATAAAACTAAGTTTTTAAGAGAGCGCCGCACTCTGCGCGGCGCGCTCTCAAAAACTTGTAAGCCGTTCAAGTGAAACCTGCTGTAAGTTGAAAGCCCAAGAAAGGAGGTGGCGAGCGCTGAGCGATCGCCACCTCCTTTCTTGGGCCTATATTAAGGATTAGCGATTCACTGGAACCACCACAGCCCGCAGGTTCTGATTACTCAGGCTCTGCTGGAACGCTTCTGCATCCTCCAACTGCCGGAACAGACCCGCCTGGATCACGGTTTGACCATCCACCACGGTTCTGAAGGAGTCGGGGGCGAGTACCTTCACCTGATTCTGCACGTCGGGTGAACTGGACTGCACCACGACTCGATAGCTAAAGCCGAGCTGGGAAGCCAGTTGAGAGGGCGGTACGGTGGGCGTAGCGTTATTTGCCCAGGAGCCAGAGCCACCACGAGTGCCAGGGATCGCCACTTCGGGCATCCCCGGAGGTGGCGGTGGTAGGGCAGGAACCGGGAGGAGGTTACCGTTGTTGCTGCGGGGAGTAGGCAGACTACCGGGATTGCCAACGACCGGGCGGGCAGGAACACGCGCAACAGTATCGTTCATATCGAAAGAATTGTTACGATTGTCAGCGGTGAACTCGAAGCCAGAGTTGCGACCCCTGGAATTGGGGGCTGGAACGGGAATATTCACCGGGCGATCGATCGCAGGCAGTCGTCCGGTACGAGAGGAGGGCAAACGGTCAGTGCGGCTGAGGCGATCGGTGCGGCTGGAGGGGAGCCGATCTTCACGGGCCACTGGCGTGCGCCGTGTCGGACGAGTGGCGATCGGGCGACGACTGGGGGTGCCAGAGCCAGCATCAAAGCTATCGTCAAAGCCGTTATCGAAACTGTTACGGGAGCCTGCCGAGGCGATCAGGCTGTTCAGGGAGCGATCGTTGGTCAGGTAAATGTGGCCCAGCGCCTGCCCCTGAAACACCCGACGAGTGAAGCGCCAACCGGGGTTGAGGGTGATTTTGGTAGAGCCGGAAGCAGCGACGACAGCGCGGCCAACTTCCAGAGCGGGGCTGCGGGAATTGCCAATGGGAACCGCCATCAGCGATAGCCCCTGGTTCCGCCGCATGATCCGCAGATCGTACTGGAGACCGAGATCCTGTCCACCTACACGGACAGAGTAACCGTTGCTGTCGGGGTTGCGGGCACAGATGTTGGTGAAGTCAAAGTTTAGCAGCAGGGGATCGACACGGCTACCGCTTTCCTGCCAGCAGGGGCGGGTGTCGCTCACCTGCTCCAGAATGGCCAGACGGTAGAGGTTGCCCCCAGCCAGCGGAGAGGCGATCGCCACAAACCGGCTCTGGTCCACTTCGGCCTGGTCGAACGTTACCGCTTCGGCAGAAGACCAGGAACTACTCACACCCAGGCTGACTGCAGTCAATGTAGCCAGGCACAATGAACGCGCATATTTCATAGGGATTCTCAATGTTGATACGCATGAAGGTTTCACTCCCCTGATTCAATCGTCTGTAGCGCTCCTCAAGCGCGTGAGGGTCAATGTTTGCTGTTAAGACGCACGAAGCGCGCATTTTAACAACGAACTCAACGTCAGGCGCTACGTCCCAATGGCAAGCTGTCGAAACGCCATGAGCAGTGCCCTGTGTTCCGTGCAAGCCGGGAATTTCGAACGTTGTCAAATAACTGCAACTAGTGACGTGAACCAGTAAAAGAAGTTTCACTGTGGGGGCAAAATGATCGGGAGATTTTTTCTAAAATTGTATACTTATCTGCAAATCCCCCAAACGCTCTCTCCATCCGATTATCGATTGGGCGGCGATCGCCAGATCGCTGATTTGCCCTGAAGTTGTTAAGTTTTTCTGCAAAAAATACGGCGATCGCTTGTCATTGTAAAAGCGACCACCGTCCCTTTGTGCTGTACCAGTGTGGCGTACTTAGTGCCTATCCGAAAACCCAAATTCTGGAGGGCGCGATGCTGTAGCGTCGTGCCCTCCAGAATTTGGGTCTTCGGATAGGCTCTTATTACTCCGGTAGCCTGAAACAAGGCATCGAAACATTTTGCGTAGGTTGGGTTGAACAAAGTGAAACCCAACGCCCGGACTTATGTTGGGTTTCGTTATCACTCAACCCAACCTACACGAATGCATCCTCAAATATTGCCGA
>CAZVXA010000004.1:74054-74141 GCA_964630955.1 uncultured bacterium | reverse complement strand
GCAAACCACAGGTTGTGGGGGGGGGGGGGGGGGGGGGGGGGGGGGGGGCGCGCCCCCCCCCCCACGAGAAGAAAAGGAGGGGAGGGA
>CAZVXA010000004.1:46812-74044 GCA_964630955.1 uncultured bacterium | reverse complement strand
GCAACTGCCACAGTTTTTTCTCGCGCTTCGCGCCCCAGAACCCCCCCGCTGGAATCGCATACGCCGCGCGGAGCGCGGCTCTCACACGACAACCTGTACTGAACTAGACTGAGAACTGCTATAAGGAGTCGAATGAATATTGGAATTGTTGGTTTGGGGTTAATTGGAGGCTCGCTGGCACTGGATTTGAAATCCACACAAGATCACAAATTGCTTGGGGTCAGTCGCAAAGAAATCACCTGTCAGCATGCGATCGCCCGTGGCATTGTGGATGCTGCCAGCACCGATCTCTCCCTGATGTCTGAAGCTGATTTGATTTTTCTCTGCACTCCCCTCAGCAGCCTGGTACCCACCGTTGAGGCGCTACTGCCCCACCTGAAACCAGAAATAATTCTGACCGATGTGGGGTCGGTGAAGCAGCCTGTAGTGGAGGCGATCGCCCCACTCTGGCCCAACTTCGTTGGTGGACACCCGATGGCGGGCACTGCTGAAAGTGGTCTGGACGCGGCAGTCAAGGATTTGTTTGTGAATCGTCCCTACGTGCTAACGCCAACCCAGGAGACGCCTGAACCAGTAGTCAACCGGGTGTCGGAGGTAGTGCGATCGCTGCGGGCGAATTTGTATCTATGCGAACCCGATGTTCATGACCGTGCAGTGGCAGCAATCTCCCATGTTCCAGTGATGGTGAGTGCCAGCTTGATCAGCACCTGTATGGCGGAACCCGATCCGACAGTGCTGGAACTGTCGAAAAAACTGGCCAGTTCCGGTTTCCGAGATACCAGTCGGGTCGGCGGTGGCAACCCCGAACTGGGTGTCCTGATGGCTCACTTCAACCGGGAAGCTGTGCTGAATACTTTGTATCGCTACCGGGAGCAACTGGATGCCCTGGTCACCCTGATTGAACGGGAGAATTGGTCAACCCTGGAGGCTCACCTCAGCCAAACTCAGGCTGCTCGTCCGGAGTTTGTGCCGCCTCAAGACGCCTGAAGCTCTTCCAGACGTGCCAGTACCTCCGCACTGTGAATGGCAGGGTTCACGCCCAAAAACCGCTCCCTCAGTATCCCATTGGGGTCGATCAGGTAGGTATGTCGCAAGGACATCCCGCTTAACCAGGAGCCATATGCTTTGCTGACAGCACCACTGGTATCGGCCAGTAGCGGAAACTTTAATCCTTCAGAATCACAAAACTCCGCATGGGAATCTACGTCATCCACACTGATTCCGAGAACTTGGGTGTTGTGCTTATGGTATTTGGGTAAGTCTTGCTGAAACCGCCGTGCCTCCAGCGTGCAACCCGATGTGAAATCTTTCGGGTAGAAATAAACCACGACCCACTGCCCCTGATAGTCCGCCAGGGAAATCTCACCATCTCCAATGTTCGTTGGCAACGTGAATGGAGGGGCAGGCTGGTTCAGGGCAGGCTGTTCACCGCCGAGGGCCAGACTGTAAGGGGCGATCGCTCCCCATCCGCCCAGCAGTAACAGCAGCACGCTGAAAATTCCAATGAACCGACGCAGCAGAACCTTCATGAGCAGGAGAAAAATAGACTTAATACAACTTTACAATAGTGGCACTGTTTATCTTTTTCTCCTTCAAGATTGTGACTGAATATTTGCTGAACTCGGTTTAGTTCACCGCGGAGGCGCAGAGAGCGCAAAGGTTTTATTCTGCGTCCTCTGCGCCTTTGCGGTGAGCTTTGGAGATGATTAATCTCTGTTACCTGTACCCAAAAGCAACAACCCGGAGGGGACAAAGCACCTCCGGGCTGAATTGCATTCTTTAGACTTGGTGATACCCCCAGGGGAATTCGAATCCCCGTCGCCTCCGTGAAAGGGAGGTGTCCTAGGCCTCTAGACGATGGGGGCGGAATCACCTTATCTAAGGTAACGAAAGTCTCTGGAAAAGTCAACAGCCTCTAAAAAAATTCTAAAAATCAGCTCAATCGTTGGCATTGCGCAGGCGGATGAGCTGTCGCCGCATCTGGGGAGAGGCATCAACCTCAGGCACTTCCTGAGCCGCCACATAAACCTTAAGCGGTTCCAGGTATTCGTCTGCACCACAGGAAAAAGCTTCCAGCAGCATTTCCAGGAGCTGTTCGCGATCGCTCAACAGATTGCGGTCCTCAATCAACCTGAACTTGAGGTGAATCTCGCAGTCGTAAACACCGACGTTTGTATTTACAGAGTGATATTTGAGAGGTTCAGACGTCATCTGCGAAAACAGCACCATTGTGCTGAGCGAAAAAGATAGATCGTTAGACCGCTAGAAAGGGCTGGTCAATCAGTTGAGGGCTATGAAGACCGAACCATCTGAGATGCAGGCTGCGTGTAAACCTGCCGATAAAGCTAGGATTCCCAAAAATAGACAAAATCAGCTAACTTGCTGAATCAAAATCTTCGAACGATGTCTTATCAAGGTTTAGTAAAGTGACTAATGAAAACATTGGATGCCAAAGCACCTTTTCAAAACCCCTGAAGTGACTAGAACCGGAGAATCGCTAACTTGAAAATAACACTGTTCTCTAGGCCGATAGGTTGGGTTTCTATAAAGTGTCTGTGAGGACTTCAGCGCACCTTCACAATGGCTTCAAATCTTCCTAATCCTTGAGTATCCGTGTGGGTGCATCCCACTGTTGCAAATTTTCAAGTCCAGTTGGGCAGTGGCGCAGGCGAAGCGCACGCTACTGGATTGTCTGGACTTTTGATTAAATTGCACTGATTTTTCTGAAATGCTGACGCTTTCAGCGTTTCGAGAAAATCGGCGCTAAAACTGTCTTTGCCGCGAAACGCTCTCTAAGAGAGTATTTCACGGCATTGTAGGAAAAAACAGTCAACAGGCCAGAAGTAAAGCTCAAGACCCATGATCAGAAGTGGGTCTTGAGCAGACGCGGATCGCCTAATCCAGGGATCGAGGTTCATATTGGGTGCATTCCTTGCAGGGGCCAAACGGGTTGACCGCGCAGCGAATATGGCTGGAGCGGGCATTGTAGCGGCAGGTAAAATCTCCTACGACAAAACCAACACCCTCAACATAGTCCTGGTCTGGATCCAGGCGCAGACCACTTAGCCCCCGGTGGGCAACTGAGTCGAGGGCTAGTTGCAATCGCGTCTGCGCCCGCGCTTCAGTCTGCCTCATGACCCACAGAGAAAACAGGGATGGACTCAAAGCAATCATCAGGATCAGTATGATTTCCATTACAGGTATTCTTAAAGCGTTTTTCAATCTTGTGAGGTGTGGGTGGGACTTACCTGCCCACGCCTTACAACCGTTTGGAATTGCTCTATATTTGCGATATTAACCGGACTTTCTCGGAAAAAAAATGCTGAGGGACTTGCCATAAATAAAATAGATCCCAGTTTTTGTTTGGTGCAGCTAAGCCGCGCCAAGCAAAAACTGGGATCTATTAAACAGCAGGCCCTAACTTTCGCCTAAATATGCCTTGCGCACCGTTTCGTTGGTTTGCATTTCCTTGGCAGTTCCGCTCAGGACAATCTGTCCGGTTTGTAGGACGTAGCCCCGATTTGCAACGGTCAAGGCCATTCGGGCATTCTGCTCCACCAGCAAAATGGTTGTGCCCTGCTGGCTGATTTCCTGAACGATCGCAAAAATCTGACTGACCAGCATCGGAGCCAGCCCCATACTGGGTTCATCCAATAGCAGCAAACGGGGACGAGCCATCAACGCACGATCGATCGCCAGCATTTGCTGCTCACCACCACTCAACGTCCCGCCTTTCTGGCTAATCCGCTCCCGCGCTTCTATTGTTAACCTTTATCAAGTAATCTGTTGAGGCGAAAAAATCTATGTTGTCACCGTCACGCAGTGAAACTGAAACTGCCGCACTGGTCACCCAAAATCGCAAAGCTGACCACCTGCGCGTTTGTCTCGAAGAGAATGTCCAGTCAGCTCAAACAACGGGTCTGGAGCACTACTGTTTTATCCACTGTTGTTTACCTGAACTCGATCGCGCCGATATCACCCTGAAAACCACCTTTCTGGGAAAATCTCTGGGTGCCCCACTGCTGATTTCCTCCATGACGGGTGGTACTGAGCAGGCGCAGCTCATTAACTATCGGTTGGCGGAGCTGGCCCAACACTACAAATTGGCAATGGGGGTCGGCTCTCAACGGGTGGCGATCGAAAATCCCGATGTCCTGCCCAGCTTTACGGTGCGATCGCTCGCCCCCGACATCCTCCTCTTCGCCAACCTGGGAGCCGTCCAACTGAACTACAGCTATGGCATTGACCAGTGTCGCAAAGCCGTAGACTGGCTGGAAGCCGATGCGCTGATCCTGCACCTGAACCCCCTGCAGGAATGTGTCCAGACCAGGGGAGACACAAACTTTGCCGACCTGTTGAACAAGATTGAACAGATCTGCCAGCAGCTCCCGGTACCTGTGATCGCCAAAGAAGTCGGGAACGGCATTTCTGCGAAGATGGCACAAAAGTTGCTGGATGCTGGCGTCAGGGCGATCGATGTAGCCGGGGCAGGCGGCACCTCCTGGGCCAGAGTCGAAAGTGAACGCGCCACCGATCCGCTGCAACGTCGTCTGGGAAAAACCTTTGCCAACTGGGGCATCCCCACTGCGGAGTGCATTCAGAACGTGCGGGCGATCGCCCCTCAGATTCCCCTGATTGCCTCCGGTGGTCTGCGCGACGGCCTGGATGCTGCCAAGACGATTGCCCTTGGAGCAGATTTGGCGGGATTGGCGTTGCCTTTTCTGTACGCGGCTGCTGAATCGGAGGAAGCACTGGAGGAACTGGCGATCGCTCTGTTTGCGGAACTCACCACCGTTCTGTTCTGTACAGGCTGCCGGACACTCGAAGAACTGCGTCAGCCGGGAGTTTTGACCTGACGTGGTTGAACGGGCAATCGGACTGGCTGATCCAGTACTGGTGTAGGCAACGTTTCTATCACGCTACCACTAGTCAGGAGACCCCGAAGAAATGTTGCCGACGACGCTAGATCTGGTATGATGTGGGTTTATTGACGCCACTCGTAGAGCCTCCCTCCCATGCTGAAGAATGATCGCTGGATTAAAGAAATGGCGAGTCAGGGAATGATTACCCCGTTTGCTCCGCAACTGGTCCGACAGGTTGAAGGGATTCCGGTCATTTCCTATGGGTTGGGCAGCTTTGGCTACGATCTGCGGTTGTCTCCAGTAGAGTTCCGCATTTTCCGGCATATTCCAGGCACAGTGGTCGATCCCAAAAACTTTAATCCCGCGAATCTGGAGTCTACCCCGCTGCACGAAGACGAGACGGGGCAATTCTTCATTCTTCCTGCCCACTCCTATGGACTGGGGGTAGCGCTGGAGCGACTCGAAATTCCCGATTACATCACCGTCATTTGCATGGGCAAGAGCACCTATGCCCGCTGTGGCATCATCGCCAACATTACTCCCGGTGAAGCATCCTGGCGTGGCCACCTGACGCTGGAATTTTCCAACTCCTCTAGTGCTGACTGTCGGGTCTACGCCAATGAGGGGATTGTGCAACTGTTATTCCTCGAAGGACAGCCCTGCGAGATCAGCTACGAGTCTCGCAAGGGCAAGTATCAGGATCAGGCGGAACGGGTGACGCTGGCGCGGGCCTAAAACCATAAAAGAAGGGCGGCTAAGCTACCCTTCTTTTCAGCCCTTTTCGTCCTGGTGAGGTACGTTACCGAAGGGGAGAGTTTGCGAATTTCAGTGCCCCAATCTCAGCGGCTTTCTTTGCGCCTGTGGTTCCGATTTGAACCGCAATATTCTTGCTCTTAAGGCTATCCAGGGAGGTGATATCGACCTAAAATCCCACCCTGCGCACCCTGTTCAACAAGGCGATCGATAATCTGAACATACTGCTTCCTTGCATCTGAGTTGATGATTCCAAGACACAATTCTTGATAGATTACTTGATGCACGAGTAAGCGTTCGGCTTCATCAGGAACCAATACTTCCAGTCCGTGTTTCTCGATGAGTCGCCCCCGATAAAAATCCTGCTCCATTGTGAAGCGGGTACCCAACAGTCCAATCCTTCGAATTCCGCGAGACAGAATCTTTCGGGCTGTTGCATCTGCGATATGAAGAAATGGAATCTGGAGATTGGCTTCGATCTCGTCTGCCAGTTTGTGCATTGTATTCGTGCAGAGAATCACGCAGTCTGCCCCCGCCCGCTGAACGCTCTGCGCCGCAGCAATCAGGATTTCTGCAGCTTCCTGCCAGCGGTCTTGATGCTGCAACGCTTCAACTTCAGCAAAGTTAACTGAGACCATGACGCTTTTTGCAGAGTGCAGACCACCCAGTCTGCTTCTGGTCACCTCGTTGATGATGCAGTAGTACTCGATCGAGGACTCCCAACTCATGCCTCCAATCAGCCCAATTGTTTTCACTGCCGGAACTGTTTAAGAATTTGCTAAATTGTATCGCCAATCCTCCGAAAGCACTTCTTTCATATAAAATCCTTAGCTTGTTCCGGTAATGTCTTATTCTGAGATTTAATTTCCTTGAATGGCAGCTTCCAGCGCAACAAAGTCTCCTTTGTCCTTGTCGGCCAAAATTCATTCCTTGCGATCGCTCCCACCCATCTGAACTCAGGAAACACTTGATATGACTGCTGAACCCCGTCGCCTCAGAGAAGCCCGCGAAGATGCTCGCACTATCCCCCAGTAAGAGCTTATCCGAAAACCCAGAATCTGGGTTTTCGGATAAGCACTAAGACGACACACTTGCTGTTTATAAGCCCAAGGTATGAGAGGGTGTTGCAATGGCAGAAACTGCTTTGAGTCTGGCAAATGAACTGATTGGTGGCGCTTTTAGCTTAAACTCTGGTGTGTTCCAGAGTATTGCCGAGCTGCCAGGTGGTTTAAAGCTGGCCATTATCCTGGTGACGTTAGCGGGCTTATCTCTCGCTGTTGGTCAAAGTATTATTCTGTTTATCAATCAGGTGAAGCCCATTCGGTTTGTATTTAGCCTGCTGCTGAATGCGATTCTGTTTGTCTTTGGGTTTCTGTTTCTGGTATTCAGTACCTGGTTGATCGGTCAGTTTTTTGGGTCTGTCAGGGTACCTTTTTCAACCTTGGTGCGCGTTTTAGGGTTGGGATACGTCCCCTTGCTCTTCAGCTTTCTGGGGGCGCTGCCCTATGCCGGTTTTCCCATTCTCCGCGTTCTCTCAATCTGGAACTTGCTGGCGATGGTGGTTGGTCTGGCTGCGATTACTGACAGGGGTGCAGCATCTGCCTTTGTCTACGTTGCCTTCGGCTGGTTTGTGAAAGAAGTCCTGGAGAACACAGTTGGTCAACCGATCGCCCGGTTTGGGCAATGGCTGGCTTCGACCGTCGCCGGGGTAGAACTGGAAGACAGCCGATCAGCACTAGCAGAAAAGGTGCAGACGCGGTTTATGGAGCCAGCCTCCCCCCTGCTGACACCCACCGGATCTGGGCCTGCCTCCACTCAGGTGCGGCAGTTCATGCAATCGGCGGGGCGCTCTTCCCCACAGGCCGCTCAGGCGGTTGCCCAGGCCGTTTCTACCCAGGCTCCCACGGCAAAGCTGACGGTCTCCCAGAACATCAATCCCCAGGATCCAATGGTGAAACTGAAGGAGCGCACCAGTGGGGTTCCCCAGGTCGTGAAACTGGCGATCGCTCTGCTGGGCATGGTCATCCTGTTTATCCTTGTGGCGATTCTCCTGCGCCCTATTCGTGACAGTGTGTTTGGCTGGTATCGAACGCTGCCGGGCTTGTTTCGGCTGGTCTTTGACCTGGTCTGGATTGGGGTGGTCGCCATTGTGTTCGCCGGACTGCTGGCCCCGCTAGAAACGATGGGCTGGTGGGCGGGATGGTACGGCGATCCGGTGGAAACATCGGAGGATGCAGGTGCTACTCCCCGCTACGATGTTGAAACCACCAGACCAGACGGCACTCCCATTTCTCGCTTTGTCGTTTACCTGGACGGCATCGGACAATCGGGCGAGGAATACACCCCCGATGTCGAAGATTTTCTGGTCGCCTTCAAGCCTGCTCTATCCAAAGATATAGAACTGGTGCAGGGGTTGATGATGTATTCGGTTCTGAACAAACCATTGGATGAAGACCGTCCTCTGGCATTTGTTTGGCGGTTGGCAGATAAGATGCGCTGGTCCAATCCTGCGGCCATCCTGGGGTTAATGCTGAACCTCAGGAATGTTTTCATCGTGGCTGTTTCCGCCGACAAACGCTATGGCCCGATTTATAACCAGGGCATCGCTCAGGTCATCTACAACGGCCTGATTAAACGCGGGTATGTCCCTGGTAGCGGTACACCCCTGACGTTGATTGGCTACAGCGGTGGCGGCCAGATGTCGGTCGCTTCCGGTCCCTATCTGCGGCAGGCACTGGGCTGTCCGGTTGAAGTGATCTCCCTGGGGGGCGTGATGAGCGCCAACAATAATTTCCTGAAGCTGGAGCATCTCTATCACGTCGTTGGGGATAAGGATGCCGTCGAGCGCGTTGGCCCCTTCATGTTTCCCGGTCGCTGGAAACTTTTCCCCCTCTCTTTCTGGAATCGGGCGAAGCGCAAGGGCAAAGTCAGCATTATCTCTGCTGGGCCAGTGGGGCATCAGGTTCCCGGTGGTTATATGGACCCGAAAGCGGTTCTCCCCGATGACCGCACCAACCTGCAACACACCATCGAGATGATTCTGAAAATCTTGCGGGGTGAAGCGCTGGAAGGTCAACACCTGCTTCCCCGTAAGAACAGTAACTATGCACTGTTCAAACAATTGCCGTTCAGCGATCCAGCGTTCTATCCGGCAACTCAGGTGGTTAATTCCACGCTCTATCAGCCGATCGCCCCCTGGATGGGACGCCTGATTCTGCCCAAACCAGAAGAGCGTTCCATGGTTCAGGGAAGCTGGTTTGAGGTGTATCACGCCGACGCAGGCTATGAGCATCTGGTGGGCCAGAAAGTGATCCTGCGGTTTGCCAATGAACCACTGATCCAGCAGGTTCGGGCGGCGGTCACCAAAGATATTCACTTCAGCGCTGACGCGGCCTACAGCAGTGAATACGGTGGCATGGTTCACCCCGATCGCCTCAACCATTGGCGGCAGGTGCTGCCTCTGGAGTCTCTGGCGGGTGCTCACCCCTACGATGACATGGTGGTCAAGCTGGAGGGTCTGGTGGAGGTCGAATCTGGGATTCCCCCGGTGATCCGCATTCGCAGTACGCCTGTAGAGATTACGGGACGCTTCTACGCGCTGGTGAAATTTATCGGCCCCGTGAGTTCTGAACAGTTTCGGGTGGTTCACT
Organism: uncultured bacterium; assembly: GCA_964630955.1. Taxonomy (GTDB): domain Bacteria; phylum Cyanobacteriota; class Cyanobacteriia; order Elainellales; family Elainellaceae; genus CAZVXA01. The sequence continues at coordinate 64,779 of CAZVXA010000004.1, read as the reverse complement.
TTAACGCCGCTTCTCGTCAGTTTGATGGCCCAGAAGAAGTAGTGGTGGCCCCGGCGACTATTGTGCCGGAGGCTTACGGTAGCAATCCTTCCACAATGAACGAGATTGAGCGATCGCCCCTGAACGAAGTCGGCTGGTACATCTACGGCGCAAAGGATCGCACCGGAAACTTTGTCGTGCAGTCGCTGTGTCCGCGATCGCTGCATCGCCTCCAGCCAGAACGGGTGGTGTTTGGCAGCAAGAATGCTTACCGCTACATCCGCAAAGAAGCCTGGGCGGACGCGGTGGCCCAGAAGGGCAAAATCTCCTCCGTCCTCTGCACCTGCCGCGACAATGGTACCCCTGCGGCGATCCAGGCGGCGATCGAGGAGTGGCAGGAGGGCGATCGAGCGCTGATGATCCACACCTACGGTGGCATCGGTGGCAAGAAGAAGGAACCAGCGGCAGGCACGCCCATCTTCTTCGGACACTTTGCCTATGGTCTGGCGCGGGTGGTGCGGGAACCGTTAGCCGATGAGCTGCGGTTTGACGTTCAGTACTATCAGGTCTACACCCACAATACCGATGGTCTAACGGCGGGGACACTGCACTGGTCGCGGTATATGGGCGATCGCCAACTGGGCTGGGCGGGCAGTCGTCCTACCTGCGATCTCGTGATCAAGCTGGATTCGTTTACGGCAACCTATGAGGTGGGTGGCCTGCAGCGATCGCCTCTCACCACGATGATCATCGCCCTTCAAGGGATGACTGCCGTCTACCGCACCGGAAACGGCACCGGAGGCACCTACGTCGGTCCTGCCAACAACTGTTCTCAGGACTCCAACCAGGCACTCTTTGCCAGTATCAACAATATCGGGAATCGACTGCGGGAGAATCCCCAGGCTATCCAGCAAATTCGCTCCAATCCTGAACAGGCGGCACGGTTTGATGATTTGCTCGCGCTTGCGAAAGAACTGAAACAGGCGCTCCAACCCCTCGGTGGTCCCCGTGCTGACTGGGAGAAAAATGAGTTGAACCTGGGGACAACTCTGGAGGACAATCCACTGCGCAACTTGAGAACCGGATTGGGTAGTTGGCGGACGATGTTCCCCCGTGTGGCCAGTGATGCGATCGTGAAGGTGTTTTTGAATCACGGGGCGTCGGTGTGGGTGTTGCGGACGAATCAAATTGGGGGGTACGACCCGGACATTGAACCCATTGTCCCGACGACATTGTAGGGGTTTAGCATTCGGGTAGAGAACGTTGGGGTTTGTGATAGATCATGGCCCGAATGCTAAACCCCTACCGATCGCATAACCTTGCAAAATGCATGATCATGGCATACCTTTCTCATATCTGTTTTCATAACCGGGCCCGATGGTTAAACTGTCGCTGGGGGCGACCGATCTTGTATTCGCTACTGGTTGTTCTGAGTGCGATCGCTCCTATTCTCCTTTACGTTTCCCATCTCAACGCAGCTCTTTCGGAACTTCCACCTTCGCAGTATTCTTCTACGATCATTGCTCCTTTCAATCAGCCTGATTACTATCCAGTTGTTCCAGAATCCTCTCCCCTGTATCGACCGATTGGGACATGGGTGGGGCGGCTAATTTTGCCGAGCCAGGAGGAGTATCAGCAGTTTAGCCAGAACACCCAGGAGACCGATTGGGCATGGATGGAGGTGCATACGGCTCCAGCGGACTCAGCACAGTTAATTGGTCAACGGGTGCGGTTGGCCTGGATGCCAAACTCAATGGTGCAGGCATACGTGAATGCGGCATCTCGTGATGTGCGGTTTACGCGATCGGCCACGAGAGCCTGGGAGAACGGAACAATTCTCCCGGTGCGGCTGGATGGGCGCGATCGCGTTGGTCCACTCCAATCATTGGCGGGGTTTCGTCCAATCGACGATATGGTGGTAAATCTGCGGGGAGCCGTCCAGGTAGAACCGTCGGCAGAAAGCGGTGTGACGTTGCGAATTGAGCGAGAACCGTTTCAGGAAACGGGTCGCTATGTCGCACTGGTGAAATTTCTGGAAGCCGTTCCACCCCAAAATGCTCAGGACTTGCAGCAGCAGTGTCCGGGTGAAAAGCCTTGTGCGAGTGACCTGATGCGTGTCCAGCACTATAATCCAGCAACGAAGCAGTTCAATGGCCCAACGGGGATTCTGCGAATTCCGCAGCAGCCCCAGGACAACAACGGCATTTTTAATATGACCACCCGTGACCTGGTAAAGTCCCCGGCGGGTGAGATGGGCTGGTATGTCACGGGCGCACGGGACGCATACGGATTATTTACGGTTCAGGCGATGAAGCCGCGATCGCTCTTCCAACTGAAACCCCAAGAAACCGTTGCAGGTCAGCAGAATAGTTTTAACTTCATTAACTTTGACAACTGGCGCAATATTACTGACTATCAGGGAACGATTCGAACAACGCTAGTTGATGCAATGGCAGCGGCTCCAGAGGCAGCAACTCCGAAGGAGGGCGTTAGCGAAGCTTTTCCCGAAGGGACACGCGCTTTTCTGATTCATCTCTATGGGGGACGGGGGGGCGATCACCCCAACAGCGAACGGTATATTCTGGGCAACTACGCTGGGCACTTTTCGTTTGGAGTGGCTCAGGTGGTACGCGATCCGTTTACTGATGACCTGATGTTTGACGTGGACTATCTCCAGGTGTTTGGCAATGGTGGCGATGGCACGATGTCCGGTGGCCAATCCTGGATGCACTACATGGGGAGTATGAGGCGAGGTTTTATGGGCACTCGCCCCATTTCAGATCTGCTGGTGCAACTGGATACCCTCACCGAAGACTATGATTTCGGCGGTACCAAACTCTCCTTCTTCAATGAACTGCTGGCGCAGCTCAGTCTGGTGGGCGCACGCTACCGGGTTGGCGATGGCAGTGGCGATTCAACCATTACTTCGGCGACCTCCTGTGTGCAGGACTCTGCTCAGGCGCTATTTATTACCCTGCGGCGCTTCCAGAACAAGATTGAATCTAATCCCCAATACGTCCAGTGGATGCGGGATAATCCCAATCACTCGACGACGCTGAGGTTCAAGAAATTAGTCGCCCTGGGCAAAGATTTGGCGGTGCAGCTAACGCCCTTCGGCGTAGTGCGCTGGGACTGGGCACAAAACGCCGATGTGCTGACGGGAGTGGCAACCGATACGCCCTTTATCAGCATTGACAACTTCCGGCCCAGAAACCTGCTCACGGGGCTGATTAGCTGGCGTACTGCACTACCCCGGCAGGCCCATGATGAGTTCGCCAAAATCTTCCTGCTCAATGGCGCATCTCTCTGGTTCCTCCGCCCCAACCAGATTGGTGGCAATGACCCAACGATCGCCCCTCTTGAAGCCACCCTCATCTTCGGAGCCTGGAAGATTCCCGGCACCCAGATCCCCTGGCTTTCTTTCCTGATCATGCGGATGTTTGGTGCGGCTACGATTCCCTCTCTGGCAGACTGGGGACTGACACTGTTGGTGGGTCTGGGACTGGCGGTCATTGCCCTCCCTATCGGTTACCGCTCTGGCCTGCTGCACTGGAACCCCTGGACGGCCTCCTGGAAAGACTGGATCGCCGCCCTTCTGGGACTGTTGGGCTGGGCGCTGGGTATCGAACTGGTGTTTCGAGTGCTGTTGCTCCCCTACCCCAAAAGCTGGATTCCCACCGGAACCTGGTGGGCCTGGGCGTTATTGGGTCTGGGACTGTTCGTTGTGGCCTACGTTCTGTACGGACGCAGGTTCAGACCTGCCGATTCTGCGTTTGCTCAACCTCCCTTCTGGATACTGATCACGCTGCTGGGTATTGCCTCGACGCTGGTGTATCGCTTCACGGGGTCGTTGTGGACGATTACGGTGCTGCACTGGGGGGCAGGGTCTATCTGGTGGCTGCTGTTGGGTGGTCATCAACAGAAAGCGTTTCGGGAGAAGGGGGCGATCGTGCTCTAGAAGATCACCGCAGAGGCGCAGAGGGCGCAAAGGTTCGACTCTGCGTCCTCTGCGCCTCTGCGGTGAACCAAATTTAGCTCGGCTTATTTCATTCACACGGTTTTGTGAGAAGTCAGGGTAGTCGAATTCTAGAAATTACTGGTGGAGAGCTAAGGTATTTTCTTGAAGTGATTTAACCAGAGGATTCAAGATATTGTTACCGATCCAAGTAATCACAGGTACGCAAACCGCATCACCAAATCCTGTCAATGCCTGATTGATTTGCGGTGGAGTTGGGAAATCATCTGGAACACCTTGCAGTCTTCCATATTCGCGGGGCGTCATCACGCGCATAGCGACTGTTCCCTTTCCAGCTTTCACCAGCATTTGCCGACTGCTACCACCTCTTGCAGTTCTTAGACAACCTGCAAGACCATCTTTCCTAAGTTCTGCTCTCTGCTTCCCTTCTCGAACCCTACGATACATAGTGCAGTAGGAGTCGAAAGATAAATCTTCCAGTTTCTTAAGGTAGGTGAAATCAGTAGATGACATCATATTCAGATGACGGTTTACCTCATCATCAGACCACCAGCGGTCATCTTCGTCTGGAATACACTCCAGAACATGAGCTAAGTTCCCAAATTGCTTATCCGGTAGCGATGGAATCTCCAGAAAATGCCATTGTAAGTCGAGATTCGCTATAACGACTCTTTCTAATGTCTTTGTCCTGAGTAAGCAAGAACGCTTTAAGTAAGTGAATATATCCTGATTTGGATTGGATATTCGCGTCCCAATTACGAATATTCTTGGTCTACTTTGAGGAACAAAGTGAGACGCATCAATCGTGAAAACATCACAGGCGTAACCCAATCGATTCAGCTCTTGAATTGCGATTCGGAAATCCTGTCCACCGTTTGACGTGAGCCAACCTGTAACGTTTTCCAGCATAACAACTTTGGGCCTGTTGACTTGACCCTCCAGAATTTGGGTAAAACCCCAAAAAGCACTCGAATGTTGACCTTTAATACCTTCTAAATTGCCAGCCAAAGACAAATCAATACACGGGAATGATGCCGTAGCAAGCAGGGTTTTTGGGATTTCAGCAGGGCAAACGGAGAAAATATCCTGAACTTTGTAATGCTGGCTTGCATCTTTAAAGTACGCGGAGTACATCTCAAACTTGCTAAGCTCCCAATCGTTCGAGAAGCGGATCTCCCATCCTGCTTGTTCTAAGCCTAATCGAACTAAACCAATTCCTGCAAAATACTCTGCACAGGTAAGGGGATAGCAGGGGATTGCTTCCTTCCTTGCACTGGATATAGCCTTATCTCTCAATGCCTTAAATGGCATATGGCTTAGAATACCAACTCATCGCTCGCCAGTCTTATGGCGATTGCTCTGAAAGCATAAACCATTGATTCTGCTGGGTCAACCAAGTTTATGGGGCGATTTTAAGGAGCCGCTTTATTAATAAGAACTCAGGATACAGCGCTTTGCGCTGAGATAGAACCAAAGTGTTTGTTGAGAGCCGCGCTCAGCACGGCTCTCAACAAACACTTTGTACCTCACGCACTTGCAAAGTGCTATATGTAGAAAACGTTAGCGCCAGAGTAACGCATTGATTTTGTTGTCCATAAGCTAACCATTTGGCACGTTTTAAGTAACTGGACTTTTGACTATTTTCCCTATAATGCCGCGAAACGACCTCGCAGAGGGCGTTTCGCGGCCTATTCAATTTAGCGCCGATTGTTCTCGAAACGCTGACTCAGTCAGCGTTTCGAGAACAATCGGCGCGATTTAGTCAAAAGTCCAGAAGTAAGTGGGTGTGAAAAAAGTTGAAACCCACAAAGCTGTCCCATCCGCGCAGCGGATGGGACAGCTTTGTGGGTTTCAAGTGTAATTGCGCCTACCTATTTAGAAATTGCTCACCACCCAGCGGTTAAACGACGCATCATCAGGAAAAACAAGACTGGGACAACTGGTCTGCCGTATCGCCCGGTGGGGCAGGATGCGATTACGAGGAATGCTGTAAGTGCGCAGCAGAAACCGGATCAGGGCAACGCTAGATTTCTCCTGGGCGGGAGTCATACCGCGCTGGGTCTGGGTGGCTTCGTGCTCAATGCCGATGGAGCGATCGTTGATGTCCCGATCGCCCGCATGAAACGCACAGTCCTGGTCCAGAACCATCTGGTAAATTTGGCCGCTGCGGTCAATGATGTAGTGGGCGGAGACTCTGGAACTGGGGCTTTTGAACGTGGCGATCGCGCTTTCGGTACTGAACACTGTATTGTGGAAAACAATTGTGTCGATCCTAAATCCGGCGCGACGGGCGCGATAGTTAGATGCATTGGCGGGGGTAAAGGTTACCCTGGGCTTGGGCGCGCCACCACCAGGATTACCGCTGCCTGGGTTAGTTCCAGGTTTAGGTTGGGGTTCGGGTTGCCCCAGACCCGTGGAAATTACCATCCCTCCAGGGGCATCAGGACGGGCAAACCAGGCACGCATTGGCACCACTGAAAGCTGATATTCCCCATTTGGGCGAGGGATTTTGGGAATCTTCTCCAGATAAAAGCCACCCTCCATCAGGTAGATAGCTTCGTCGGTTTCTTTGATCCAGGTTGCCATCGATTCGTGCCTCCGTTTGCCGTGCGCTCGATCCAGAAAGCAGGGCTGCGATTTCACCAGACCAAATGCCATTCAGGTGTTTCTGTGATCGCCCCCCTTAGCATAGCCATTTTCTCTCCCCCATCGGGATGTGGGGAGAGAACCCTCATACCCACCTACTTATTTTGCTCGACATCCCTCAGAATAATAGGAGATAGCACCACTTATCCCGCCCGCAGGCAATGACCCTGACTCCCTTTCCCCACGGGCAAGATCCTCCTGAACTACCCCCCACGGGTGAACCACCTGTTAGCCTGGGACGCTTCTGGGAGCGCCTCCGTTCCAATCCAGACACCGTTTTGCTACTGCTGGCGCTCTTGATAGGCAGTGGTGCGGGTGCTGGGGTTGTTCTGTTTCGCACCTTAATCCACGGTGTCCATCGCCTCATGTTTGGCAACGTTTCCGGGGCACTCTCGATATGGGGTCACTGGACACTGGCATTGATTCCGTTAATCGGTGGCCTGGTAATCGGCCTGATGCGCTGGCGTGTCAAAGATTTTGGGCCGGGGCTGAATGCGTTAATGGCGATGGTAGAGAGCGGGCGTGACATTATGCCCCTGAAGCCCATCAGCAAAATGGTGGCGGCGGCGGTATCACTGGGTAGCGGAGCCTCCCTGGGACCCGAAGGACCAAGCGTTGAGATTGGTGCAAATTTCAGCCTCCTGCTAGGGCAGGTATTGAAGGTTTCGAAAGAGCGCCAGAATCTGCTGCTGGCTGCCGGGGTCGCTGCTGGTCTGGCTGCCGGGTTCAACGCCCCGATCGCTGGGGTGTTTTTTGCCATTGAGGTGGTGCTGCGAAGAATCTCTGTTGCCTCCTCTGCCAGTTTGGTATTGCTGGCAGCGGTGGTGGCAGCATGGATTGCTCAGATCGGTTTGGGGGGAAGCCCCGCCTTTGACCTACCCGCCTACGAAGTCCGCAGTTTGCTGGAACTGCCGCTATATGTTGGCCTGGGGCTGCTGGCAAGTTTAGTGTCTGTATTGTTCAAGCAATCGGTTACCTTCTCCCAGAGCTGTTTCCAGGGTAAGGTGCGGGGGTTGGGCTGGCTAGGACGCATCCCTCAGCCGCTACATCCTGTGCTGGGGGGACTGTGTGTGGGGGCGATCGCCCTTCAGTTCCCACAAATTCTGGGAGTTGGTTACGAGACGGTCGAGTCCTTCTTGCAAGATGTGCAGCTCCCGCTCCAGTTGGTTGCCATGCTGCTGTTGATGAAGTTGTTGATGACGGCAATCAGCTCTGGTAGCGGCTTTGTGGGAGGGATCTTCGCACCGGCACTGTTCCTTGGGGCATCGCTGGGGTCGGCCTATGGGAAGGCACTGGCGATCGCACTTCCCATGTTTCGGGACTACATCGCCTCCTCCCCTGCCTACGCAATGGTGGGCATGGCGGCGGTGCTGGCAGGAACCGTTCAGGCTCCCCTGACGGCCATTCTGCTGCTGTTTGAAATGACCCAGGACTATCGCATCGTGCTACCGCTGATGGCGGCGGTGGGCCTTAGCTCCTGGGTGGTGGATCGGCTCCAGCCGCTTCAGCTCGATTCGGATGGCGAGAAGAAGGAAAAGACCGATCAGACCCCTGCGGTCGAAGGGTTGGCTTCGTTGCGGGTCGCTGATGCTATTCAGGCGGTGCCTCTGTTCCTGGAGGCCCACTGTTCCCTTAGAGAGGCTGCTCGTGAGTTGACCGCCCACCACTACCACTGCGCACTGGTGCGGGAAGGTGAATCGCTGGTGGGTATCTTGACTGTGCAGGATGTGATTCGCCTGCTGAATCGGGTGGAGGATGGCCATGAACCCCAGACGTTTCTGGAGAAGCCAATTCACGCCCTCTGTTCGACTGACCTGCTGTGTGCCTATCCTGATGAGCCGCTGACGGAGGCGATCGCCCGTATGTCCACCCGAGGGCTGCAACAAATTCCTGTGCTGGACAAAGAACCGCCGCATTCAGTGGTAGGTCTGCTAACTCAGGAGAGTATTGCACTGGCCCCTGGTCTGGCAAAAATAACGCACCAGCTTCAGTCGCTGACGCCACCGCTATATATTGAGGAGCTTGCAAGTGTCGTTCAACCGCTGACCGCACCCCCTGTAATCCTTCCGGTGCAGGATGACGATACCCCCGTGGCGGTCTGACACTGTTCTACTGTATCTGCTATGCTTCTGCACCTTTTGAAACCTGGATTGCCAATGCAAAGAATTGGATTTGCCCTGCTCTGGCTCGGATTCCTGCTCTACGCCTTTCTGCTGGCTCCCCCTGATGACCCCAGTACAGCCACGGTGATTCAGAACCTGGTGACCGGCCAATGGCAGAGTATTAATCCGCTGGTGATCGCCCTGTTCAATATTCTCGGTGTGCTGCCGATGGCCTATGCCTGCCTCATGCTGCTTGATGGCAGGGGGCAAAGAATCCGCGCTTTCCCCTTTGTATTGGTCTCCTTTGGGGTGGGAGCCTTTGCCATCATTCCTTATCTGGCATTGCGACAGTCCAATCCGACCTTTACTGGCGAGAAAAATCTCCTGCTGAAGCTGCTCGATTCTCGCTGGACGGGAGGGGCGATCGCCCTCTCTGCCCTGGTACTCCTGCTATTTGGTGTGGTCGCTGGGGACTGGAGTGATTTCGTTCAGCAGTGGCAGACCAGTCGTTTTATTCACGTCATGAGTCTGGACTTCTGCCTCACCAGTCTGCTGTTCCCAGCGCTTCTGGGGGACGATATGAGACGACGGAATATGCACACTCCTCGTTTGTTCTGGACACTGGCGCTGCTGCCATTGTTCGGGCTGTTGATTTACCTGGTTGTTCGTTCTCCACTCAAGACATCAGCGCAAAGTGTAGAAGGGCGATCGCTCCAGTCCGTCTCCCGTTAATCCTTTTGTTCCTAAAATGCCGTGTCACGGCAAAGATAGAACCAAAGTGTTTGTTGAGAGCCGCGCGGAGCGCGGCTCTCAACAAACACTTTGTACCTCACTCGCTTGCAAAGCGCCGTATCGCGCCGATTTGGTTTACACGATCGCTCCCATCAATCCTGCCGACAGATTGGTCTGGATCAGTGGATTACTGTCAACACCCAGTAGCGTATTCAATCCAGTTGCAAAGAGGCTCATAGACTGTTGCTGGGAGGAAGTCCCATCGACTGGCATTGACATATTGGTGGTAGTGCTTGCAGTCGCCTGGGTTGAGACAGGGGTCCATGTGGTTCCTGTCCAGGTATCGTTGCTGGTCGAAGGAATACTGGCGATCGCCCCCTCAGGAGAAGGATTGGAAGTCAGGGAATCTGAGGCATCAAGGCTGACCAGAGCAGCCATTTCATCAATACCCAAAATTTCATCGCTGGACGATTCGTTGCTCGAAGTAGGATTCTCTTGCCAGACACGTCCTCCGGGGCTAGTCTTGCCAGAACCGTTATGTCCCCAGTTCAGGCTGGGAGGATCGGGGACTTCTGAATTGGGAGAGACATTTGAGACGGTGCTGAAGTTGACGTAGACCTCCTGGTTGTTGGCCATCTGGTTGAAGATCTCCATCCAGCGACGACCACCGTTGGAGGTGGTGCCAGAGCCAGTGGTGCCCCACTCGTAAAGCCCACTGTTCAGGATCATGGCTGCGACAGCTAACGTGCGATCGCTCCCCAGATTGGTTGGGACAGCACTGAGGTTGTTGTTTACCCAGGTGGTGGTCCGTCCGAGCCGCTGGGCCAGCCCCTGGACTGCTTGATTGCGGAAATTGTTCAGAGAAGCTGTGGTAAACGGACTGGCAGAAAGTCCGTTACGAAGATTCCAGCCAATCACGTCAAACGCCTGTAGATCAAGGTTCGAGATCGAAACTCGTTCTCTAGGGGCAATTGCCGGATCCATGATGCCCAGTGCATTGGCTTGCTCCTTCCAGTGACTCGCTTGATAGCCATCACCGCTGAAAGTCCTGTTTTTCCCCGTAGAAAATTGAGCGATCATGCCGCTTGCTGGTTGCAGGGCAAACCCTCTGGTGCCTCCGCCATAGGTAAAATCCCTGTCGCTAAACTGGTCAACCCGGAATGCATCCAGAGGGGTTACGAACCTCATTCGATCCATGAGGTATTGGCTATACGTGCTGAGTTCACTTGACGAGATGACATTACTCCTCAGCCCCTGCTTATCTACGCCGCTGACAAACCCAAAAATATGACCGATTTCATGGAGCGCCACACTCAAAAAATCCAAACTGCCCTGTGGGGCACTACTACTGCGAGTAAAGTCGTAGTTCCAGTGCAAATGGCTATTTCCCAGCGTGCTCATCACAATCGCTCCATCCAGACTGGCATCGGTTGCAGAAACCATGCCAACCGCTTTGGCAGTTGCACGCATCACATTGAATGAAGACTGACTTGAAGACAATGACCGATGGGTACCATCGAGAATGACATCAAATTCAGCATTGCCTGCAAACTGTGCGACTGCAGTTTGATCATTGTTTGAGGTGGCATCTTGAGCGAGACGATCTCTAAAGCCTGATATTTGGACGTTTGCCAATGCCCCCGGCAATGCACCCCCAATCACATTGGTTGGCAAACTACTGGACATACCAATGTGAATATTCAGGGTGACTGGGTCGGCAAGGTAGTTGGACCAGATGCGCCCTGCCATTTCAAAACCCAGCGCCTGCTGAACAGTAACCCCTGAATCGTAAGTAAAGTTGAAGGTGACCATAGCGTTAAAAAGGGATAGTGAACGAGAACGATGAGCGTGATTGAGCAGGTGCGATCGTCAGGATACTTGACCGTAAGCTCAGGTATAAAATAATACTCCACTTAAGAATGCCATTTTTCTTCTATTTCAAAGAACAGTAGTTTCACTGAAAAGCGTATGTAGATTTACCGGGAAGCCTCATAAAACTACGTCAGATTTAAAGAAGGGGTAAAGTGTCCACTGATTCACATGAACCCCCTTAGAAACTGTTCCGCCCGCGACGCGGGCGGAACAGCTTAAGGGGGTTCGGGTTTTCTACGCCCACCTGCTAATTGCCAGTGAAGGGGTTCGTGGAGTTGATTGGTTATCCGATCGCCCCCATCAACCCTGTAGACAGGTTCTGTGCCAGCAGATTATTCTCGATGCCCAATCGCAGATTGAGATCAGCAGAAAAAGTCGAGACGGATGGCTGAGTTGACGCAACTCCCGTAGCCAGGAATGAGTCGGTAGACGTGCTCTCTACAATTTGGGTGGAAATTGGCATCCAGGTTGTACCTGTATCAAGACTGGTGTTGCTGGAAGGGGTACCCGTGATCGTAGAAGGCTGATTGAGATGGAGGAAATCCGCTGGATCGAGGCTCACCAGAGGTGCAGTTGCATCAAGACCGGAAATCATGTCGTTGGTGGCATCGACGCTCAGGGTTGGGTCATCACTCCAGCCTCGTCCTCCGGGGCTAACCTTGCCAGAACCGATATTTCCCCAATTCGTACTGATGGCATTTTCTTCTTTGGGTGGTCTCGTCGCTGTTGATACGGTGCTGAAATTCACGTAAAGCTCCTGTGTATGGGCCATCTGATTGAAAATTTCCATCCATCGACGGCCACCGCCGGAGGTAGTGCCAGAGCCAGAAGTTCCCCACTCGTAAATGCCACTGGCCCGGATCATCGCTTCTACGTCGGCGGTGCGATCGCGCACCAAGTTAGATTTAGATGCAGAAATGGTGAGATTGGTTGTCAGCCATTCCAGCATTTGTCCAGTCCGCTGAGCCAATGCGAATAAGGATTGATTACGAATGGTAGACAGAGACGTTGAGGTTAAAGGGTTGGCATTCAACCCGTTGCGGAGATTCCACCCGATGACATCAAATGCCCGGAGATCCAGGTTGGAAACCGAAACTCGCTCCTGGGGGGCAAGTGCCGGGTCCATCACTCCAGGAGCAGTGACCCCATTTGCCCAGTGGCTTCCCTGATAGCCATCACCCCCCAGATTGATGTCTTTGCCTGATGCAAAGTGGGTCACGGCTGTTCTTCCCCCATCAACCGAGAAGTAGGCTCCGCTGCCGATTGACAGATCGATCCAGCTATCACTTGTACCCGCGAGTTTCACACTCTGGGACGAGAAACGAAACATATCCAGGGGCGTGGCATTGTTCAATGTGCCAATCAACGTCTTGTAGAAATCATCCAGAGTTCCAGCGGTGTACCGCATCTTCTGAGTCAACCAACCGGGTTTGTCTACGCCACTTACGAATCCCAAAATATGGCCAATTTCGTGGATGGCGGTGCTCAGAAAATCAAGGGAGTTGGCAGCAGGAGTACTTTGTCGGATGAAGTCGTAGCTCCAATTGAACCCGGTTCCTGATAAACTCGCAAACACAATGCAGCCATCCAGTGCATTGTCGGTTCCCGATACCATGTTCAGCGCTTTGGCATTCGCACGAGTGAGGTTGAGGGTCTCATTGTTGTCAACCTTGTGTCCATCAATCAGTGCAGTAAATTTGTCTGGATCATCTTGCTGATTTTGCAGTGCCAGTTTGTCATCCGTAGAAGTTGCATCCCCCGCCAGTCGGGTTCGCCAGGTTTCGTATTGCTGGTTTGCTATAACTCCTGGCAATGCACCACCGATCACGTTTGTGGGCAAGTCATTGGAGATGCCCACATGAATATTGATTCTGACTGGATCGGCGAGATAGCGCGACCAGATGCGCCCTGCCATTTCCATGCCGAGTGCTTGCTGGAAAGTAACGCCTGGGTCGTAGGTGAAGTTAAAGGTGACCATGAGATGCCAAGGGAAAGAGGAGGAATAACGGGATAGAAGGGGGGCAAGGGCTGGCGCAGGTCTGTAAGCCCAGTTCACAGGGCGATGTGTTCTAAGACTGACATTTATTTCCCGGTGAAAGAAATGGTGGGATTACGGAATCGATTATGTAGATTTACTGGGTTAATCACTTCAGATGTGCCCTGTAAGATGAAGCTACGATAAAAGACATATCTACTGCTTTGGTGACTCAAGTTCTGCACTAAGGCTGAAACCGCAGGTTTTGTTGTTGAGATGCAGTGTCAGCGTGGAGAAGGAATGGATCAGGCGATCGCCCCCATCAACCCACTATCTAAACTGTTTTGTGCCAGTGGATTATTCTCAATCCCCAGAAGTGTATTCAGTCCAGATGAGAAGAGGTAGAAAGCCTGCTGGTGTGAACCATTGACGGTACCTGACTGCTGTACTGGCAGCAATACTTTCAGGCATCTGAGTGGCAATGGGTACCCATGTTGTGTTGATTGCCAAATTTTCAGGAAAATCGGCGCTAAAATTCAATTTGCCGCGAAACGTTCTCTACGAGGGCGTTTCGCGGCATGGGAGGAAGGAATGGTCAAAAGTCCAGTGAATTATGGACTAGCGTTCTGTGCCATACGCATTGACCTGCCCGTCTGATCAGTATGCACTTCGTAAGTTCGCTGCTGGGTGCTGAAGGTAACGCGGTAGCCTGGAGTAATGACCTGGGCACAGAACTCATCGGGGCGGGCTGCGCCCAGACAGGCGTCGCTCCACTGGATAGCCTCGCTCTGCTGAAAGGAGAGTTGAGCCGGATCAACACCTGCCTGCTGAGCCACAAATTCCCGCACGCGCGGCAGAAAATCTGGTGAGGCAGTGGGGGAGGATTGACTTGTACTCATGGCCGATGGTGGTATGGAGCGGAGTGTGGAGGGCTGCTCCTTGACGGTACTACAGGCAATGCTGGAGATAAGGAGTAGCCCTACGGTGAGAGCGATTACCCACTGTTTCATAGTCCTTTCCTGATAAACTCATGGCGCAGAGGGGCGGAAAAGGCGTGATGATGGGGCGAAGAGTTGAACTACCCTGCACAATCCACGGTGTCCTGATGGGGCATCCACTGTGATATTACCCGTTCGGCTTAAAGCCAATATAGCGTTTCTCCTGGTGGGCCGGGAAGGAACGGGACTCTGAAGGACAGTAGAAGGCTTCTCTGGCTCTCTCAGTTGGCGCTGTCAAGAGCTTCCTCGCTGATGACTATAGAGTCCAACCTGGGTAGACTAGTTAAATTCCCCAGTTGTGTCTACTGAGCTGAAAAGTAACAAAAAACTGTCGGCTTCTCCGTATTTGTGCCAGGGGCGTAAAAATTGTGTGAAGGGGATCGGTTTTTTGGGGAGAAACATTGAAGCGACAAAGAAATCCGTATTTAGGGTCTTGCAGTCCCCGGATGTCTATGTCAATTTAGGGACAGTTCCGCGTTTCTGCTGAGTTCGCTGTTTCAACCTCACGCTTACCTTAAGCTTCTGCACAGTAGGATTCGGGTTTTCTACGGATAAGTCAGGGTTCTATTCCCTGCTTCTCTCCCGAACTGTTTTTCTAATCGCCTTTTACCGACTTGGAGACAATCGACTTGAAGACTATGCAAACCACCATGAATCCGACGATTAAAGTCGTCCAGCCGACTGGAATTTTAGACAGCACTCAGGTTGACCACTTTCACCAGGTAATCGACGAGGCGGTTCAAACCCATGCCTCCACCATTCTGGTTGATTTAAGGGAAGTGACCTTTATGGACAGTTCAGGGCTAGGAGCACTGGTTGTTGCACTGAAGACTGCTCGTTCCTTTGGGAAGCGATTGTGCATTTGTTCTATCAATGCTCAGGTCAAGATTCTATTTGAGCTAACCAGCATGGATCAGGTATTCGAGATTTTCTCGAATCAGGATCACTTTTGCCAGGTCGCAGCGGCTTGAAGCCTGGTGGATATCGTCTGTTGCGAGACGTTTTGCATTTCCGAATGCCAAAACTGTCTCGCGAAACGGTAACTAGAGGGCATCAGACAAAGCTGATCTGGAGTAAGGACAGGTCATCGCTGAAAGTTGGGCTTGCAGAGTGCAAGCGGACGTTTTCCAGGATTTGATCCAGACTTTTGTCCTGCTGATTCTGTTTAAGCAGATGAACAAAAGCTTCCAGTCCCCAAAGTTCATCTTGGCTCTGTTCAAGGGCTTCATAGATGCCGTCGCTAAAGATGTAAAGTGTACTTCCGGGTGGAATTTCCTGGCGGTCACTGGTGAAAGTGGCCTCAGACAACATCCCGATCGGCACACCGGGTGTTCGTAATCGTTCAATTGTAGATTGGCCTGAAGCGTCTTCTGAAAAAAGCAGTGCTGGAGGATGGCCTGCGCTGGCGTAAACCAGCGTTCGTTTGGTTCGATTGTAAACGCCATACCAGATGGTGAAGTATTTGGCGTTCTGGCTATCCATCTGGAAGGTGTCATTTAATGCGCGCAGCACATCCTGAGGCTGGTAGAAGTTGACATCTGCCATGGACTGCGATCGCAGCAGATTCAGCACCGAAATCGAGGGGAGCGCTGCGCCCAGTCCATGTCCTGACACGTCCAGCAGGTAGATCGCCAGGTAGTCGGGATCCAGCCAGTAGTAGTCAAAGCAATCACCCCCTAGCTGGCTGGAGGGGATGAAGCGAGAATCGATGTAGACACTCCCGATCAATGGTGCAGGGAGGAGCGATCGCACGTAGGAAGCTGCCTCTGCCAGTTCTCGTTCAAGCAGTTGCTTCTGCAACTGCAGGTCGCGGCTCAATTGGTGCAACCTCAGGCCGGCCCGCACCCTGGCCTGCAACTCACTAATTTCGATAGGTTTTGCTAAAAAGTCGTCTGCCCCGGTATCTAACCCCTGTACCCGGTCATCAATGCTGCCTCTGGAGGTCAGAAGGATAAAGAAGGTGGTCGAAAGTTCAGGCATTGTTTTGACCCGACGACAAACCTCCAGCCCATCAATTCCCGGCATCATCCAGTCACAAATAATCAGCCCTGGAAGCCGTAGCTGAGCCAGCGCTAACCCCGCCTCGCCATCGGAGGCGATGGTCACCTCGTACCCTTGCCCCCGCAACGCTTTCTTCAGGATAGTTTGAGTGAGCGGGTCATCGTCTATAACAAGGATTTGAATCATGCAACCGCTGTATCCGTCTGACAGTTGAATATGCCCCAATCGGGGAGTTTGCATCAACTCGAACCAGAATATCGCAAGTTGTGGATGCGTCTTGTGGCCGGAAATCGATGAAAAGGGTGGTCGTTTGGCTGCGACGCTCGCAATAGGGTGAGAGCAACCGCGCTAAACGATAGTTTTAACCTGCATCAAACCTGTTTCTAACTCTACCAGCAGGGGGGAAATTCCTTCGACTGTATGGTTTCTGAACTGCTGCTCCAGCAAATCAGCAGCTTGTTGCACTTTCCAGGCTCCAACATTGGCACTGGCTCCCATAAGATAGTGAGCAACTCGTTCGGCCTGCCAGAAGTTACTCTGGTTTTGCCCTTCAGGTGAGAGCAACGCAATAACGGCTTGCTTGAGTGCGGCGAAGTGTTGCCAGCTATCTTCAACAAATAGCCGCAGTAGCTCCAGTTCAAATTCACGGTTGCCATCAGAAAGCTGATGCAGATGTGCCCAATCAATTGCAGGCAGAGAAGAGACAATCGGGAGATCGCCCTCCTCTACTTCTTCAGAAAACACCTTGTGGGGTAGGTCTACTTCTGAAGGGTCTTCCCCAACTCCGTCTTCACAGGCGGTAGGGGCGACTGAAAAATTTTTCTCACGGGGAACCATTATTTGGTGCTTTTGGTGGTTGACATTTAATTTGAAACTGGTGTTAATATCCCCTTTTCTAGCACATTCGTCATCGCAAACAGACCAAATTCCTGATCAAGTCCCGCCAACTTTTCCTGCCACAGTCCAAAATACACTCTCCTGCTGCCGTTATAGCAATGAACATCTCTGTTCCAGAGCATTTTGGAGGAGCTGTTCATAGTCTCGATCGCGAATCACGTAAGCCCCAAAGCGCTCCAGGTGAGGGTTCATCATCTGTGCGTCAAATAACACAAAATGGCGCGATCGCAGACGCTCTACCAGCTTCACCATTGCAACTTTCGAGCCTTCAGGAATATGGTAAAACATCGACTCGCCAATAAATGCTCCACCAATGGTGATTCCGAGGATACCTCCTGCCAGGTTGTCGCCCTGCCAGGTCTCGAAGCTGTGTGCCCAACCCGCCTGGTGAAGCTGCCAGTAAATCTCCTTCAATTCATCTGAGATCCAGGTCACCTCGCGGTCAGCGCATCCTGCAATAACCCCCCGGAAGTCTCGATCGACCGCCACAGAGAAGCGATTTTGATTCAGGACTCGGCGTAGCGATCGCGGGAAGCGAAATCGGTCGTCCAGGGGAATCAGGGTTCGCTGGCGGCTGCTGTACCAGCTCAGTTGCCCGGTTTTCTCATCGGCCATCAAGAAATAGCCCTGGGCATAGCCTTGAATAATGGCAGGAATGTCGTAATCGGACATGGTGAGGAGATTAGGGTCTGCTGTTTAATAAACCCCAGTTTTGGGGGGGGGGGGGGGGGCCCCCCCCCCACAAAAAAAAGCGTTTTAAGTTGGTTTATTTTTTTTTTATAGCCCAAA